>NZ_AJZM02000019.1 GCF_000272405.2 Vibrio tasmaniensis 1F-187
GGTGGTATTGGCAACAGCCGTGATCAATATGGAGTCAAGCCAAGGCATCATGGCCGCGATAATCATGCTGACCAACCGTTACTTTGCGCCCTACCAACAAGTGATGCGTACCGCGAGCCGTTGGGAACTAAACAAACTCCATATACAGCGCATCGCCGAGCTTCTTGAACTGGCCGCATCGGTTGAACATCAACATGAGACGACCGAAGTAGAACGTATTTCTGTTAAATATTCTGAAAAACAGCGTATCGAATTTGAACTCGGACAAACCTATTTGCTTACCGGGAAAAGTGGCTCCGGTAAGACCCACCTTGCTAACTGTATTACACGTCAGAACAATGATAACAAACTGGACATCATGATTAATAGCACGCCTCTGAGTGACGTAAACTACAACGTTTGGCGTAACAGCGTGCTGATGGTTGATAAAACAAGTTCATTCGTGGAAGGGACCATTATTGATAACCTCACCTGTTTCCGTCCAAGCTTGAATAACACTGCTTTCGCCTTATGTGAAACCATGAACATCAAGGCGCAAATTGACGGACTTCCTGCTGGTTTTTATACGGAACTCAAAGGGCATATGCGCAATCCATTCTCTCGCCAAGTGGGATATGCTCTGTTATTAGTCAGAGCCCTGCTCGCCAGTAAACGTGTATTAATATTCGACGATATAGATTGTGTCTTTGATGAGGAATTTGCGCGCGTCGTGCTGACCAGTACCGCCTATCGTGCCAATGACAAAATCTTAATCATCGCCAGCAATAAAATGGACAAACTCAACCACCGCCTCAAACGCGTAAAACTTACCGGAGGTGACCAATGAGTATCCTAGTAGACTTCAATAATGTGCCGCAACGTGTCTTGGATTTTGAATCTAGTGGATACGACGAACGTTACAGTCAATCGCCACTTATTCGTGGTTTGGCCTACACCTTGATAGCACTCGAATGGGAAGGCACGCCCGCTATACTCAGCGATGCTTTTATTCCAAAACCCAAAGACGGTGATAGCTTTACAGCAACCATAGAGCGCCTTGGATACCGCTGTGATGTGACAAAACTAAAGACACTCGAGAATATCGATAAATATCCTCACCCGTGCTTTATTGAGATAGAAAACCTCAGTGCCATCTTCTTAGGGACAAAAGATGGGAAGTTGCTGCTGTTTGATTACACGAACAACAACACCATTGAATACCCAATGTGTAAAAAGCCCTGCTTGCTGATTTCTATTAGCGAATATTCTCGTCTGTTCCGCGAACCACCTCCGGAATCGCAAGACAGAAGCAATTGGATAAAATACGCTTTCTATCGTTACAACAATGAACTTAAAAGCCTGATCATTCTGAGCTTCGTCATTAGTATTCTCGGTGCATTGCAGCCATTCTTCATCATGAGTGTCTATAACTTCGCACTGACTTCGAGCTCTCAAGCCACGCTCTATTGGTTGACCCTATTTGCCGTGATCGTCGGCTTCTCGGAATACTTCTTCAAAAAGATGCGGGTCAACATCATTGCCACCTCAGGTAAAGATCTCGCGGTTCACATATCCCAAGCCGTAACATCGAAACTGCTTTGGCTGCCCTACGCAATGACTTCAACCGCAGGGGTTTCGTCTCAGTTGGCTCGTTTGAAAGATATCGATACCTTCCGCCGCTTAGTGACCGCAGAATCGACCCTTAGTTACTTTGATATGCCGTTTGTGATTGTATTCATCATTGCGATTGCTCTGATGTCTGGCACGGCAGCGCTTGTGGTGATGGGTGGCTTAATATTAATGTTGGTGTTCTGTGTTTACTCTCGTTACATCTACTCACAAGCTACATCTAAAAGCTCTCGCGCCAACGCCATGGTCTCTTACCAATGGAATGAAATCCTTCGTGGTATCAAGACCATTCAAGGCTTGCCTTTGTTGCGCGTGGTTCAATCTCGTTTTAGTGCCTCCCATATGCAAAGCACCAGTGATGCGGAGAATGTTGCTGTAACCAACAGTAAAATTCAGGCTGCAGGCGGTAGTTTGATTCAGGTGATTGGTACTGCAAGTATCGTGACCGCAGTAATCGGAGTCATGGAAGGCACTTCTGATGCGGGTGCGATGCTTGCGACCGTTATTCTCGTTTGGAAAGCACTAGGCCCGATCATGGGTATCTATAACTCAATTTCTAAGTTTCAATCCATCAAGGCGTCATCGGCACAGATAAACAATTTAATGTCGATGAATGACGACAAGCTAACGCTAGAAAAAAGCCCGCCTATTCGGCTGTTCCAAGGAAATATTGTGGGCAGTGGTGTCAGCCACCGTTACACAGGGGCAGCAACAGGGTTAACCAACCTTGGTTTCAAGATACCTCCCAGTGCAAAAGTCGTCATATGTGGCCCGACTGGTTGTGGAAAAACCACGCTCATTTCAATCATGGCTGGTTTAGAAGATCGTTATCAGGGCGCGGTGTCTGTCGATGGCTATAACATTAAGCAATTCAACAGTTATCGCTATCGCACGTCGATTAACTACATCCCTTTCAATTTGCACATTTTCGAAGGTTCTTTGGAGACCAATTTCATTTTACACAATGGATTGATTCCGACAGAGAAAATGCAGGAGATGGTGAGCTTCTTCGAGCTAGACGAATGGCTGCCAGAAGGCTTGGCGACTCAATTGAGTGTCGATAAGTGCAAAGGTCTTCCCAATGGCATTCAACAAAAGCTGCGTTTGGCACTTGGTTTAGGTAACTGCGAGCAATCTCTGATAATTATTGATGAGCCCTTCAACGGTGCTGAGCAAGAAAACGCGCAATACTTTAACCGTTTGTTCAGCGATAAGTTGCTGAATAAGACAGTCATTTTTTCGACCAATGATCCCGGCTTAATCGCCACATCCAACATGAGTTTGGTTCTAGAGCCAGATGGAAACTTGAAATATTTTGGCTTAACAGACAAATACTTAAACAGTTTGAGCTAAATCATAACGCTTACTCACAATTCGTCATTTCGCGACATGGATGTAATTGACAAAATCATAAGTGAGAGAGATGATTCGACTCAATACCACAGGTAACAAGGAAACAAATGTACACATTCGTTGCAGACAAGCTTGATGTTGCTTACTTATCCGCAATTCCTGAGAATCATATATTTCAGGGCTGTGACGTGCCTGAAGAAGAAATCGAACTTCGAGAGATCATAGAAGTTTGGTATGAGTGTGCCTTTCTACCCGCTTTCAATCTTCAGAAAATCGATATCGAGAACAAAGCTGAGTTAACCGTCGTACAATCAAATGTTCTGAGCAACGATACGCGTACGCTCGCTTTCCTACTCAAAAACAGAGTGTACCGCGCTGCACTGAACAGAATGCTCGGTGTTTGGGCACTAGAACCTTCTGCAAAAACGGTATTAGAGCAACTTCTATTTGAACTAAGTCTCGATAAAAATCACCTTAATTAACTCGCTTTTTAAGATACTCATCAATAAGCATCAAAATCAAACCGACCGCCAAACGCTATAAGTTGCTAGCAAGAGAAGCAATTTCAAAATAAGCTGTGGAATCACAAGAACTTATACCCCTCCCACACTTCCATTAAATTTACAGTTTCAAAGTTTCCATATCGGCATTTTTATTCTACTGTTTTTATATAAAAACAGTTGGATGGATCCTTATATGGCGATTACGGTCTGGAATAACCTTTCAGTCAAACATAAACTCTTTGGCTTAGTTCTACTTCCCATTTCATTACTACTCTTCCTCGCAGGTAGACAAGCTTATATTTTAACGACTCAGTTGACCGATTTTGAACGAACCAATCATTTATCTGTGTATCTTCAAGAAATCTCGGTTCTGTATAGAAGTACTCTGGCCTCTAGCCCGGAAGAGTTCGCGATACAGAGCGGTCAAGTGAGGGCTGAATTAGAAAACCTGTCTCCAATCATTTTTTTAGATACTTCTGATGAAATGAATCAACTGGTTGCCGACTTCAGCGAAGCGACCTTATCGACGATGAAAGCCACTGGTAGCTACGACAAATTAGATGCCCTTGAGTGGCAGAGCGATTTGTACAGACAGTTACTCCTCGAAATAGAAAAAGTCCCATTTGAAAATACCAAACGGGGAATTCAACAGCACTTATCCGCACTTCAACAATTAGAGTGGTTAATGTTCTGGTCTAATGAGGAGTTTAAGCTCAGCGCTTCACTCTTCGATATTTACCAAGACCATCAAGAATATGATTCTGAACTTGCTGAGTTGATTGAAAGCCTCAGTGCTAGGCAAGTTTTGTTCTTAGAAAGATTTGTATCCTTAAATGCCAATGCACATCAAGTTTCACTCATGATTGAGGTATTTAAAGATGAGGCTTTTATGAAAAGCCAAGAGATACGTCATGGGCTTCATAGCGCATCCACAATAGTCGCCCTTACCCCACAAGAAATCACTATTGGACTCAATGCGATGAGTGCTCGACTAAACCTATTGCAGAATTTAGGAGATGTCATCAAACAAGAATTCCAAACAGAAGTAGGTCAAGCTATCTCCGATGCTCAGATGGAGCGAACACTATTTATTTCTATCGTCGCTTTACTCGCTACCATCGTGATGGGGTTGACCTTGAGTTTAGCGAAACAAGTCACCAACAATCTTGGGCTCGTTCTTAGGTTCTTAAAAAGTGAAAATGATGATACCCGCCCTTCTTTGGACAAACTGATTCAAGGCAAAGACGAACTCAGCCTATTTGCTCAGCAAGTAGAGCGACTGACCATCGAACGAGAACATGCAAAAGAGAAGTTAACGATAGCGAAAGAAGACGCAGAGCGAGCGAAAGAAGACGCCGAAGAAGCCAAAGACCACGCAATACAAGCTAGCAAAGCGAAAAGTAGCTTCTTGGCCAATATGTCTCATGAAATTCGAACCCCACTGAATGGCGTTATCGGAATTTCGGAGATCCTGTCAGACACACCACTTACACCAACACAACGTGATTATGTAGATACGATCGAGACCTCATCCCAACTACTGCTAAGCCTGATCAACGACATCTTAGACTTCTCTAAGATTGAATCTGGCATGCTATTAATCAGCCCGCATTCGGCATCGATTAGAGAATCCATTTACGACATCGCATCTATTGTCGCGCCAAAAGCTAAAGAGCAAAAAATATCAGTGAACGTTGATATCAGCCCAGACACACCTGCACGCGTGATGATCGATGATCACCGATTAAGACAGATCTTGATGAACTTTATGTCGAACGCGGTGAAGTTCACAGCAAAAGGTGGCGTTACCCTGTCAATCCAAACGCTAAACAAAGCAGAAAACAATGTCACCCTAAGGTTTTCTGTGCGAGACACGGGGATTGGTATCGATAAACAGCAACAGAAACAGATATTCGAACCGTTCGCTCAAGAAGATGATTCAACGACCAGACAATTCGGTGGTACTGGTCTTGGCCTTGCGATCAGTACTCAGCTTGTTGAACTTATGGGTGGTCAGATCCAACTCGACTCCGTCAAAGGTGAAGGCAGTTGTTTCTACTTCGATCTAGAATTACCCATTGATTTAATGTTGCCAAAACCAAGCACAGCAACCGCCGACATTTATGTTCTAGGTAACGCGAACATGCTCTCTAAACGAATAGAATGGGACCTTAACCTCTATGGTTTAGAAATAACCCAACGAACGAGAGATACAGTTGAGCTTACACAACAACTCACGATTCAAAAGCACGCTAACCCAATCACAGTTGTCTTTGCTGAAGATAACACATTCCAAGCCAATGACTATACCAGTGACTTAGATAAGCTCCACCAAAACGGCATCACTATCTGCTTGATTCGATCATTTTTGAGCGAGCCGGCTGACATCGGCAATTGTGTTACGGCTCAAGTATCACAGCCCCTACTCGGTTTACGTTTGATTAAAGCGGTTGAGCTCTGTGATACACAAGGTCGGGTTGAGCTTTCAGAAGCGAACCAACCTTCTCTAGAGATACAACACAAAATTCTGATCGTCGAAGACAACAAGGTCAACCAAAAAATTGCCGGACTTCATGTTGGTAAAAGTGGTTTTGAATTCGAGTTTGCGAATAATGGCCAGGAAGCCGTGGACATGTTCAGCTCGAACCCTCACTACGCAGCAATACTCATGGACTGCATGATGCCGGTTATGGATGGCTTTGAAGCGACAAGTAATATTCGCCGCGTTGAAAAAGAGACCAATGCCACGCGTCGTATCCCTATCATTGCCCTGACCGCCAGTGTGATTGATGACGATATTCAAAGGTGTTTCGACGTGGGCATGGATGACTATGTGCCAAAGCCATTCAAATTTGAAATGTTAAAAGAAAAAGTACTTGCCGCCGTTGAAGCAATGCCACTTCCTGTTGCCTACAAAACTAAACCTACGAAAAAACCCGCGACCGTAACGCCGATTCTTAATGCTGCAGCTAAACGGACAGTACCAGAGGAAATAGAACAAAACCCGGTTCCGAGCAAATCTGAAAGAATACTGCTCGTCGAAGACAATCGAGTTAACCAAAAAGTCGCTTCGGTCATGCTAACAAGGGCTGGTTACGCTTTTGAAATTGCAGAGAATGGTCAAATTGCCGTTGATATGTACCAAAACGACAGTAGTTTCGACATTATATTAATGGATTGCATGATGCCCGTTATGGACGGCTTCACAGCAACTAAGGAGATTCGGGAGCATGAGAAAAATCTAGGCTTAAGCAAAACTCCTATCATCGCGTTAACCGCCAGTGTTATCGATGATGATATTCAAAAGTGCTTTGATTCAGGCATGGATGGATACGTAGCGAAGCCCGTAAGAAAAGAAAAGCTATTCCATCAAATAGAAAGTGCGACTTGTTAGGAGAAACCCATGGATTGGATTAAAACAATAAAAACACTTCCACGCAGAGTCATATTGCCAGTCGCGGTAGGGCTATTAGGAAACTTGCTTCTTCTCAGCCCAGCTCATGCCGCAGAAGATTACGCCATATTCTCTTTAGATTCAGGATTTGAAGAAATATCGATAAACAAAGCAAGGAAGCTGTATAGAGGAAAAACAAAACGACTCGATGGTAAACGTGTAGAACTTTCTGATTGGCCTGAAAACAGCAGCGAACGTGAAGTTTTTTACCAACAACTGCTTGGAAAAAACGCAGCTCAAATGAATGCCCATTGGGCGAGCTTATCCTTCTCAGGTAAAGCTCGTTATCCAAGAGAGATTAAATCGGCGTCCACCGAAACCTTGGTTGACTGGCTTGATGACAAGCCCAATCGAATTGGGTACGCCCCGCTCTCGACGCTCCCTGAAAATGCCAATATTCTATACGTTATAAGCTCGGAGAAATAATATGAAAAAAATAATTACGTCAGTGCTATGTGCTTCAATTGCCTCTCCGGCTTTAGCTATTATTGAACTTACCGATAATTTTTCGTTAAGCGGATTTGGTTCTACTTCTTGGGCAACATCAGATAACGACTCCCCTTTAATCATCAACAATGGTTTTACCGATGAAAATTGTTATGACTGTGATACCACACTTGGAGTTCAACTCGATTACTTTTACAACTCATTTAAAGCTTCCGTACAAGTTGTCAAACCACCCCAATATGATTGGAGTGATCCTCAACTCGAGTGGGCTTACTTGGGCTATGAATTTAACGACTTCGATGTGAGTATTGGTCGATTACGACTGCCACTATTCCTTGCCTCTGAATACTATTATGTTGGCCAAGCCTATATGACGGCAAGACCACCGACAGAGGTGTATAACAGCGTTCTTGGTATTACCGCTTTCAACGGTGTCAAAGTGAGTTGGACTCATGATGTAACCGATGAAGCTACCCTACAACTCTCTCCATTTGTCGGAATCAAAGATAAGAATGAAGTAGAGTTCAATTCGACAACCGAGCTGGAATTCGAAACAAATCGAATGTTTGGTGCAAACCTTCAATTAAGTGGTGATAACTATCGTTGGAACTTATCTTTCCTTGATTCAAATTTCGATCAAACGACAAAAATTAAAAACGTTGGCACGCTTCCAACAGCAGACAACCAACACATCCAACTTTGGTCGCTAGGCGCTGAATATGAATTTGGCCAAGCGGTATTGGCGAGCGAAGGTCAAATCAGTGACGTTTCTTCATCCATGTACGCCAGCCTAGGTTACCATTTAGGAGTATTCACACCTTACGTAGTATACGGCGCGCAATTTAACGCCAATGAGCACTTAGAAGGGAATAGCTACTTAGTCGGTGTAGATTACGACTTGATGTCAAATATATCTATCAATGGTGAAATGCAATTCTTCGAAGCTCGTAGGTCAAACGGTGCCTTTATTGACGCCCCTAAAACCGATAAAGATGCATTGCTCTACACCATCATGTTGAGTTTTGTTTTTTAGCTCGAATTCAAATCGATGGTCACTTGCAGCAATTAAGATCCAAAAAAGCCAGTCGAATATTTCGACTGGCTTTTCATAAGCGGCTTATCTATTTACTCATTCAAATATTATGAGCTTGGCGCTACTCGCTTCTCTTTCAGCTGCTCAATAACATAGTCAGGAGCCACTTTACCTAGCTCACTTAAGCAATCATCGGTCTTGTCGTTGCCGTATCGCACGTAGATATCACATACCGCGTATAACTGCTCCGGAGAACCAGAGATCAAATACGCCTTCTCGAACGATTTAGTCGATTTGTCGATATCCAGCTCTTCTTGTAGTACCCCATTCAAGTACCAGTAGTAGCTGTTATCTTTTGCAAGTTCTGCTGCTACTTCAATCTCTTTGGCTGCTGCTGCCTTGTCTTCAAGGCGAACCAAAGTTAATGATTTAGAATAGTGCATCGCTGCATTGTCCGGCACGTTCTTCAAACCACGATCCAACACCTCGACCGCTTGTTGATCTTTATTCTGAGCTCGGAAGTTATCCGCGTAGCTCAGCCAAACTTGAGGGTCTTTCTGGTGAGTATTAATCAACTCAAGATAAATCGTTTCCGCTTTATCCCATTCATTGTGCCAACGGAGCACGTCAGCGAACAACAATTGAAACTTTTCAGATTCTTGTGATTCCAAGAATGTTATTAACTCAGCGACAGGTTGTTCGATTTGTGCTTTCTGTTCTTTATCTAACGTATTGTAATCACGAACTAAGTTCGATGTTGCTGAATGACGAACCATAGAGTCTGTATCGCTCAGCAAAGGCGAAACTAACGCCCAACGATGCTCAAGTTGATATGGCGAAGAACCGATAATCGAAGCCTCACGAACTTCAGGGTTTTGATCTTTTAAGCCTCTTGCCACCGCCACCAGCGCATTTTGGCTTGGGTATGAAGCAAGTTCTTGCAGTGCACCAGTACGATTTTCAACGGATTGATTCTGATCTTGAGCCATGTAAGACAACTGTTGAATACGGGTTTGAGTGTCCGTCATTTCGAGCACTTGATTGATATTTTGTGCCGGTGCGTCAACAGTTTGCTGAACGCTATTCGCTGCCATCGCAGACGTTGAAATCAATGCGGACGTTGAAACTAATGCGGACGTTGAAACTAATAGAGCAACAGCCGTCGCTAAACTCTTCTTCATCATAGTATTACCTTAAACTGGAGAACTTAGCCTGTCCTTAGACTCGTATCTGATTAAATTTGTCTTGGACCTGTTGACCCAAAAAACGAGTTAAAACTTGGTCTCGAACGTAGTTTGTTGCGCCTGTTTTGCACGATGTGCCATCAATACTGAATCACTGAATTTGCCATGAGCAACCGGATGCCCCATCGCACGAGCGATATAAGCCATCGACTTGTCGACATGAGAAAAGAACTTGTGCCAGCCTGCACATAAGTAGTTCAAGCCCGGTTCGCCTGCACGAGTTTTGATAAAGCGGTTTTTCGGACATTCACCATGACACGCAAACTTGTACTCACACTGCTGACATTGACTGGTCATTGTGCGTGATTTAGCAAAACCAAACTTTTGCTGTGGTGCGCTGTACGCTAAATCATCAAGCTTCTCGTGGTGGATATTGCCAATTTTGTATTCAGGGTAAACGTAGTGGTCACAAGAGAACACATCACCGTTTGGCTCCATCGCTAGGCCTTTACCGCAGATCTCATTCAGAGTGCAAAGCGGATTCGGACGACCAATCCACGTTTCTAAGCTCGCTTCAAAATACTGAACGAACACTTTACCGATGTCGTTCTTCGCCCACTCATCAAACACAGAGATCAGGAAGTTACCCCAAGCCAAGTCCGACACACACCACGATTCCATGATCGAATCTTTATGGCCGGGGATCAGGCGTTTGTCGCCTTGTTTTAGCTGCTCACTCACTTGGGATGTTTGTGGCGCAACCGTTCTAAAGGTTTTCTGTTCAACGATAGGAATAAACTGCATTTGTGGAGACTTCACCACATCACGTAGGAAGCGATACACCTCAAGTGCATTTTGACTGGTGAGGTTATTCACACAAGTCAACGTTGCAAATTTAACTTGATGTTTGTGCAGCAACTCAACCGCCGCCATCACTTGTTTGAATGTGCCACGGCCTGCTCTATTAACACGATACGCATTGTGCAGCATTTCAGGGCCATCAATACTCAAGCCAATCAGGAAGTTATTCTTTGCTAAGAATCGGCCCCAATCGTCATTCAGCAGCGTGCCATTGGTTTGTAGATCATTTGAAATCAACACACCTTCAGGCTGGTACTTTTTTTGTAGCTCAACCACTCTTTCAAAGTACGCTAAACCCAGCATAGTTGGCTCGCCGCCCTGCCATGAGAAGATAATTTCAGGCGTGTTTTGACCTTCGATATATTGTCGGATATAGGTTTCTAACGTCTCATCATCCATTCTCGGAGAACTGCCTTTCTTGTACTCCAACAAATCTTGCTTACTTAGGTAATAACAATATTTACAGTCGATGTTGCACGCTGCGCCAATTGGCTTAGCCATAACATGCAAGCGTTTAGACGCTTTACCATTGTATTGTGGACCTTGAGTAATGTGCATGATTTATCTACCTATCTTAGTGTCTGTAGCCATCATAATACCTATCTCAATCAGTGGCATGTTATACCCTTTATAACCAATAGGAATGACCTTAAACGTTAAAATTGCCCTCTATTTCGAACATTCGAGGCACGTGATGAAATTTTTTAATTACAAACAAATAGCGGCGATCAGCAGCGTCACCATGACTATTTTCCTAAGCGGCTGTGCGAGCGTGCCTACACACCCCATCGCCCAACAAATTGACCAAGAGATGGTGTTGGTTGAAGGCGGCACATTCACCATGGGGTCGAACGATCCAGAAGCGACCAAAGCAGAGCGTCCTGCACGTAATGTAACTGTAGATAGTTTCTATATTGCGAAGTTTGAGGTGACTCAAGAATTGTTCGAATCGGTGATGGGTTCATCTCTCAGTTATTTCCAAAACCCACAAGTTCCGGTCAATAACTTAAGTTGGCAACAGGCGAACTACTTCGTTGAACAATTGAACGAACTTACAGGTGAAGAATACCGTCTGCCGACTGAAGCTGAATGGGAATTTGCAGCGAAAGGTGGCAACAAGAGCAAAGGCTATACTTACAGTGGTTCCAATAACTTAGATGATGTTGCGTGGTACTCAGCAAATTCTAAAAATAGCGCACATCCAGTCGGGCTAAAGAAGCCAAATGAACTAGGCTTATATGACATGACCGGAAACGTGGGTGAGTTTGTGATTGATGCCTTCGATGACACCTTCTACCGATTCGGTCCAACAGACAATCCTAACAACGCAAAACACAGCGACGTTGGTTTATCACATAAATCGGTTCGCGGTGGCAGCTTTGCTTATGACGAAAACGAATCTGAAAGTTATCGTCGCGACTTCGCAAGCCAATCGATCACTATGTCAGATATGGGCCTGCGTTTAGTTAAGGATACGAACTAGCTAAAGCTGTGAGCTAGTTAAAGAATGAACTAACTAAAGGTGCCAACGGTTATGAATCAACAACCTTCACAAGCGATACTAAAATACGACTTGCACTATACACACATTAGAAATTTGACACACGTTAGAAATCTGACCAAAACGTTAGAACTCTGCGGCAACGCTGAATAAGGAACTTCTATGCAATACACCAAGCTTTCAGGACTTACACTCGCGTTACTCTGTGCCTTCCCTGTCTCAGCAGCAGAGAAGCCAAATCTAGTCCTTCAAATCACGGTAGATGGCCTGCGCGCAGATCTTATCGAACGATATAAGCACAACTTCGGTGAAGGTGGTTTCCGGTACTTAATGGATGACGGTACTTACTACACCAACGCGAACTATCAACATGGCAACACGGAAACGATCGTGGGCCATGTGTCGCTTGCAACCGGCGCTTCACCGAGCGTACACGGCATGGTAGGTAACGTTTGGTATGACCGTAGCGAAGAACGTTTGGTGTATAACGTAGAAGACGGTAACTACAAAATGTTGACCTCTGGTGCGGGTGTCGATAAAGCAACTGAGATCGACCCAACTCAGAAGACAGCACAAGGTGATGGGCGATCTCCAGAGCCTATACTTGCCACCACGTTTGGTGACGAGCTGACAATTTCCAATAGTGGCAAATCAAAAGTGTTCGGTGTATCCGTGAAAGACCGCGGCGCAATCTCATTGGCGGGACACAGTGGTAAAGCCTTCTGGTTCTCCAAAGCGCAATCTGAGTTTGTCACCAGCAACTATTACTACGACGAGTATCCAGATTGGGTATCACGTTGGAACGAGAAAGCGATTGCTGCAGAGTACTCGAAACAGAAATGGGAGCTCTCATTACCACGTGAAAACTACACGCTGCAAGAGCACGATACCGAACACAAAGTGAAACTCGGTGATTTCCAACGCACCTTCCCTCACCCATACGGCCCGGCAAGTTACAAGTACTACAGCACCACCCTAACCGTGAGCCCTGCTGGTGACGAGATCACGGAAAACTTCGCTAGCACCTTGTTGATGCAAGAGAAGCTTGGTCAAGGCGACGTGACTGATTATCTGTCAGTGAGTTTCTCTTCAAACGACTACGTGGTGCACCTTTACGGCCCTGAAAGCCTAGAAACAGAAGACAACCTTATCCGACTTGATAAAACTCTCGCTAAGCTTTTCAAAACCGTGGATAACCAAGTCGGGCTAGAAAACACATTGATTGTGCTGTCTGCCGACCACGGTGTACCTGAATCTTCACCTGCGGCAAATGCGCTTGGCTTCAATCAAGCTCAATACTTCAATAAAGACACACTACTCTCGAGTGGTGTTGAGAAACGGTTGAAGGATGAATTTGGTTTAACCAAAGACGCGATTCGCTTGTACGCACAACCTTATATCTATCTGAATCATGATCTGATCGCTGAGAAGAAGCTTGATCTAGCTAAGGTACAAGAAGCCATTGCTGATGAGATTGCAAAAGTGAAAGGTGTTGCGTTTGCTGTATCAAGTAGTGACATTGCGGCTAACCGAGTACCGGATACGCATGTGATGCAGCTAATTAAAAACAACTACCACCCTGCTCGTTCTGGCGATGTGTATGTGGTATTTGCTCCACGTAGCTACATTAACGACATGGAAGGCCTTCAAATCGCCTCGACTCATGGCTCGCCATGGAAGTACGATACACATGTCCCTGTCATCTTCGCAGGCTACGACGTTGAAGCTCAGAAAATCTCGCGTGCAATCACGCCATACGACATTGCACCAACGCTTTCGAATAAACTGGGTATCACTCAACCAAGTGGTTCAATTGGAAAAGTTCTGCAAGAAATTACCGAATAATAGACGTCATTAAGGTTTCTTAGTTTTAATGTCGAAACCCACACCAAGTAAAAGAGCCACTTATCAATTCAGACTGATTTAGTCAAAACAGATAAGCGGCTCTTTTTGATTGCCTGTAGTTAGGTCGAAATCCAATCAACGTATGTTAGTGCTGGGAATAACGGCTATTAGCACAAACATTTTCCATTAATTCCCCTTTAGAGGCTAACTTGATATGTCTTTTGCTGCCGCTTTGATCTTAGCTCGTAACCACTTGTGGCTAGGTTCATTAGTGCGACTCGGGTGCCAAATCATACACATATCTAGGTCTTCCAATTCGAATGGCAGTGGTAGTGTTTTAACCGCGTACTTTTCAGAAAAACAACGCACCGATGACATAGGTAACACTCCGATGTAATCAGAGCCCTCAATAACTGGCAGCATCTCAACAACACCCGCAGCACGATAGACTATTCTGCGCTTTTCAAGGTCACTGTAGTGTTCAGAACTCAATAAGCTTTTACGTGCATGCCAACGAGATACAACCACATGCTCAACTGATAGGAACTGCTCCATATCGATCGTATCACCAATTGTAGGATGGTCCTTACGGCACACCACCACCAGTTCCTCTTTAGAAATCACCTCATGCTTGAGCATGGTTCTTCCTTTAGGTGTCATATCGATAATAACATCGTGTCTTTGAAGCCTTAAATCAGACTCGTAATCTTCCGTAAATAGAGGGTGAACTTCTAATGCGATACCAGGTGCAACTTGACTGATTAACTGCATCACTCTTGGCATCATTTCGTAGCTTGCCGCCGAGACGCAGGCAATTGAATACACGCGCCCTGAAGTTTTGGGGTCGAAATCTCTTGATGCAGATAAGGTAGACGTAAAATTTTTAAGCGCAGCGGCCATTGCCGGATAGATATCAATAGCGAATGTGGTTGGCTCTACGCCTGATGTGGTGCGGTGAAACAGTGGCTCGTCATAGATATCTCGCAACCGTGCAAGCGCTTTGCTCACAGCAGGTTGGCTTATATCCATGCGATTAGCAGCCCTAGATAAGTTCTGCTCTTCATAGATAGCAACAAATATAGGAATTAAATTGAGTTCGGTGCTTTTCATACAGTTCCATATTAAAGAAGCAGGTTCCCTATAGTAGAGAGCCTGCCGATTTTGTTCGATGCGAATGACTAAAGTTTGCTACTTAGTTCTATCTTTTAAGTCTGGCAAGGCTTTAGGGATTTTCAAGCGGTCGAAAATTGAACGAGAATTGCTTGAGTTTGATGTGTCATTGGGTAAGTTACGTAACCCTCTCCACAAACGAGTAAATACGTTTTTGTCTTCTCGCCCTTGTTGGAGGGATTCACTGTCTTCTATCCAACGTTCCTGTCCATTCAATTTACCAAGTTGCGCTTTATTCAGTTCTAGCTGAGAGGTTTCGTTTCGTAATTGACGATAGATAAAGGTTCTCAATGCGGGCCAATTATTTTGCTTAAGCAAACGACGCAATACCAACCAACTTGGTGTTGGTCGATTTTTGTAATAGCGCTTCGCCGCAACGAATAACATGCCACATAAGACCACTGCCAAACCAACGCTTATAAAGACCGACATGTAAGCTTTGATGAAGAATTGGAATGTGTGTTTTGCTTCAAACACTTCGCCTTTTATTACCACGCTCTCAAGACGCTGATTTTTGCTGTCCCACCACTGGAATGTGAACTCCGGTAAGGTAAATTCACCACCTTGCTGAATCACATAAACCGTCTCTTCAATTCTACTGGAACGGTAGTCACCACGTTCTTGTGTGTCATCTAAACGATTAGGTTGCGGGTAAGCTTGATATTGCTGTGTCGATTCATTGGTCAACACATTGGGAAGTAACACCGACAAACTGTCTTTCGCTTTGATCGTCACGGTTCGAGTAACCGCATCACCCACTTTTAAGTCTTCGCTCGAACGTTGCCATTGCTGCTCAACATCCACGTCTGTCGCTGAAAACCAAGGCGATTCATCGCTTAACAAACCAGACGGTAATGAGGCTTCAAACTTAATCGGCTGCGTATAAAGCGTGCCACCAACGTTTGACCCATCAGGAGCTGACACTTGAATACGAACCGGTACGGTTGGAATCACAAACTTGCCAGAAGTCATCGGATAAAGCGTCACTTCCCAACGTTGACGCGACCATGTAGTGCCATTGACCCGTTCCGTGTAATTAGTCGCGAGTTGGTTACGTTGCTTAGCGATCACGTTAGGGATTTCGATACTGCCGATTCGAGTCCCTCCCGTTAACCAACGCGGCGTCGCCACCTCAATATTCAGAATTACCTGCTCATTAACGCTCACTTTAGTCGGCGTTATCTTATCGCCTGACTTTGGCTTTTCCCCTACCCAAGCGATAAGCTCAACGTCACCACTTTTTTGGAGATCGAAGATATCGGCAGCAGAAGCAACAAAAGGAGAAAACCAACTCAATATAAGAGTCATCGACAGTAACCACTTATGGGTTCTGAATCGCACTCTCTTTGATTGAATGGCTTCAAGAGCTAAATGATATCGACTCATTGGGTTTGCTCCTGTTTTGACGCTTGTTCGATGGAAGGTGCAGGGTCTCTTAATTGAATTTGGAACTTGGACTTTAAGAAGAACTTAGGGTCCGCTTCGACTCGTTTTAACCACTTATCGGCAAGCTCTTGGCTACCCAAAATTTCATTGGCATTAAGCGTTTCCTTGAGCATCAATTCCGCTACCGTTTCTTCTTCAGCGCCATCACCCGTTCGCGGCTGATCGTCTTCGAGTTCTAAAGACTCTTCAGGGCCATCTGTGGTCCCGGACTGACTTTCACTGGTTCGGTTAACCTCTTCGACAATCCCACTAAGCACAGCAAGATTGTTCTCCACATCCGTTCTTAGTTCTGGTGACAGACCCTCTTTCTCGCTTAATGACTTCAAAAGGTCTCGCGCAGCAAGGTATTCACGTTGTCGAGCTAAAGCACTCGCGGCGTTATACAAACCAAGATCTGTTTTGGTTTGTAAAAAGGCACTGTGAGCTAACTTAAAATCGCGAGCATAGTAGTAAGCCGCGCCTTTTCTCATTGGGTCAGTAAAATGTTTTGCCGCTTCAAGGTATTCCTTCTGGTTCAACAGGCGTTGACCTTGCTGGTCGGGCGTTAACCATAAATCCCACCACCATTGGACTGTTTTATCCCAAACCGTAACCGACTCCACCACAACGGGTTTCTCAGCGGTTAAATTGACTGTTTTCGCCAAAGTGTCTGGTGAATAGATGCTGCTTGTGATCATCAAACCAACAACACACCACTGAACCAACCACCCTTTTCTGAACCACAACAACATAATGATCGCCATTGGAATGAGCAGTCCATAGCCCATGTCTTTCCAAGGCATTGAAGATTCGCCGTTGAGCTGCATGTTTCTTTCAACCGCGTTGTTGAGCTGTTGGATATCCGAATCATCCACGGTCACTTCGATCAGTCGTCCACCTGTCTTACTCGCTAAGTTACGCAGTGAATCTAGGTCGACAGGGTTATCGCTCACCACATTACTGTTTCCTGCGGCTAGAATGAGCAACTGATACGGATTGTCGTTAAAGAAGCTCTCGAACGCTCTGATGGTACTTGGATTTACACCATCCGATACCAACAACACTGACGAACCTAACTCGCCAGACAATTGTTGATTTATGAGTGGCAGCGCTTCTTCTGCTGACTTACCTGATACCGGCATGATGTCAGGTGTGATAGCCGCAAGAAACGGTTCGAATACCTTGCTGTCTTGAGTCACAGGCATCGCAACGTGGGCACTGCCCGCATACACAACCAAACCTGTGTTACCGCCCTTGCGAGCTGCCAATAAGTCTCTAATTTTCTGCTTAGATCGTTCCAAGCGACTTGGAGGCAAATCTTTAGCGAGCATAGATTCACTATTATCGAGTACAACCAACATCGAAGCTTTGTCTTCCCCAAAAGGTGAAGCTTCACGTTGCCATGTTGGGCCAGAACAGATAATGATGGCGATAGTTACAATCACCACCAATAGCTTCAATGGCAGCTGCCTACGCCAGCCTGTTTCACCAATGGTCAATGCATCACGTAAGTGTGCAGGTAGAATGTCTTTCCACGTTGGTTTGGTCTCTTCTCTCCAACGAACCCATAACAGGAAGAACATCGGAATAAAGGCCAACAACCACAAAGGTCGGATAAAATGAAACTGGGTAAAGAACTGTTGCAGAGTGAGAGAATCAGGCATCATCCTCTCCTTTCAATTTTTTAGTTTTAGAAGCCAAAAGCGACCTTCTACGTAAAGTCGCCAGACTAAAGGCAGTCAGATACATCACAACAACAATCGCCATTAAGTAATGGTGCAGCCCCTGTTTAGGGCGATAAGTGATACTTTCATATAATTGTGGTTCTAGCTCACCAATCTGAGCGTAGGCTTTGGTAAGTTCGTCGCGGTTAAGTGCCTCAAAGGCTTCACCACCGGATTCTTGCGCTACTCGTTTGATGGTTTCCATATCCAACGCCACTTCTCCCACGGTTTGAGGATCACCCATGGCGATAACGTGAATACGAACGCCTTTCGCCTTGGCGACTTTGGCGGCATCGATAGGTTCAACAAAGCTTCCGGTGTCATTACCGTCGGTTAATACGATCACGACTTTCTCTTTCACGTTGGCATCAACACTTGAATCTTGAACGGCAGCACTTTGCTTCTCACTTTGCTCAAACACCTTAATCGCAAGACCAATCGCATCACCTAAGTGCGTGCTTTGCCCTGCCATCGCGACATCGGTTTGATTAAGCAGTTCAAACCATACATCTTGGTCGGCGGTAAATGGCGTTTGTACAAACGCTGCATCACCAAACAAGATCAAACCGAGTCGGTCCCCTTTTCTGGTTTTCGCGAAATCGGCTAACACCTCTTTGGTCGCATCTAAGCGAGAGATTTTATCGCCTTGCTGAGAGGTAAAATCTTGCTCCGCCATTGAGCCGGATAAATCGACCACCACCATCACATCACGACCCAATTGTTCACGAATTTGTGGCTCACCAAGAATGGTTGGTTTCGCTAACGCACACACGACCAATACCCAAGTAATAATGAGCGTGGTCCGTTGCCACCAGCTTGGTGTTAACTGGCTGGCACCTTGTGACGGTGCTTCGCCAATCGCTTCAACCAATTCTCGAAAAAATGGCACCTTAATAGCCATTTGCTTAGTTCGGTAAGCTGGCACGGCAAAGTAGACTAACAACGGCAAAGGCAGCGCGATAAACCATAGCGGGTGCGCAAATTCAAAGCTGGCAGATAAAACATCAAACATTGTCTTGCCCCTCAGCCATTACCTGTACATTCGGTTTTGTTTGTACATCGGGTTTATGAAGCTTTAGCCACATCATCGCAGTTTGAATCACCTCTAAACGCTGTTCAAAGCTCAGACGCACATTAGGGTCAATTAGGCTTTGCATCCATAATTCCGAAACTTCATCGGCAAAGAACGCATTGCTGTTTTCACTTGTGTTAGCGCTAACAGGCAGATAAGCGTTCAGACGGTTTACATAGGCTTTTCCAAACAGCTTTGCATTGCTGCTGTCTAGGTAACGAAGTACCACTTTGAGGACTTTAAAGGTTCGTTCAGTTGAGTTCTTGTCTCTTGCATCCAGTACCATGAGTTCTTGAAGCGCTTCTTTGCGATAACGGTTATTCCACCACCTTAGCGCTAAACGATAAGCCAGATAGACAGCGACCAATAACAGAATGACGCCAAGGATCTTCCAGCCAATAGTTTGCGGCATCCAGCTCACGCTCTCGGGAATGGCGACGTCGTGCAGATCGCGAAGGATATAAGTACTTGGAGGCGTATGTTCAACGGCCATCTAACGCCCTCCCACCAGCTTTTGAAGCTGAGAAATATGAGTTCCAGACGTATCTAATTCGATATAAGGGAGGTTTTTCATCGCCATCAATTTAGCAAGGGACTGTTTCTGAAGTGCAGCCTTTTGAGCAAGGCTTTCACTTGCGAGGTTAACCTTAGATTGGCTATCGAGATTAAGTTGAAAGCGACCATCACCCACCACCCAATTTGCGCTTGCTAAATCTTGAGGTAATGATTGTTCCAATGGATCGGTGACCATTATGGCCAAGATGTCGTTGTGTTGCTGTAACTGCTTTAGTCGGTCTAGATGTTGCTCTTGGCAGTCGCGCCAATCGCTAATAAAAATTAAGGTCGACTGCTTTAATCTCATTCGTTTTATCAGTTCAATCCATTGGCTGAACCCGACTCCTTCGCTGTCACTTACACTTACGCCTAAGCTTTGATTTGCTTTAGTAAGGTGCTTTAACTGAGCCAGTAAATCAGACTGTGAACGCTGTGCTTTGGTGTGGAAGAGTTTTTGATGAGAAGCTAAAACAAAGCCAACACGGTCACCATCTTTCAGGACTCGCCATCCACACAGTGCCGCGACTTCGGCCGCAACAACCGATTTCATGGTGTTTTGAGAAGCAAAGAACATCGAACTGCGCTGATCGACACAGATCATTACATTTCGGTCTTTCTCTTTGGTATAGCTACGAACATGAGGCTTACCCGTTCGCATCGTAACTTTCCAATCGAGGTTACGAATATCATCACCCAGTTGGTAGTGTCGTAACTCCTCAAAATTCAAACCACGACCACGAAACAGGGAATTATGTCGGCCCGACAATACACTGCCCGCCTTTAGATGAGGCAACAGAGAAAACGACTCAGCTTGAGCCTGTATTCGCACTAACCTTGAATAATCACAGTACAAACGTGGATCAAGGCCTTGCGGTTTGGGAGCTTGTGTTGGCTTCGCCATGACGCCCCCTTGTTATCCGATCTCAACATTATCAAGCAGCTCTTCAACCACTCTTTGATGGTCAATACCATCGGCCAATGCATCGTAAGACAACGAGAATCGGTGGCCTAATACGGTCGGCAACATGGCACGCACATCGTCCAACGTGACGTGGTCACGCCCTTGCAACCACGCATAAGCGCGAGCGCATTTATCCAATGAAATAGAAGCACGCGGGCTTGAGCCAATCTCAATCCACTTTGATAGGTTTGATTCTGGGTAACGCTCTGGCTTACGAGTCGCCATCACCAAAGCCACAATGTAGTTCTCAACTAAGTCGGAAACGGCAATATCTGGAAGTTGGCGGCGAGCTTCAAGTACCAACTCAGGTTCAATATGCTCTGGAGTGACTAATTCCGAACTCGTCTCGCTACCGAGTTCCTCACTGCGCACAAGTCGAATGATGTCGCGTTCAGCTTCATCTTCTGGATAGTCGACCGTGACTTTCATAATGAAACGGTCCATCTGTGCTTCAGGCAGTGGATACGTACCTTCTTGCTCAACTGGGTTTTGCGTAGCGAGCACCATGAATAGATCAGGTAGGATATGAGTTTGACCACCCACCGTAATCGTTCCTTCCGCCATGGCTTCAAGCAGAGCCGCTTGTACCTTTGCAGGAGCACGGTTCACTTCATCGGCTAAAACAATACTGTTGAAAATAGGACCCGGTTGAAAGTGCAACTGAGGCTTTCCATCAAGCTCTTGATACACTTCTGTACCGGTTACATCTGATGGCAGCAGGTCAGGCGTAAACTGAATTCGACCAAAACTGGTGTTCAGTAGGTTCGCCAGCGATTTCACTGAACGAGTTTTCGCTGTACCGGGAAGTCCCTCTAAAAGCACATGCCCATTAGTCAATAACCCTATCACCAGAGCCCGAACGACGTGGCTCTGACCGATAACACTTTTCTCTGTTTGTTCAATCAGTTGGTTAATTGCTTGTTGCGCATGGTTCATAGGTCTTCCCTTAATTCAATCTGGCTGCGTACATCCTACTCACAAGCCCCATAACTATTAGTTATACACGTGATAATTGTTCATCAGCGCGATAAGTTATAAACGTGATAATTGCTCATAAGCGCGACAATTAGTTACAAGCGGAATAAGCAGCAAGCACGGTAGCCAAGCTCACCTCATCGCTTTATTTAAACTTAGCTTTCAATTGGTTAATGGCCTCTGGCGGTGCCACCTTGCTCAGTGATGAAATACATTGCTCAAACGCCTTTGGTACGCCCGGTATAAGGCTGTTTCGCGCCAACACTTCACACTGGGCATACAGGTGCTGTGGGTTACGGCTAAATTGGTAAGCCTTGTGCAGTGATTGACTTGCCGCAAGCACATCCGATTTCTCCAAAGCCAATCCATACACATACCAATATTGTGGGTCGGTTTGTGCAGTTTCAGCAGCTTGTTTAAGGTACTCCGTTGCTTGTTCGTAATCTTTTACACGAAGCAGAGATAACCCTGTGCTGTATGGCAAAACACTAGATTTAGGCTGAGCTTCAATACCTTGCTTCAAGGTCGACAACGCTTTTGCTTCGTTACCTTGCGCTCGATACAAATCCGCCAAGTTGGCGTAGCTGTTTTCGAAGTAAGGCTCAATCTCGATAGCGCCTTGATAGAACTCAATCGCTTTATCGTGCTGACCTAAATCTCGGTAAACGTTGCCTAGGTTAGTACGTCCAAATCCTCTATCGGCATTAAATTGCTGTATTTCAATGTACTCTTCCAATGCAGGCTTGATTTGGTCTTTCTGCAGAGGATTCATTTCTCCCCAATAACGTACCAATGCACCTGCGGTTTCTGAACGAATCGATAATACAGGGTCTTTCAGTAGCGGCTCTAGAATCTGCCAACGGTCAGTGAATGGGAAACCAGACGAGCCTTGCACAACGCCCAAACGGATCATTTCATCATCATGTTTCACCGCTCTTGCTAGCGAGATAAGCGTATTCTTACCCGTATTGCCGCCCAAACGTTCTAAGCTCGATGCACGAATGATATTGCTTAAGCTGGAGTCCTGAGCCGAGTATGCCAACGCATCCTCTGCACCTCTGTGCCCTATTGAGTCGGCATAAAAGGCAACAGCAAAATGTTGTTGGTTACGATACTTAGAATCTGGGAACCATTCGCCAATTTGCTTATCTGCCCACTGGTCGGTTTGATCTTCATGACAGCTAGTACACACGTTCGGCGTTTTAATGTGTTGGCTAATATCAGGACACGGGATATGCCAACTGTGGTCGCGTCTTGGGTCGACCTCCATGTAAGTCGTCTCTGGCATGTGACAAGTCGTACATTGTGAAGCTTCGGTATTCGCCTCGTGGAAGGTGTGTTTTTCAGGCGTGTACTCTGATGCAATGTGACATTGGCTACACACCGCTTCTTCGGCAATTTTCAGTTCTGCAGTATGTGGATCGTGACAGTTAGTACATGTGACGCCTTTTTCAGCCATCACTGATTGCAAGAAAGATCCGTAAACGTAATCTTCATCGTAGATTTGACCGTCGTTGTGGTAAAGCTCAGGGGTAATCAAGCTCAAGCGATACTTATCGAAGAAAGACCCGTTCACGTGGTCACCCGTTTCATTTAACTGAGTACGTCGGCTGTGGCATTGAGCACAGGTTTGAACTTGGTTGGTATGGATGATGTCTTTTGGTTGCAGGGTTGAGTTGCCCTCTTGGTAGACCCATTCTTTAACCGACTTCGACAAGTCGCGATCAAAGCCATAATGCGCGGAGGCTTGAACATCCTTTTCGCCATTCGCTTTGGCTAACTGGGCCTGCTCAACGTGCTCGCTTGCAGGGCCATGACAGGCTTCACAACCGACATTAATCTCAGACCAAGTAGTGTTATAGGTATTACTCGCGCTGTCGTAGTTTTTCTCTAGGTTCGTTGAGTGGCAATCGGCACACATGAAGTTCCAGTTTTGACCGCTATTGGTCCAGTAGAATTCATCAGTGTTGGTGGTATCCGGGTAGAGGTTAAACCAGCGTTGACCGCCTTCGCCCTCAGTGCGAGAGTCCCAAGCGAAAGGAATCAACTGTACGCGTCCGTCTTCAAACTCAACCATGTACTGTTGTAGAGGTTCAAAGGCGAAGGTATAGCTGATTTTGTAATCTTTGAATTGGCCATCCGGCCCTTCGATGTTGACCCAAAACTCTTCTCCCTTGCGAAAAAAACGGTTGGGCTTTCCTTTATGAGTCACGGTTTGATCGTTGAAATCGCCCAAAACGGACTCATCAGTCGCGTGTTTCATCGCCATATCATGATGAGAGCCTTGCCACGCTTCCACTTCTTCGCTGTGACAGTCAACGCATGCTTCAGAACCAACATACGTAGCCTTGGTAGAGCTGGCATCTAAGGTTTCTGAATCAATAAGCGAAGCTTCAGTCGTCGTCGGAGCTTGTTCATTCGCATACACATTGACACTGAGTGTCGACAACATAGGTAAAGACAACATTGCGGATAATACTGCAACTCGCTGGTGTTTCAATCCGTTCACTAGTGAGCACAACCATGCAGACATAACATTCCTTGTTTTTATACATCCTTATGCTTAATAAGGTAGACGTAAAAACAACGAAATTACAATTATTTAGTGGCAGTGGGCTCGATAGTTGTGATTCATATTCACGACTGATATCTACTCATCGATATGCTCATAAAAAAAGAGCTCCGAAGAGCTCTTTCGTGTTACCAGTTTCATCAAACATCAGTTTCAATAAACCAAAGCTTACTTATTATGGTTCTCTTGAAGTTTTTCCATAACCTGATCCAAGCTAAAGCTTGCTGCTTTTTGACGTGGTGGATATTCAGCAAAGGTTTCTAAGAACTTGCCAACATACGCTTGCGCAGGAACGAACATATAGGCATGGTCTAACAACCAGTCATAGTACGTATTCGATGTGATATCTGCGTTTTCGTATGGGTCCATTCGGAGGTTAAACAGCTTAGGAAGACGTAACGTTACAAACGGTTCTGCCCAAATTTGCATGGTACCCGTCGCACGCTGCTCCATGAACACCGCTTTCCATTGGTTGTAACGAAGTGCCGCAAGGTCACCGTCATCGGTAAAGTAGAAGATCTCCGAACGACGACCTTTCTCTTCTTCACCGGTTAGGTAAGGAAGGAAGTTGTAGCCATCTAGATGAACTTTAAACGTTTTATCACCCGCAGTATGACCTTTCAGTAGTTTCTCTTTGATCTGATCATCACCAGCAGCTGCAACGAAGGTTGGCATCCAGTCCATGTGGTGCATGATTTCATTTGAAACACTGCCCGGTTCAATCTTTCCTGGCCAACGAACCATTGCTGGTACACGGTATGCGCCTTCCCAGTTGGTGTTTTTCTCACCACGGAACGGCGTTGTACCGGCATCAGGCCAAGAGTTCATGTGTGGACCGTTATCCGTTGAGTAGAAAACGATGGTGTTGTCTTTGATGCCCAACTCATCCACTTGCTTCAATAGTTGTCCAACGTGTCGATCGTGCTCAACCATACCATCAGCGTAATTACTGATGCCGGTTACACCTTTGCTATCTGGCTGCACGTGCGTTCTAAAGTGCATTCTTGTTGCGTTCCACCAAACGAAGAATGGTTTGTCCGCTTTCACTGCGCGATCCATGAAATCAAGTGCCGCGTCTAGTGTTTCTTCATCGACCGTTTCCATACGCTTACGCGTTAGTGGGCCTGTATCTTCAATCTTGCCATCTGCGAATGATTTGATCACACCACGAGGGCCAAATTTCTTACGGAACTCAGGATCTTTAGGGTAGTAGTATGTCTCTGGCTCTTCTTCAGCATTCAGGTGGTAAAGGTTGCCAAAAAATTCGTCAAACCCGTGTGCTGTTGGAAGGAATTCATCTTTATCGCCAAGGTGGTTTTTACCAAATTGACCTGTCATGTACCCCATAGGTTTAAGCATTTCTGCAATCGTTGCATCCTCCGCTTGCAAACCAATGTCTGCTCCTGGAAGGCCAACTTTACTTAAACCCGTTCTAAGAACACTTTGACCCGTGATGAACGTTGAGCGACCTGCGGTACAAGACTGCTCCGCATAATAATCGGTAAACATCATGCCTTCTTTGGCGATGCTATCAATATTTGGAGTGCGGTAACCCATTAAGCCAAATGTGTACGCACTCACATTGGATTGACCAATGTCGTCCCCCCAAATGACCAATATATTTGGCTTTTCTGCTGCAAAAGTGGCGCTAGACGCGGCCATCATTGCTGTACCCAAAATCGCTAATCGACGTTTAGCGCCATACTTCGCTGTCATAGAAACCTCTTCGTAAGTTATTTGCATCCTGCCCTACAACGTATAGTTCATTTTTTGCGCATACGCGAGATTACCTAAGCTATTAATATTTTTGTCATTTTTATCGAGATATGGATACAGAAGTCATCGATATGGTTTACGGCAACAAACATGATAAGGATCACACATACAAACTAAGGGGCTGTTCTGGCAACACACTGGAACTGATATGAATCAATAAGTTAACTAGACATCATAACGATTGGTTATAAGCACTATAAAAGGACGGAACGGAATTTTGAGAATAACATTTGCTCATCGATGTGTTGTTCTAACGCATTAATCTTAAAAGTGAATCGGAGTCCTTATGGGTACTAAAATTAATAAACTAGCATTAGGTGTTGGCTTATTAGCAGCTTCTTCAGCGGCAATAGCAGCAGAAAAACCAAACATTCTTGCTATCTGGGGTGATGACATTGGTGTATTCAACATCAGTGCATACAACAACGGTATGATGGGTTACGAAACACCTAACATCGACCGTATTGCTAACGAAGGCGCACTATTTACTGACCACTACGGTCAACAATCGTGTACTGCTGGCCGTGCTGCATTCCTAACCGGCCAAGAACCTTTCCGTACAGGTCTACTGACTATCGGTATGCCGGGCTCTGACCATGGTATCCCTGATTGGGCTCCAACTATCGCAGACCTTCTTAAAGAACAGGGCTACATGACAGCTCAGTTCGGTAAAAACCACATGGGTGACCAAGATAAGCATCTTCCAACGAACCACGGTTTCGACCAGTTCTTTGGTAACCTTTATCACCTAAATGCGGAAGAAGAGCCAGAGACATACTACTACCCTAAAGATCCTGAGTTCCGTAAGAACTTTGGCCCTCGTGGTGTAATCAAGTCGACTTCTGACGGTAAGATTGAAGATACAGGCCCTATGACGCGTAAGCGTATGGAGCATGCGGATGAAGAGTTCCTAGAAGAATCTTTAGCATTCATGGAAAAAGCGGTGAAAGCTGACAAACCATTCTTCATCTGGCACAACACGACTCGCATGCACGTTTGGACTCGTCTACAAGAGAAATACCAAGGCGCGTCGGGTATCAGCATCTACGCAGATGGCATGTTAGAGCACGATGACCAAGTGGGTATCCTCCTAGACAAACTTGATGAGCTTAAGATCGCAGACAACACTATCGTCATCTACTCTACCGATAACGGTGCAGAGACAGTTTCTTGGCCTGATGGCGGTGCTACTTACTTCCACGGGGAGAAAGGTACAACTTACGAAGGCGGTATGCGTGTTCCTCAGTTAGTTCGCTGGCCTGGTACTATCAAGCCGGGAACTAAGATCAACGACATCATGGGTCACCAAGACTGGATCCCGACTCTACTAGCAGCCGCTGGTGATGATAAAGTGGTTGATAAACTGGCTTCTGACAAAGGTGCGACTTACAACGGTAAAAACTGGCGTGTACACCTAGATGGTTACAACTTCCTACCTTACTTCCAAGGTAAAGAAGAGAAAGGCCCTCGTGACAGCATGCTTTACTTCTCTGCTAACGCTGAACTAAATGCGGTACGTTGGAATGACTTCAAGATTTCATTCGCTGTTATGGACGGTAACATTGTTGATGCCGTGCGTTTCCAACCAAACTGGCCTCAAGTCGTTCACCTACGTGCTGATCCATTCGAAAAAGCACCACACGAATCGGGCATGTACCTACGTTGGATGGCAGACAACATGTGGCTATTCGTACCTGTAGGCGGCAAAGTACAAGAGTTCATGAACACGCTACCTGACTACCCTATGCAGCAAAGCCAAGTGTTGAACCCTGGTAACTTCAACCAGAATGCTTACATGCTTCAAGGTAAACTTAAGCAACTAGAAGCGGCAGCAGCGCAAGCTAAATAATTAGCTAAAGCTTAACCAACCCTAGGAAAGTGAAACCAAGCCGTGATAGCTCAAGCGCTATCACGGCTTTTCAGTATATCAACAATGAAAACTGTCCCACATAAGCCTTTAACAAACGAGTGACGAACAAGGTTATCCGCATACATTTACTCGCATAGCCTTGTAGCTCGCCTCGTTTATGACCGTTACGTTAAGATTACGCAAATTTTTTCAAATCCCACGGACATCACTTGAAATACAGAGATATGCGTGCGATTGTATTTTAACTCACCCTAACAACTGTATGATTATGAAGACAATCCAAAGCATTGCCCTACTCTCAGCTATCGTTGCTGCACCTTCAGTATTAGCTGACGTTGAAATCCAAGTTCCATCCAGTGTTGATATTCTAGCGGTTAACGAAGCTAAGCCTGACTTAGACGGCGGCTTATTCTCTTCTCATAAAACACTGACGTTACCAGATGGCCAAAACCAAATCGTATTCCAATATCAACTTGCATTTGATAAAGGTAACGATCGTGAATTCGTAGACAGCGACGCTGTTATCGCAACATTCGATGCGACTGATACCACACTGACTTTCGACCTGCCAAAATACCGCAACACAGCAGAAGCAAAATCTGGGTTTAAAAACTTAGAGTGGAGCCTTGTTGACGAGAACCAGAATGAAATCAGCGTTAAGCAAGACAAGCTAGTTAAAGACGGTATGCAAATTGGACGTAAATACCCTCAAGAAGCAAAAGAATACAACCAGCAAGGCGGCATTGCTGCACTAGCTATAGGTACAACAGCAGGCGCAACAGCGGCGGTTGTTCAACCTGTAACACTTCCAGCAAAAATTGATGGAAATGCGGCTAACACAGCTGAAGAAATGTTGTATTTTTGGTACGAAAAAGCCGATGCTGAAACGAAGCAGAAATTCAAAGATTACGTGAACAAGTAGATTCGATTACGAACAAGTCTATAAAATATCTCGTTCAAACCAAAGAAGCTGGCACACTGCCAGCTTCTTTGATTTCATCTAAATAGGACGTTATAGGTGTAACAATCAACGATAATCAGGTCTAATCCTCGACATCAACAACATATCAATGTATTTCCCGCCTTTGAATGTACTCAGCCTTTTAGTGCCTTCTAACTGAAAACCTACTCGTTCATACAAAGCAATGGCAGCGTTGTTATCGGCATGAACCTCTAGCTCCAGACGGACCAGATTAAGCCAATTATCAGCCTGATTAATCGCTTCTTTCATTAATGCCTTCCCAACCCCTTTGCCGTGTGCATCAGGGTGAATCGCAATCCCTAAGCCAGCACTATGTCGGTCTCTCACCTTAGTCGTCATGAATAAGGTAATGTGCCCAACGACTTTACCTGACACTTCTGCGACTAAAGTGAAATGGTCTGAATGACCAAACAATCGCTCCACTTGATCAGAGCTAAGAAAAGGTTTTTGTGAGGTATTTTCTGATACTGATGAATGACGATAAATATCAAAAATGTCTTGGTTGTCTGTGGTTTCAAGATGTCTAATTTGTATTTCCAAAGTGATTCCTTACTGTCTATTTCTATCCTTAAGCTAATTTTCATATTACGGATAGCAACGAGTAGCTACAACCGTAAGTGACAGAAATAATTGAATAATCGTCATAGCCCATAAAACAGTCGCCACAGCCCATAAATAACAAACTCAAATACTAAAAATGCACCATTGAAGGCCCTCACTCGCCTGTTCATAGAGTAAAGTTCGCTCTCGAAGCAAATAGCTCAAAGGTATAATAATACCAATCGTAGTAAAT
>NZ_AJZM02000020.1 GCF_000272405.2 Vibrio tasmaniensis 1F-187
AGTTATTTACTACGATTGGTATAAAGTAGCGGTAATCTATTTACGACTCGAGTAGTACCGTCGCCACCGCATAATGGCGCTCATCAGAGATAGTCAGGTGAATCGACTTTGTACCACTCGCATCTGCGATTTCACGCGCTTTTTTATGCAGGCTTAGAACTGGCTTGCCATGCTCATCGTTTGAAATCTCGAAGTCGTGGAAGGTCACACCAAGAGCGATGCCTGTGCCTAATGCCTTAGACGCCGCCTCTTTTGCAGCAAAACGCTTTGCAAGGTAACGCCCTTTTTGCTTAAGTTGCTGGAATACTTCAAATTCAGAATCGGTCAAAATACGCTGAGCGAAAGCCTCACCACTTCGTGATAATGCCTTTTCAACACGTTCAATTTCTGCGATATCTGTACCTAACCCAACAACAGCCATGTTTACCCTACTACCAACTTCTATCTATTAACTTTTCGATTCTACTGATTAACCGCTTAACGCTTACAACTAAACGAATGCCGAGTTAAAGAACTAAGCGTTGTTGCGCGCTGTTTCCATCACGGCTTTCATGTCTGCAACGGCTTTATTCAAACCATCAAAGACTGCGCGGCCCATGATCGAGTGACCGATGTTCAACTCGTAAATCTCAGGAAGTGCCGCAATTGGCGCTACGTTATGGTAAGTCAGACCGTGACCCGCATTCACTGTAATACCAAGGTCGTCTGCGTAGCTTGCACCTGCAGCAATCTTTTTAAGCTCGTCTTGTTGGTCTTCTTCAGTTTTAGCATCAGCATAGTGGCCAGTGTGCAGTTCAATGAACGGTGCGCCACACGCTTTCGCAGCATCGATTTGCTCACGATCGGCATCGATAAACAGAGATACTTTGATACCAGCAGCCGACAATTTTTCGGTCGCCGCTTTGATCTTTTCAAGTTGACCAACCACGTCCAAGCCGCCTTCCGTTGTCAACTCTTCACGCTTTTCTGGAACCAGACAAACGAACTCAGGATTAGTATCGAGTGCAATTTGAACCATCTCGTCCGTTACAGCCATCTCTAAGTTCATACGAGTCTGGATTGTCTCAGCAAGAATACGTACATCACGATCAACAATATGACGGCGATCTTCACGCAAGTGAATCGTAATGCCGTCAGCACCCGCACGTTCAGCAATTTCAGCTGCGTGTACTGGGTCTGGATATTTAGTACCACGTGCATTACGTAGAGTTGCAATATGGTCGATATTAACGCCTAAAAGGATTGAGCTCATTTTCCAATACTCCGTGCTCTAGAGAGGGCTATTGTTGGCATAAATAGCTCTCTACTTTTTAATGGTTTGCCGCCAAGATACGGCTTTAAGGCTATGCGTGTAAAGCGTTTTGCCGCTTTTAACTGCTCTTTAGTGATAAACCTACGCTCACTGATTGCGATAAGTTCATCGCCCATAAAAGTCAGGTTATCTCGACGCACCGAAGCGATGAAGCCTTTCTGCTCTCGATAGCGATAAGTCATGCTCGGATCAATCGCTTCGCCAGTGCCCGCGCAGTGTAAAAAGTCGACGCCATATCCCATAGCGGAAAGTAGAGCCAATTCAAAACGACGCAGCGCTGGCTCAGGGTTCTCATTATGAGCGAGTTCTGTTAAGGCATGAAGATAGTCATGAAAAAATGCGGGCATGGCCACTTCGGCCATCAACACTCGCCCAACTAATTCATTAACGTACATTGCTGAATACAGATTAATGCCGGCAAGAGGAAGCCCCAAGCTGATCGGTTCAGCTTGGCGCAACGTTTTCATTGAACCATTGCCAGACCACTTAAGCAGTAGCGGCGTAAAAGGTTGCAATGCACCTTTCAAATTAGAACGCTTACTCCGCGCACCTTTAGACATCAACGTCACCCGACCGTACTCTTCGCTGAAGACGTCCAGAATCAGGCTCGACTCACTGTATGGTCGACGGTGCAACACAAAGCATCGCTGTAACCCTTCGCTCAATCACTTACCCTTCTTACAGATACAAAAAGAGAGAGTTCGCACTCTCTCTTGTATTTATATTCAATTCAACTTTCTTAATATCAGAAAGTGACGTTCAATATATTATAGATCGTCGATGTAGCCTAACGAGCGAAGTGCACGCTCATCGTCAGCCCAACCAGACTTAACTTTAACCCAAGTCTCTAGGTAAACCTTACGACCGAACAGTTCTTCCATGTCGATACGAGCTTCACGACCAATCGTTTTGATCTTCTCGCCCGCTTTACCAATTACCATCTTCTTCTGACCAGTACGTTCAACAAGAATCAAAGCATTGATGTGGAAACCATCGTTATCTGGGTTGTAATCAAAACGCTCGATCTCAACCGTTACTGAGTAAGGTAGCTCTTCGCCTGTGAATCGCATCAGTTTTTCACGGATGATTTCAGAGGCCATAAAGCGCTGTGAGCGATCCGTTACGTACTCTTCAGGGAAGTGGTGCGTCGCTTTTGGTAAAGAATTACGAACGTGCTTACGCAGTACATCGATATTCTTACCTTGCTTCGCTGAGATTGGCACAACATCAAGGAAGTCCATCTTCTTAGACACTTCCATCATATGTTGCATCACGTCTGTACGGTCTTGAACGTTATCTACTTTGTTAATACAAAGGACAACTGGGAAATCTGTTTTTCTCAGCTTATTCAGTACCATCTCATCGTCGTCAGTCCAGTGAGTACCGTCAACAAGGAAGAATACTAGATTCACATCGCTCAGTGAGCTGTTCGCCGCACGGTTCATCAAACGGTTAATTGCACGCTTTTCTTCAATATGAAGTCCAGGAGTATCAACGTAGATCGCTTGGTAATCGCCTTCAGTTTCTACGCCCATAATACGGTGGCGTGTCGTCTGAGGTTTACGTGATGTGATCGAGATTTTCTGACCCAAAATATGGTTCAGAAGCGTCGATTTACCTACGTTTGGTCGACCCACGATAGCGATGAAGCCACAGTGTTGGTTTTCCGGTAGGCCCGTTTTTTTGCTATCAGATGAAAAGAATGCATCGATATCGAAATCTTGATTGTTATCAGACATTGCTTAGTTGCTCTAATGCTGTTTCAGCAGCCGCTTGTTCTGCCTTGCGGCGGCTAGTGCCTTTACCGATAACAGGTTTATCCACACCTGCCACTTCACACTCAACCGTAAACTCTTGGTTGTGTGCTTCACCTTTAATATTAGTCACTGTGTAGACAGGTAGGGGATTTCTTCGACCTTGTAAAAACTCTTGTAAGCGAGTTTTTGGATCTTTTTGAGATACACCAGGCTGAATAGACTCTAGGCGAGATTGGTACCAGCTTAAAATAATACGGCGAACAACCTCGGTATCACTATCTAAATAGACAGCGCCGATGATCGCTTCAACCGCATCCGCTAGAATAGAATCACGACGGAAACCGCCACTCTTCAACTCACCTGGACCTAATTTTAAGTAATCTCCTAGTTCGAATTCACGACCTAGTTCTGCCAATGTATGACCACGTACTAATGTTGCGCGCATGCGGCTCATATCACCTTCGTTTACCTTAGGGAAACGGTGGTAAAGATCATCAGCGATAACAAAACTTAAAATTGAATCGCCCAGAAACTCAAGACGTTCGTTATGTTTACCTGCGGCACTGCGGTGAGTCAGCGCCAAATGGATAAGATCGGCATCATTAAACTGATAGCCAATCTTTCTCTCTAGTTTATCAATTGGAGAATTCATGCTCTCTCGATGTGTTATGTGATCGATTAGTGAATCCCACCGATGCGATTAAAACGCACACCAGTAGGAATCCATGTTGGAAGTACACTGTCTGAACCGCGTTCGAATTCGAAGCTGATCCAAATAGCAACGGCCTTACCAACAAGGTTTGCTTCAGGGACAAAGCCCCAGTAACGGCTGTCAGCACTGTTGTCACGGTTATCACCCATAACAAAGTATTGGCCTTCTGGAACGATCCACTCGTTAACACCATTGCGAGGTTGATATGCTTGCACACGATCACGGCGTAATGGGTTAACTAAGATTTGGTGCTCTACGTCACCCAGTTGTTCATTCAACTGAATTAGAGGCACACCATTTTGAATAAATTGGCTTTCTTCAACGTTACTCAATTTCACTGGTTTACAGTTACTGCCACCCTTCGCTTGAATGCAGATTTCTTTATTGCTGCTGTAGCGAATGGTATCACCCGGCATACCAATAACACGCTTGATGTAGTCGATATTCGGCTGAGGTGGGTATTTGAATACGATTGAATCACCACGTTCTGGTTTGCCTGTTTCTACCAATTGAGTGCGCCATACAGGATCTTTTAGACCATAAGCGTACTTTTCTACCAAGATGAAATCACCAACCAATAGTGTTGGCATCATCGAGCCAGATGGAATTTGAAACGGTTCATAAATAAATGAACGCAAAACCAAAACAAATGCAATTACAGGGAAAATGGACACACTGTTCTCAACCCACCAAGGCTGAGCCGTAACTTTTGCGCTGGTTGCAGCGTCTAGGCCATTCGACTGTGCTTCAACGTCAGCCAGTTTTTGTTGGCGCTTCTTCGCCCACACAAACTTTTCCAACGCCCATACAATGCCAGTCACTAGAGTTACGATCACTAAGATAAGCGAAAATGTATTAGCCATTGATATCCCTTAAATTTCATTTCTTTAAAAATAACGAAAGTGAAAGAGTATAACCCTTTCACTCTGCTTAATATTTCTAATCCGTATCAATCATGCTGACTAAATGCTGGGGAGATTACGCAGGAAAAATCGTTTAGTTCGAGGCGCAAAGTGCAGTGACTAGTGGGCCTAATTGCAATCTTTGCAACAAAGAAATAAACGATTTTAACCAGTAATGTTCAGCAGATAGTTAGTGCGATTGATACCTAGTCTTTGCCAACATGAAGAATTGCTAAGAATGCTTCTTGAGGCAGTTCAACGTTACCGATCTGCTTCATACGCTTCTTACCTTCTTTTTGTTTCTTAAGAAGTTTCTTCTTACGACTGATATCACCACCGTAACATTTTGCGATTACGTTCTTACGCAGTTGTTTCACTGTAGAACGAGCAATAATGTGGTTACCAATCGCGGCTTGAATCGCGATATCAAACATCTGACGAGGGATGAATTCTTTCATCTTCTCAACCAGTAGACGACCACGAGACTGGGCAATATCTTTGTGTGTAATGATCGCCAGTGCATCAACCGTTTCACCATTCAACAATACATCTACGCGTACCATGTTTGATGCTTCGTAACGTTGGAAGTTGTAATCCAATGATGCGTACCCGCGAGACGTTGACTTCAGACGGTCGAAGAAGTCTAGAACCACCTCTGCCATAGGAAGATCGTACGTCACAGCAACTTGATTACCGTGATAAACCATGTCGACTTGCACGCCACGCTTCTCAACACACAGTGTGATCACGTTGCCTAGGTAATCCGAAGGTACCAGAATATTACAGCGAGCAATCGGTTCACGAATTTCTTCTAAGTCATTAATAGCAGGCAGTTTAGCCGGGCTATCAACATAGAGAATTGTGCCATCCGTTTTTACAACTTCGTACACTACGGTTGGTGCCGTTGTGATTAGGTCTAGGTCGTATTCACGCTCTAAACGCTCTTGAATGATCTCCATGTGAAGCATTCCTAAGAAGCCACAACGGAAACCAAAGCCAAGTGCTGCTGAACTTTCTGGTTCGTAAAACAGTGATGCATCGTTCAGGCTTAGTTTGCCTAGTGCGTCACGGAAGTTTTCGTAGTCATCAGACGATACTGGGAATAGACCTGCGTATACCTGAGGCTTAACTTTTTGGAAACCAGGTAGACGTTCTGTGCTGCCGCCTTTTGCAAGCGTCAACGTATCACCAACAGGTGCGCCAAGGATGTCTTTAATACCACAAACAACCCAGCCAACTTCGCCAGTATTTAGCTCAGTTGTGTCGATTTGCTTAGGTGTGAAGATACCTAGACGGTCAACACCCCAAACTTGGTCTGTCGACATTACTTTAATCTTGTCGTTCTTCTTCAGCTTACCGTTCTTGATACGAACCAAAGAAACAACGCCTAAGTAGTTATCGAACCAAGAGTCAATGATCAGAGCTTGTAGTGGCGCTTCTGGATCACCTTCCGGTGGCGGGATAGCCGTTACGATGTTTTCAAGAACGTCATCAACACCGATACCGGTTTTTGCAGAACAACGCGTCGCTTCCATCGCATCGATACCAACGATCTCTTCGATTTCTTCAGCAACTCGTTCAGGTTCAGCAGCAGGTAAGTCAATCTTGTTCAAGATTGGCACTACTTCCAGTTCCATTTCGATCGCGGTGTAACAGTTTGCTAGAGTTTGAGCTTCAACACCTTGGCCGGCATCCACTACAAGAAGCGCGCCTTCACAAGCGGCTAGAGAGCGAGATACTTCATAAGAGAAGTCTACGTGTCCAGGGGTATCGATAAAGTTAAGTTGGTAAGTTTCACCATCTTTAGCTTTGTAATCTAAAGTCACACTCTGCGCTTTAATTGTAATACCACGCTCGCGTTCTATATCCATAGAATCGAGGACTTGAGCTGCCATCTCACGTTCACTTAACCCTCCACAAACTTGGATTAAGCGGTCAGAAAGGGTCGACTTACCGTGGTCGATGTGGGCGATAATCGAAAAATTACGAATGTGCTTCATAGGCTTGGTGTGACTAAACTCTTTGAATAGGGATAATAAGAAAGCCGCAACGCGTCCAATCTACAGTCAGCATTGGTGGCGGCATTTCAATCAAGTTGGCAGATTCTACCCAATTTAAGGGCAATAAGCATCATAAATTAGATGAGAGACTTGCCTAGGATTCTAATCAAGACAACTTCTTGCTTGGATTTGTCTTCCATGGGTTTAGCTAAGCGCTTCGCCAAACCAATACCACCAGCAGTAAACAGCGCTGCAGTTAAGATAACAATGCCCTCGCCCCCTTGGAATAAGGGTTGTAACAAGAGTTGTCCAAAACCAGCACCAACCATCAACATGAAAAGCGGGATAAGATAAACAATAGCTGCAGACTGAAGTAGGCTTTTTTCTGGAAAGCCAATTTCTACGATCTGGCCTGCTTTAACTAAGCTTTGGGTTTTAAGCTGCCAAAACAAGGATTTATTGCCAACAGCCTTGGTCACAATACCCGTTCCGCAGCTTTTTTGAGATGAGCAGCTGCTGCAACTGGTTTGTTGTTCGCAACTCAGTTGAACAAAATATTGCTTACCTTTTTGTTCGACTGAGCTAACGGTCGCCAACGCAGTCATCATTGCGCTGGTGCCGGTTTATTGAACGTGACGGATTGAGCGATACGCTTGGCCGTTGCTGGCGGAATATCACCAACCACAGAGATTTCTTTGTCGCCAATCACTAAGCTGTGCAAGGTTCTTCGCCCTTGGCGTACCAGCTGTCCTTTCAATGAATGTTCGTCTTTATCGGCGATATAAACCGAAAAGCTAAATAATCCATCACTGAAAAGCTGGCTTTCAACCATTTTTTCGGTCGCAGCCATTTGGTAACGGCTGAGTTCTTTCGACTTAAATCCTTCTGGCACCCACGAGGCCTGCCAGTCGGTCTCGCTCACCAAGCCTTCTGGCAATGACAAAACCTTCGGCAATTTAGCTTGATTCAAGCCGCCCATTGCTTCTGCAATTTTATCGTTCACGACATAAGAGATAGTGCGGTACTGCTCAAGCACTTCGCCATCACGATCCAAAAGATCGGCACGCAAAGGAAGGTTGGTTTTCTCGTCGACCCAAACCACGTAAGAGTATCGAAGACCGTCTTTCGGCACAACGCGTAATACTTGCGTGGTACTGCCCGCCTCACGAGAACGCCCAACTTTTACAAAATCGTAGTATTGGTTGAGAGAATCGATATCTCGATTAATCATCGGTATGACAGGTGCAACCATGCTGCCAGACTGAATAGTAAATGGCTCTGTACCCGGTTCGATGTAGCTAACTTCATTGCCACGTCGAATAACCTCACGAACAGGGCCGCTTAGATAAACAAGGTGTGCAAGTTGTTGGTCGTCGTTAACTGCATGACGATAAAGCAGAGGTTCAATACTGCTCTTCTTTATCAATATGTAGGAGAGTTCGTAATTTAGATGCTGACTGGCCTCGTTCATTTGATGTAACAAGGCCTTTGCAGTGGTTTCCTCTGCAAAGGCTGTTGGAGACATCAAGCTGAACAGTGTCAGTGCACTGACCAGGATTTTCTTCATTCAATATCCGATTCTAGGTGTGCATCTTCCATTGGCGATGCATCACTGTTTAATCTTAGTTGTAGCTCATAATCTTCTAACAATGCATGAACGCGTTTGCGTTGCTCTTGCATGTTAGCTTCAGATGCAGGTCTCTCAACAGAGTCACGCGTTAAGCTTACTGGTTCCGCAGAACCTGCAAATGGAATCGTCTGGAGTACAGGCAACTGCTCTGGAGCTGCGGGATCGCTGCCGCCGTATTGCTGAACACCTAATACAACTGCTAATGAAACACACGCTGCCACGGCAACTTGTCCAAACTGTTGTAACCACGCAGGAAGCTGACGCTTCGCTTGCTGAGGTTTAGGCTGCTCTTCTATCGGAGCAACAATAGGTTCAACATTCACTTGGTGCAGGTTCGACATTGAACCATGTGCAGGCTCATCATCAAGCGCTGCCGCTACACTGTTAGCAATGTTCCACTCTGGAGTTTCTGGCGCATCCCCACGCATAACATCACCAATTAAATGGTAACTCTGCCAGGTATCCATGCTTTCTTGATCAGATTCGAGATCTACTATGAGAGCTTTATCGATCGTTTCACCATCCATGAGTGCCGAAAGCTTTTCTTTATCAGCCATTATTTTCACCATAATTATTACAAGTTCTAGCGTTGTAAAAGAGGTTTAATTTTCTTTTCTACCGCTTCACGAGCTCGGAAAATACGCGAACGTACGGTTCCTACAGGGCAATCCATTACTTCTGCAATCTCTTCGTAGCTCAAACCTTCGAGCTCACGCAACGTCATTGCAGTTTTTAAGTCTTCGGGTAGCGCTTCAATCGCTCCAAAAACAACTTGTTTCAATTCGTTTGACAGCGTTAAGTTCTCAGGGTTCGATATTTCTTTTAACGCGCTGCCTGTTTCGTAATATTCTGCATCTTCTGCATCGACATCTGTTGCTGGCGGCCTGCGGCTCTGGGCAACAATATGATTTTTAGCGGTGTTCACGGCAATTCGGTACAACCATGTATAGAAAGCACTCTCACCACGAAAGTTAGGTATCGCGCGGTAAGCTTTAATAAAAGCTTCTTGTGCTACATCAGGTACATCACCGGAATTATTCACGTATCGAGAGATAAGATTACAAACTTTGTTTTGATACTTAACCACTAATAAGTTAAATGCCTGCTTATCTCCACTCTGAACTCGCTCAATCAACACTTGATCGGTTAGCTGCTCGTTCATTCGAGCGGGTACTCCTATTGTTATAACCCTTACCTTCACAGATATGGGTACTAATTATGCGAAATGTAGTATTGACACCACCGTCTACAAGAGCACTATTGTGACTAAGCCAAATACCGAAAGTTCCAACTTTCCTAAAATTATTTGCCATTATTGTTTCACAATGTGATGTAATAAAAATAGTTATCCCTATCAATTTGGGGAAACTTGAGCAAAAGCAATGGTATTGAGCAATTAAATATTTCTAGATAGCTGTCTATATATTGATTTTGTGTCGTGTTTTAGGATGACTAGGGAAAGATTATAACAGTCTTACCCAAACTCCTAAAACAAGACGAAGTCAATTGAGCATGGACAACTCGACAATAGCCCGGGATTTAATAAGTTTTATGAACGCAAACCGTGAACATCAGTGTGATGTATTAGTGGTAGGAAGTGGTGCGGCAGGCTTGTCATTAGCCTTACGCGTAGCAGAACATGCAAAAGTAATTGTATTAAGCAAAGGACCACGCAGCGAAGGATCGACGTATTACGCACAAGGTGGTATTGCGGCGGTGTTCGATGAATCGGACAGTATTGAGTCTCATGTAGAAGATACTCAAATTGCTGGGGCTGGGTTATGCGAAGAAGATACAGTTCAATTCATTGCTGAAAATGCTAAAGAGTGTGTGCAATGGCTGATTGATGGTGGTGTTCCATTTGATAAAGATGAGAACAGCACAGAAGGCCAACCAAAATATCACCTCACTCGTGAGGGCGGCCACAGTCACCGCAGAATTCTGCACGCTGCCGATGCAACTGGCATGGCGATGCAAACCTCACTGCAAGATAACGTCAAGAATCACCCAAATATCGAGATCTTCGAGCGTCACAATGCGCTGGATTTAATCACTGAAGATAAGATAGGTGGTTCGAAAGACAAGGTTATCGGTGCCTATATTTGGAACCGTAACCAAGAACACGTTGAAACCGTGCGCGCTAAATTTGTTGTATTAGCAACAGGCGGCGCTTCAAAAGTTTACCAATACACCTCTAACCCAGATGTCTCTTCAGGTGATGGTATTGCTATCGCTTGGCGTGCGGGTTGTCGTGTGGCAAACCTTGAGTTCAACCAGTTCCACCCGACTTGCTTATTCCACCCAGAAGCGCGTAACTTCCTACTAACGGAAGCATTGCGTGGTGAAGGTGCCTATTTGCGTCGCCCAGATGGCTCTCGCTTTATGAAGGACTTCGATGAGCGCGGTGAATTGGCTCCACGTGATGTGGTTGCTCGTGCGATTGACTTTGAAATGAAGCGCTTAGGTGCTGACTGCATGTATGTTGATATCAGCCACAAACCTGAAGAATTCATCACGACGCATTTCCCAATGATCCATACTCGCTTGATGGATTTGGGGATTGATATGACCAAAGAACCGATTCCAATCGTACCGGCAGCTCACTACACTTGTGGTGGTGTCATGGTCAATAAGCAAGGTCAAACTGACCTCACTAACCTATATGCGATTGGCGAAGTGAGTTATACCGGCTTGCACGGTGCAAACCGTATGGCTTCAAATTCACTGCTTGAGTGTGTGGTATACGCGTGGGCAGCCGCAAAAGATATCGTTGAAAACATCGACCAATCTCAACTGTGCGCTGAACTTCCGGCATGGGATGAAAGCCAAGTCACCAACAGTGATGAAGAAGTGATCATTCAACACAACTGGCACGAGCTAAGACTGTTCATGTGGGATTACATGGGTATTGTTCGAACGGACAAACGCCTTGAACGTGCAATGCGCCGCATTCAGATGTTGCAGCAGGAAACTCATGAGTACTACAGCTACTTTAAGGTTTCAAATAACCTATTAGAACTGCGTAACTTACTACAAGTGGCTGAGTTGATGGTTCGCTGTGCAATGCAACGTAAAGAGAGCCGCGGCCTACACTACACGCTGGATTACCCAGAACTTGCAGAAGACAGCGGCCCAACCATTCTGACACCAGAGAAAAGCCAGTCTTGATTTTTGGTCATGGAAAAAGACGACAGGGAGCCTAGAGCTCCCTTTCTTTTATCTTTGGTTCTTGTTTATCCAATGCTTTCGTTTATCAAACGGACTCGTTGTAAATGCGCCAAGAAGTGTCGATATTCACGTTCATTGCAACTATCTCGCCACAACAAGACTGAATATCCGCACTCAAACTGCAATTTAACGAAGAACTGCGCCCAGATCTTATCAACGGATTTAAGTGTGTAGGCTTGCTCATTGAGTCGGATCTCGCCATCTTCTTTATAGTCAAAGCACCCATGTGCTGTATTAAAAATTACATGATTGGCTTTAAACAAACTGAACACTAAAGCTAAACAATAGAGGGCAACAGCGAGTGGAATAGAAGAGAAAACGATGAAAAACAAAAGGCACCCAAAAACAGTGCCTTTTGCAAATAATGCGAAATACGAAGGGTTAAGCTGAAGCTTAACGAACCTTGCTGAGGTTATGCGCGACAATTTTATCAACCATTGAAGCATGGCCTAGGTTTTCACTGCGTCCGTGTCCCATTACCCAAGTAAACAGGTCTGGGTCATCACACTCTAATAGAGAAACAAACTCACGCTGCTCCTGCTCTTGCAATGAATCAAAACACTCTTCAAAAAATGGCATGATAACTACGTCAAGTTCCAACATGCCACGACGGCAACCCCATTTAATTCGTGCTTTCTGCTCTGCAGTGTACATTGGCTATCCTCACCTATAATTTTTCTTTCTCGGAGTGTAACAAGTCATACGCTCTGCAACTACTATGTGAGTCACAGTCCCTATCTAAGCTCACAAAAAAACCTAAGCTGACAAAGAAACAGAACCGGATTAACATAGAGCCAAATAAAATTCTTAGGAAAGGTAAAATGGATTGGAAAAACACATTTCAGCCGCTCGCTCATACGCAAAAAGAATCGCTTCCAGATCTGATGATGACACACGTGTCAGACTGGAGCGCAATTACCATGATAGGCGATGACAAAAAGTCGTACCTACAAGGTCAAGTTACGTGCGATGTCGTCACTCTTCCTAATGATGAATCCACGTTAGGCGCGCATTGTGATGCGAAAGGAAAGGTTTGGAGTATCTTTCGTTTGTTCCACCACAATGGTGGCTACGCTCTTATGCAGCCTAAGTCTGCGATTGAAATCGAATTAGTTGAAATCAAGAAATACGCCGTATTCTCTAAGGTTGATATCGAGCAAACGTCTGACGTTGTTATCGGTGTGATGGGCGCGTCAGCTGATCAATACATTGACTCAATTTCAGAAAGCCAAGGTAAAGTGCGTGTAATCTCTGGTGGCACCGCTGTTCAAGTCTCTGACAACCGTTGGGCTCTACTTGTTACGCAAGAAGCAGCAGAAGCCTTGGTATCAAGCAGCACTGCAGAAAAAGTATCAGAAGCGCTTTGGCAGTATCATGAAATTCTTGATGCTCAGCCGAACCTATCGAAAGCAGAGCAAAACGAACACATCCCTCAAGCACTCAACCTGCAAGCGATTGGCGGTATCAGCTTTTCAAAAGGCTGTTACACAGGTCAAGAAACAGTTGCTCGTGCTAAATACCGTGGCATGAACAAGCGTGAAATGCGCATTGTTTCAGGAACGAGTTCAGATGTATTGTCTCTAGAGAATACGATTGATCTAGAGCGCAGCGTAGGTGAGAACTGGCGCGGTGCAGGCCGACTATTAAACGTCTATCAATTTGCTGATAATCAGGCGATTGGTTTGATGGTGTTGCCAAACAACCTTGATGACGATGTTCAGCTTCGATTGACTGCACAACCTGAGAAAATATGGAACATTCTGCCACTGCCTTACAGCCTTGACGAAGAGTAGCCACGTGGAAACACTGATTACACAATGGTTGGATCAACAGCAGGTGGACTATCGCCTGCTGGTGCAAAGCAAGCCAACCACCAGCATCGAAGAGACAGCGCAAGAACGAGGTATTAATGCCTCTCAAATGGTCAAGTGCATCCTGCTTAAGGATATGGGAAACCAGTATGCGTTGGCCTGTACTCTTGGCGATCGCTCTATCGATCCAAAGAAAGTACGCTCGGTACTGAATTGCCGTCGAATGACCTGCGTATCACTCGCTGATGTTGAAGCCATCACCGGCTTTAAAGCTGGATGTGTTGGGCCTATTGCTCTAAAGAGATACATGCCGATCATTTTTGATCCTTCCATTCAGAGCAACTCGACCGTTACCATTAGCTCGGGAGATCGAATGGCTGGCGTTGCGTTGGATCCCAATGATCTCATAGCACTATGTGCACCGATCGTCGCTGACATCAGTCGATGAACGTTTCGAACAGATCATGCTTCGCAAACTTCATTTCAATATTTCATTGAGTACATTTTTAGTGTGAACTTCGTCATAAGAAAAACACACCCACCCTAAATAGTTACTCAAAATAAAAGCATAAGTAGTCACAAGGTTGAATTTGCGTTATTGTAATTTTACTGACTAGCCTTTAAGCAAATCAGTACAAGTGAATCCACTGAGTAACATCAGTATCCACTTTTGTGTAATGCATCTGTGACTATTCGCCCGTTTTAGACGGGCTTTTTTTTTGTTCAAAATTTACAATTTGATTACACAAACAAAAAAATCCCGCCTATTCTTATACTTGTAACATTAGCACTGCTTAATACCGGACAGGAAAGTTCGTAGCAGTTCACTACTCAGTACTATTTTGGGGAGGAGCTCACGTAAAAATAGATATTTACTGAAGAAAGTGCTTAGAACAGCACAAATATCTAATTAACGTCAACTCTACTGCATATTACTCCATGCTTATCACAATAATTATCTCGGAGTTTTTCTATAATATGCAGGCTAGGTAAATATAAGGATAATTAAAAATGAGACTGTTTAAGCGCTATACACCGAGTATGATTGCTAAACATGTAAGTCGACTTTTCAAAGGACGAATCTACATTTACGGCGTAGGTAAATTTGAGTTTGATAACGGTAAACTCGTACTACCAGACCGAGCAGAGAAGCGTCACTTCCAAACAGTGAAAGAAATAAATAGTGAAATCATGAAACTGCGCTGCGCGTACGCATGATCTGATAGTCTAAAGAATTAAAAACAAAAAGGGTTGGCATAATGCCAACCCTTTTTTCGTGTTCTTGATGTCGTCAATTGCTATCAACTTTAGCTACTGACCATCAACAGCAATCCATCTCACGCGACTATCGGTGTGCTACGGGGCGCTTAGCTAAATCCGGAAGATTGCCCGACAACCCCAGCGCTCGCTTCATTATCTCATCTTTCGCACCCGGTAATTGACCAGCAAGCTTCATACCGATACCACGAATCAGCTTCTTAGCCGGATTATCGCCTTCAAACAGATCTTTAAAGCCCTGCATTGAAGCAATCATTTTCGCCGCCTCAGCTTTTCTCCAGCGCTCATAGCCACGAAGGTTGCGCTTGGTGCCAATATCCTCACCAGAAGCCCATAGCGTTAACAGCTCTTGCGCTAAGCTTGCTGCGTCTAATAGACCAAGATTCACGCCTTGCCCTGCTAATGGGTGAATAGTATGAGCAGCATCACCCACCAAAGCGACACGCTCTACAACAAAGTCACGAGCATAACGCATGCGCAGTGGGAAGGCAAAACGGTCACCAACCACTTCGCATAAACCAAGTTTTGAGTCGAACTCTGCCGTTAGCTGCTTATTAAAATCAGCATCCGACATTGATACAAGCTTCTCGGCACGATTAGGCTCCGTAGACCAAACTATCGAGCTCATATTCGTTGGTTGCATTGGCAGGAACGCCAACGGCCCTTGCGGTGTAAATATTTGACGAGCAACGCTATGGTGCTGCTCTGAGGTTTTGATGTTCGCGACAATCGCACTGTGGCCGTAATCCCAATGAGTTAATGGGATATCTTGTTGCTTGCGAACCCAAGAGTTTGCACCGTCAGCTCCAACAACTAACTTTGCTGTCAGCGCTTGGCCGTTGTCTAACGTTAGCCATGCTTCGCTCTCACCAATCGCCATCGTTTTACACGTTGCAGGCATGTATAGGCTGACGTTATCTTGCTTCTTAACCTGATCAAGCAGCGCTAATTGGATTACGCGGTTTTCTACAATATGGCCTAGGTTAGGCTGTGCTAAGCGTGTTGAGTCAAACTCAATGCGAGCAAAGCTGTCTTGTTCCCACACTTCCATCGCTTGGTAGGGCGCAGCACGTCTTTGTTCGATACCTTGCCATGCGCCTAGATTGCGAAGAATCACTTCACTCGAGCGGCTCAATGCCGACACACGCACATCAGGCAATTCGCTAAGCCCTTCGTTAGGCGCTCTGCCTTCAATGACCGCAATTCTTAGATCGCTGTCTTTCAGTGCAGCCGCAAGCGCTAGGCCAACCATGCCACCGCCAACAATCGCGATATCAACACTTTGCATCATTATTTATTACCTTATCTTTCTACTAGGCCAAGCGTATGACGCAAAAGTGGACCTTTAAGTGGTGGGAGGTTATCAATTACGGCTAACCCAAGATTTCGCCCAATACGAGCGGTCAAAAAATCGTTTGAGAACAGATGAACTAGGCTTGAAGTCAACGTAATCGTCGTGTCTCTGTCTTGTTCTCTGCGCTTTCTAAAGTTAACAAGACCTGTGTAACGACCTACATCATCCAATTGAGTACATAATTCTTCCGCCAAGGAAGCCACATCACGAATGCCAAGATTAAAACCTTGCCCCGCAATAGGGTGAAGTGTTTGAGCAGCATTGCCAACAATGGCAAATCGATGAGAGATATTTTGCTGTCGGTGGCGAAGAATCAGTGGGTAGCTCGCACGCTTACCGACTTTCTCTAGTCGGCCAAGTCGCCAACCGAAGTCATTCTGTAACTGCTCAAGAAATTCGTTGTCGTTTAAGGCCACCACTTTTTGTGCTTGTTCCGGTGACAAACACCAAACTAGCGATAAACGGTTGTCGCTCATCGGTAACAGAGCAACAGGCCCATGATGAGTAAAACGCTCAAAGGCTCGACCTTGATGGGGCTCACTAGCAACGATATTGGCAATCACAGCGACTTGTTCAAAGTCATGCTCACTCAATGAGATATTGAGTTGCTGACAACAGGTTGAGATTGCACCGTCAGCAGCAACCAATAACTTAGTCGTGACGGTTTGCCCACTTGTCAGCTCAATCGTCGTTAACGATTCATCACGTTCAACGGTTCTAACAGACTCAGGGCAAAGCATCGTAATTGCAGCTTCTGATTCTAATTTCTGCTGATAGATCCGCCCAACATCCGCTAACTCCACCACGTAGCCGAGCGCATCAACAGCAAGATCTTCACTGTAGATGTCTGTCATCCCAGCATGACCTCTATCTGATACATGGATATCTTTAATTGGGGTCGCTACCGGAGCGATAGATTGCCAAAGGCGCAAAGAATCGAGGATCTGCACCGTGCCATAAGACAGAGCGATCGAACGAGAATCAAAGCCTGGGTGAGCTTGATGATCAACCTGATAAGGCTCTACTACCGCAATCGATAGAGAACCTTGACTGAGGTGATTCAGAGCAAGGGCTAAGGTCGCCCCCGCCATTGCGCCACCAGCAATTACAACATCATACTGAGCCATTATAACCTCAAACCGACAAGCGGATTAATGAATGGTTGGAGCCGCATCTTCAGATGGGCGAGCACCGAATTCAGCATGAATCATTAGTGCACACGCTTTTACGTGTTCAATAACGTGCTCTAGAAGCTGCGCTTGCTCTTCCATATCATCGTCTTCGTCAATGTCTAGCTTTGCCATCTCTTCAAGATCAGCTAATGCTTCTTTGGTACCGTCAGACGCTTTATTCAATTGAGCGCCAACCAAGCCTAAACCAGAAATAAAGTGGTTGATCCAATCTGACACACCATCAGCCAAATCAAACAAGCTTGCGCTTGCGTCTTCATCAGGCAGCAACATAGACAGTTCCATGCCTGAACCTGTGATTTCGCTGGTCGTCACCTTTAATGTCGCTTCCGCTAACGTTAATGCGCGATCTGGCCACCCCATGCCTTCATTGGTGTAATCAAAGATAAGTGGTTGCCAGCTTTTATCTGCTAGGTTTAAGCCTCCGCTCAACATACCCGTTAATAAACCATGCATCTCAGCAGGGTTTACGGCTAGGCTTGCCGATTGAAGTTCAGTCGCAACCGTTAGGTAGTCAGGTAAAGTAGTTTCGCTCATCAGATAGCTCGCTCAGTTATTCTTTATATCGATAGTATAATCGTACCACTTCACCCCAATTCTGGTAAGCGTCGATCCTGAGCAATTGAAGGATGACTGACTACCAATTGTTCAATTTGCTGAATTACTGTGTGCTCAAGCTCTCATTTACAAACAGTCACTCTGAAAAGCTTGAATCTTAATAGCGGTTTACCTATAGTTTCTCCCTCAGAGGAGATTGCTTCCTCATCGGTACTTGCACTTTTTCTTTCTCAAAAAATGATAAAGAGCAACAGCCTTAAATAGTGCGTTAAAGAGTTCATCCATCATGAGTAATCAAGCGGTAGACGTTGAAATATTAGGAAAACTGACTCGAGTGAATTGTCCCCCAGGGCAAGAAGAGTCATTGATTGCAGCGGCGGCCGATCTTGATAATCGATTGAAAGAGATGGCTGAACGTACTAAGGTAACCAATGAAGTGAAGCTGCTAACGATCGCAGCTCTGAACATTTGCTATGAATTACAAACCAAGAAGTTTGAAGCAAATGATGAACAAAACGCACTGACCGAGCGAATGGAACAGCTCACGACATCACTTTCAGATGTCCTCAGTAAAGTTAAGCACGGACAGCAATAGCGTACACAAAATTTACCCTGGAGTGTTTGTCAGAGGATTCACGTCCCCGAGCCGATAAGCAATCCCTAAGGGTTAGTACTTGAGTGCTATTGAGCATGCTCGGTCCGCCGAGAAGCCTACGGTAATCATTGCTGATCCGCCTTGAACTCGCTGGTTCAAGGGCCATCTATTCTCAACGGCACTTTGGGGTATCCCTTCATATGAAAACGCTCACACGCAGCGAATTTCGCAAACAGATCCGTATCAAACGCAATGCCTTATCTGGCAATCAACAAACTCAATCCGGTATAGACTTAGTTAAGCAATGTGCTCAGCTTGATGAAATTCAGTCAGCTCAACATATCGCCCTCTATATTTCCATTGATGGCGAACTCGATACCCAGCCGTTAATTGAATGGTTATGGGCGCAGGGTAAGCAAACTTATTTACCAGTATTGCACCCCTTCTCTGCCGGACACCTGCTGTTTCTGCACTACTCGCCAAGCACACCGACGGTTTTGAATAAGTACGGAATCGTTGAACCTCAGCTCAATCAATCGCTCGTCAAACCATGCCAACAACTCGATCTTATTCTCACACCGTTAGTGGGCTTTGACTCTCAGGGGCATCGCTTAGGCATGGGCGGTGGATATTACGATCGCACTTTGGCTCGATGGTTCGAGACGGGCAATGGCGCAACACCTATTGGCCTTGCTCACGATTGCCAACATGTCGATCGCTTACCAATTGAAGGTTGGGACATTCCGCTACCTAAAATCGTGACTCCGAGTAAAACTTGGCAATGGGAAAACAACCATTAAAGCGCTATAATCGCGCCGCAAACGTTAACCTCGATATCCAAACGTTACCCCAATATCTAAACGTTAACTTCATCATTACGCAAACGATTAATTCAAAGCGCAAGACCTTATTCAGGAGAATGGCATGACTCAAGATGAAATGAAAAAAGCAGCGGGCTGGGCAGCACTTCAATATGTTGAAGAAGGCAGCATTGTAGGTGTAGGTACTGGCTCAACAGTAAATCACTTCATCGACGCACTTGGCACAATGAAAGACAAAATCAAGGGTGCGGTTTCAAGCTCTGTAGCCTCTACTGAAAAACTAGAAGCGCTAGAAATCAAAGTATTCGAATGCAACGACGTATTCAAGCTAGACATCTATGTTGATGGCGCTGACGAGATTAACGGTTCTCGCGATATGATCAAAGGCGGCGGCGCTGCTTTGACTCGTGAAAAAATCGTAGCAGCTATCTCTGATAAGTTTATTTGTATCGTTGATGGTACCAAAGCAGTTGATGTGTTGGGTAAATTCCCACTGCCTGTTGAAGTTATCCCAATGGCACGCTCATACGTTGCTCGTGAATTAGTAAAACTTGGTGGTGACCCAGTTTACCGCGAAGGCTGCACAACCGATAACGGCAACGTGATCCTAGATGTGTACGGCATGGCGATCGAAAACCCAAAACAGCTAGAAGATATCATCAATGGTATCGCTGGTGTGGTAACGGTTGGTCTGTTCGCTCACCGTGGTGCTGATGTAGTTATCACTGGCACGCCTGAAGGTGCAAAAATCGAAGAATAAATAATAGAAGATTGAGTTTTTCTGTTACTTCATTACAGACGGTGCCCTAGGGCGCCGTTTTTTTTGCTTTATTGCTGTAAAATTATGTCTTATTCCGTAATTTTCTTACCCAAAACATTTTTTTTTTGTTACTTTATTGTTCAGAAGACGCACAGGGAAAACGTTTGTCTCCTAACAAAGTGGTGAATTTGTTCCCCTTTCAGCCATTTTGTAGCACGTGCGCCGCATTTGCCCAACCTTTCCATTTTAAGGACGAGAACAATGGCCAAAGTTTCACTGGAAAAAGAAAAAATAAAAATTCTACTTCTAGAAGGTCTTCACCCTTCTTCTGTAGAAGTACTGCAAGCCGCTGGTTACACAAACATTGAGTACCACAAAGGCTCACTACCTGAAGATGAACTTCTTGAAGCAGTTAAAGATGCTCACTTCATTGGTATCCGTTCTCGCACCAACATATCCCAAGAAGTTATTGATGCGGCTGAAAAGCTGGTTGCAGTCGGTTGTTTCTGTATTGGTACCAACCAAGTCAACCTTCAAGCAGCAGCAAAGCGCGGTATCCCTGTTTTCAATGCACCGTTCTCAAACACTCGAAGTGTTGCTGAACTCGTTCTAGGTCAGGTTCTATTACTGCTTCGCGGTATTCCAGAGAAGAATGCTCTTGCTCACCGTGGTATCTGGAAAAAGAGTGCAGACAACTCTTACGAAGCTCGTGGTAAGCGTTTAGGTATTATTGGCTACGGTCACATCGGTACTCAGCTGGGTATTATTGCTGAAAACCTTGGTATGCGTGTTTACTTTTACGATATCGAAAACAAGCTGTCTCTAGGTAATGCCACTCAAGTTCATACTATGACCGAGTTGCTGAATAAGTGTGACGTGATCTCTTTACACGTACCTGAAACCAATGAAACTAAAGACATGATGGGTAAAGAAGAGTTCGAGCGCATGAAGCCTGGCTCTATCTTTATCAATGCAGCTCGTGGCACGGTAGTTGACATCCCTGCTCTGTGTGGCGCTCTGGATTCTGGTCACCTGTCTGGTGCGGCTATTGATGTTTTCCCAACAGAACCAAAAACCAATGCAGACCCGTTTGAGTCTCCATTAATGCAGTTCGATAACGTGATTCTAACGCCTCACGTGGGTGGTTCAACTCAAGAAGCACAAGAGAACATCGGCGTAGAAGTTGCTGGTAAACTAGCGAAATACTCTGATAACGGCTCTACGCTATCAAGTGTTAACTTCCCAGAGGTATCACTGCCATTGCATACAGGTACTTCTCGTTTGCTACACATCCATGAGAACCGCCCAGGTATCCTAACTCAGATCAACACCATCTTCGCAGAAGAAGGGATCAACATCGCGGGTCAGTACCTACAGACTGCAGCAGATATGGGTTATGTTGTTATCGATGTAGAAGCCGATCGCTCTGAAGAAGCACTGCTTAAACTGAAAGAGATCGAAGGCACAATCCGTGCTCGTCTTCTTCACTAATCATCGCACTCAAAATGCATAAAAAAGGCTCTCATCATGAGAGCCTTTCTAGTATTTGGCCTATCGTAGGTAATTATACCAATCACAGTAAGTAAGT
>NZ_AJZM02000021.1 GCF_000272405.2 Vibrio tasmaniensis 1F-187
CCGCCAATGCTGGCGGTGCATTCAGTCCATTCGGAGACATCACAACGCTCATGGTGTGGCAGGCTGGCTATGTGAGTTTTAGTGAGTTTATTCCTTTGTTTATTCCTTCGGTGATGAATTACCTCGTCCCTGCGTTGATCATGTCTTACTTTGTACCCACCACTCAGCCCGACACAGTCCATCAACACGTTGAATTAAAACGTGGTGCGAGGCGCATCGTATTCTTGTTCATCATGACAATAGCGACCGCTGTTGCTTTCCATGCCGTACTCCACTTCCCTCCAGTAATGGGCATGATGATGGGGCTCGCCTATCTGCAGTTCTTTGGCTATTACTTACGCAAGACTTTGCCCAACTCACTCGCCAAGAAAAAGGCGGTAGCGATCACCAATAACGATGAAGGCGCCCTGAAACGACTCGGTTCTGTTGTGCCATTCGATGTATTTCGAAGAGTTTCTCATGCCGAATGGGACACGCTTTTGTTCTTCTACGGCGTGGTAATGTGTGTCGGTGGCTTGAGTCTACTTGGTTACTTGGAATTAGCTTCGGGCGTGATGTATAGCCAGTGGGATCCAATTTGGGCCAACGTCATGGTGGGGATCTTATCGGCTATTGTCGATAACATTCCGGTGATGTTTGCCGTGTTATCCATGGAACCCCAAATGTCGATGGGCAACTGGCTACTGATCACCCTAACCGCGGGCGTTGGCGGCAGCTTATTGTCTATTGGTAGTGCCGCTGGTGTGGCATTAATGGGGGCTGCACATGGTAAGTACACCTTTTTTGGCCACTTAAAATGGATGCCAGTAATCATGATTGGTTATGGGGTCAGTATCGCCGCTCACCTATGGCTGAACGGTGATATGTTCTAGTCTAAAGGGGAATCAACTAAAGGCTTTTCAACACGTGTCCAGACGTTGCTTAACTGCACTGCTGGACACTGGTTGCAGGTTAACACTGCTCCTTCTTGTTGAATACGCATCATCAGCCCAGAATCCACTCGGCTATTTCCTGAATTCAACTCGATGTTAATCAAATCATTTTCAATACGATAAGTTCTAGTGACCGTGTTACCGATTGTTTAATAGGTCATTTGTCCTGACTCAAAAAGTAGATAGCTGTTATCGTCCGCGTTCTCATACATCCCTTTGAACAAAACAAGCTGCGGTACTTCAAAGGGGCGACTAGTATCAGTTAAACAACCGGTCAGCAATAACACACTAGTGAAAGCTATTATCAGAAAATGATGGTTATTCATTTGGGCATCCTTGCCTAAAAAACATGGCTAAATAATATGCAACCAAATCATTATTTTCCAGAAAGTGGCGAATTTATTGCAAAGTCACGTTTTTATTGCAGAGTCACGCTTGAGGCCTCTTAATATTCCTCCTCAGTCGTACAAACCTTCAACCTTAACCGACAGAACAGAGTTTCAAGTCGCTAGCTAAGTAGCTTTCTAAGTTTGTTTTCTTCCCTCAATCACTAACAAGCGTTGTTTACGTTCTACGCCACCCGCATAACCCGTCAGCTTTCCATTTTTACCTATCACACGATGACACGGCACAATCACAGACACCGGATTTTTGCCATTCGCCAAACCCACTGCACGCACCGCTTTTGGGTTACCAATCGCATCGGCCAATTGTGCATAGCTCCATGTTTCTCCATAAGGAATGGTCATCAGCGCTTGCCAAACCGACTGCTGAAACGGAGTGCCCTTGGCTGCGATAGGCACAGAAAACTGGATAGCTTCACCAGCAAAATAACGATCGAGCTGTTTGATAGCCAACGCAAAGATCGGAAAGCTATCATCTTGAACACCTAACTGTTCAGGCTTGGTAGTGTGAGTTTCAAACCAAAGGCCGAGCAGCCCTTCATCGTTCGCCTGTAACGTCACGGTTCCTAGTGGACTTTGATAATAAGTAAAACGGTTAGTCATAATCTCTCCTAGCTTGGTAATTCCGATGTTTATTCATTGCTTCTATATCAGAGAGGTATCTCTATTCCACTTGAAACATCGTTTAAGACTGATTCCAACAATGGAACGTGGCGTAACTTCCCCAAGGCGAAACACTCTCTGTATTAATGGTAGGGCGATGCTCGATGAATTTCTTCACCACCAAATCGCCTACTAGCAAGTGGTTAGGTTCACTGAGCCCGCGCAGCAGCGCATATTGAATCGTCCAAGGACCAATACCTTTGAGATCAATCCACTTAGAAGGATGCTCAGCTTCGTTATCGACCATGTATTGGGCAAAACGCTTTAAGGTTTCCTTACGACTTCCCGGCATCCTTAGAAAGCTCACATCAGCATCAGCTATTTGTTTAGGTGTAGGGAAATACGCTTTCTCTGATGAATCAGCAATTTGTTGTAAGTCAGAGCACTCTTGTGAATTAGCTTGCTCTTGTGAATCAAACACCTGATATGAACCTGAGAGCTTTCGCACCAACAAGTTGAGCTGACCAATGGCCGCTGTTACCGAGACTTGCTGCCCGAGAATAGCTCTTACTCCGGCTTCCCAAGCACTCCACACACCAGGGATACGAATACCACTCTTAGCCACCAAGTTGGGATCAATGGTGCTAAAGAAATCTTCAACTTTGCTGATATCAACATCAAGGTCGAACATACGTCGAATATTGGCGATCAAACTTCTTAATTGGCTCATATCATCCAACTCAAACTCAATATCCAAACTGCTCTCTTTGGCTAAAGTGGCCTTGAACCAGCCCTTCGAGCCGTTCACGTTCACTGTGCGTTGGTAATAACCGTCACCCACCTCTTCTAAGCCTTCGATCATTCGTCGTCGATAAAAGCCCAGCAAATGATCCCAGTCCAACGGGCCATGGAAACTGAGTTGGATATGATTACTTAGATTGTTACTTGGCTTAGCTCTTCGTATTTGACTTGGCGAAAGCTGAAGCTCTTTTTGAAAGGCATCATTGAAGCGGCGCGTGCTGTTAAAACCACTCGCAAAACCGACATCGGTAATGCTCATGCTGCTGGTATGCAGTAACTGCTTGGCAAACATCAACTGGCTATAAAGGCTATATTGCTTCGGTGACACCCCGATGTAATTGTCGAACAAGGTTCGTAAATAACGATCTGAGATGCCTAGTCGAGTGGCAAGGTCGACAATCGACCCCGAATTCAGCGCACCGTTGTCGATTAATTGCATAGCTCGCAGAAAGGTAGTTTCAACACCTTTCCAAGCCGGAGAAAAAGGCGCGCTGTCTGGTCGGCAACGTAAGCATGGGCGATAACCCGCTTTCAAAGCCTGAGCTTGATGAGAAAAGTATTCGACATTTTCTTCTTTGGGTGGGCTTGCAGGGCAAATAGGGCGACAAAAAATCCCGGTGGTTTTCACCGCTGTGAAAAACATCCCATCAAAGCGAACATCTCGCGCATATCGAGCCAAATGGCACTGCTCACTCGTTAACGCGCTGTTGTGATGAATATTCTTAGACATACTCTGTCCTTCTCATTAGCCATACTGTGCTCCAATAACTAAAAGTTTACCGTGAACTGTTATTGTCGCTAGCCATTTTCGGAACTGAAGGTTAGATAAATCACAAAAAAGGGTTTTCTTTTCGCTCAATTCGACTAAATTTAACCTTGAGAAAGGATTATTCTCACAACGTCAACGAACGGTACTCAGCACATTAAGATGCAGAGACCTATCGAATAATAAGGAAAAGGCTATGGTTCTTCACACATGTCGTATTGTTTTATCAAACCAACAGGTTCTCACCAGTCAATCAGTCGAACAGTCTCTAAGCTTTCTTGAAGACGAAGCGGATAAGGGGATTTCTAAGATTGAGATTGACGCAACGGATGGCAATCAAATCCATTCTTACATGTCACACTCTCTTGAAGAGTCTATCGAGAATCTAATGAATCTCTAGAATTTTCGAAGAATAGTGCTTTGAAGTGATAGGGCTTTTAAAAAAGGTTACGCATACCAGGCTTAAACGGTTTTATCCGAGTTAGGGTTATCTCTGATTTGGAAAAGAAAATCATCTCTGGTTTAAAAACAAAAATGGCTCCCAACTATATAACTAGTTAGGAGCCATTTTTATTTAGTCAACAAAGCATATTGGTTACAGAAACAGCTGTTACTCTGGTGTTTGTTCAGCGGCTTGTTGCAACGTGTAGGCAGTCGATGGGTCAATTTCATTAACCAACTTCTCAACCTGAATGATCGCATCAACCGAAGTACTGCTTTTACGGTAGCTCAGGTAAATTGGACGATACCAGTCTTCAACCCCTTTGACCTTGTGCAATTGACCCGACTCGATAAAAGGTTCAACCATAGAAACAGGTAAATACGCACTGCCACCTTTCTCTAAGATAAAATCTAAAGCGATACGAGCTGTTGAGGTACGTAGATACGGCGCAGGCACTTTGGGGTGACGCTCGGCGTGTTCAGAACCAAAACGCGTTCCCCAGTCTACATAAACGTATTTATGTTGGAATACAGATTCCAGATCATCTTGCTCCGTTGATACCAACACCAAAACCAAGTCAGCGACTTTTTTACAGTTCAGCTCTTCCGCTTTGATCTGATCGAAAGCAAAAGCCATGTCTAAGGTTCGTTCTAGCAAATTACGGTTCAGCTGTTCGCGACCCATCACCTCGGCCATAAAGCCGTAGCCACCGAAAGAGTCGGTCACCACACTTAAGCAGTTTTGTAGATACGCATCCCAGATATTCGGTGTGCCACCCAGTGTTAACTGCAACGCTTTTCCACTCTCTAACGACAGCTCAAATTTGGCTTGTTGTAAGGTGGATACCATCACTTCAGCATAACCAATCAAACGCTCACCAGAAGAGGTCAGCTTGATGTTATTGCGGTCACGAATGAAGAGCTGAGTATCAAAATAGCCTTCAAGCTGTTTAATCCGCGCACTCACCGCTGCTTGTGTTAAATACAAGTTTTCAGCTGCACGCCCAAAGTGGCGCACCCTTGCAACCTCAAGAAAGGTTCTAAATACTTTCACATCCATCAAAAATACATCTCTGTAATAAATCTGCTAACTAGCCGATCTAGGATTGTTTATCGTAAAGGCAAAAACGTTTTGTTTCCTATTTTAGCCTTTTAACAATATTTTCGCGTGAGCAATAAACACTAATTTCTATCTAACCACATTACTGAGGCTGATATGTCTGAGACCGAATTCCGACACGGAAAAAAACGTTTTTATGACACCATTAAATTCCCACGAGGGTTTGCTAAGTCGGGTGATTTTACTCTTTCAGAAGAGGAAATCCTAACCTTGTTTGGTGACACTATGCTTGCACTTGAGACTGGCGAACTTTCGCCAAGCAACTCAGAAGAAAAACATTTCATCAAAGTGTTGTCTCACCCTCATAAGGCGAAGTCCAAGTTAGAGCGTGTTTGGTTGAAGTACATTCAACTGGCTCGTGGACGCCGTCGCTTTCATACCCTAAACGGCTGCAAACGCAGCGAAGTTTCTCGGGAAGAATACGAAAGAGAGTTAGTGTTAGAAGATTAGTAAAACAGCTCAAAGTGATACCTCATCACTTTGAGCTTTTTTTGGGTTCATCTCGGATTAGCGGGAACTTAAAATAAACTCGCATCTTCTTCGTAATTAATAAGTTTAGCCAACCTGTCCAGTTTTACCAATATTTATATAAAATTCATAGTGATACCTTTGAATAATCACTATTCTTAAATATACCCAATGATAATTCACGCCTGTCGGCGAAACTTCCTTATTTTTTGTACGGCAGTGCCACATAGCCACCATACTTTGATCGCATTTTCATTGCCCCCTTACTCTTCATCCAATAAAGTTTGTTGATCCTTCAGCCCCTGAATCAAATCCATCCGACGATATATGACAAACGTATTAATCTTGTTTAACGCCACCAAATATCCATACAATAATTGTGCAATTTTGAGAATTCCAATCACAGATATGATCAAAAAGGCAAAAACTTGACCTAAAACAATAGCGGAATCTGATAACTTATTTTATAATGCGAATTAATGTTTCAGAACACTATAATATTTAATTTCTAGGGGCAAAATCAATGAGACTTATTCCATTAAGCAACAAAGCAAAAGTAGGTAAATGGGCTGCTCGTCATATCGCAGATTCGATCAACAAATTCGCTCCAACTGCTGAGCGTCCATTTGTACTAGGTCTTCCTACTGGTAGCACACCTCTAACTACTTACGCTGAGCTAATTGAACTTTACAAAGCTGGCGAAGTAAGCTTCAAGCACGTTGTAACATTCAACATGGATGAGTACGTTGGTATCGACCCTAACCACCCAGAGTCTTACCGCACATTCATGCACGAGAACTTTTTCAACCACGTTGATATCCAAGCAGAAAACATCAACCTGCTAGACGGCAAAGCTGAAGACATCGATGCTCACTGTGCAGCATACGAAGAGAAAATCCGTTCATACGGCAAAATCAACCTGTTCATGGGCGGCGTAGGCATCGACGGTCACATCGCATTCAATGAGCCAGGTTCTTCTCTATCTTCACGCACTCGTATCAAAACGTTGACTGAAGACACTCGTATCGCGAACTCTCGTTTCTTCGATGGCGACATCAACCAAGTTCCTAAATACGCACTAACTATCGGTGTTGCTACTCTTCTAGATTCTGAAGAAGTAATGATCCTTTCTCTAGGCCACAACAAAGCGCAAGCGCTTCAAATGGCTATCGAAGGTTCTGTAAACCACATGTGGACTGTTACCGCTCTACAGATGCACCGTAAAGCTATCATCGTTGCTGATGAGCCAGCTCAACAAGAGCTAAAAGTTAAGACTCTTCGCTACTTCCAAGAGCTAGAAGCTGAGAACATTCAAGACCTATAATTTGATGTAGATCTTGATTGTAGAATTAAAACCACTTCTTCTATCGGAAGTGGTTTTTTTTTTATGTCACAATCGCTATCAACTAAAAAATATGGAAATAGACATGTTGTTGAATGAAATTGTCGAGGTCATCGAACTGACTGACAGTGATTACCTCTCAGAGGCATTAGAAGAGTTTAATCTACATAACGTAGTTCACTCTAACCACCTTCCTTTTTTGAATATTGTCTACGATAACGCCAAGCCACACTTGCTAAAAAAACTGTGCAGCATTGGCTTTAAAGGACAAATTCAATGTGAAAAATTGATAAGCGGTGACTATATTATTTTCAATGCAGACACCTATACGCCCGAACAAGCTAGCTCAAAATTCAGGTAAAACAGACTTCAATTTATTAGGAACTGACTTAAATGACAGACACAACTAACCTAAGCAATGAACAACTATCTCTACTTGGAAAAGCTCTGCTTTCAGTACAAAGATTGGAAAACTCACTCTACCAGTCGATTAGAGCACTTTGTAAACAAAACAGTTCTAGTGATACCCAAGCCATTGAAAACCTGACTTCAGAGCAGTTTCTGAAAGGCACTATCACAGAGCTAAAGCCAGTTATACAACAGTTATATGATGTGTTTGGGGAGACCCTTGCGCTTTCATCAGCAGAGTTAAATGAGTTCCTATACAAAAGAAACCTAGTCTCACTGAGTTTTTGGCAGGTAACGACAACAAGTGTAAAAGGAAATGAGAAACTTGCGAACCCAACACAATTTTTGCAAGAGCTCATCGATCAGTGTGATCTGTGGTTGACAAAAGTAGATCATAAATAGCACCGAGCTTACTTTCACTACCTAGAGATAGCTTAAGAGGTCAGCACATTCTCTTTCGCTAACTGCTGATGTATATCATTAACCGCTAGCACTATCGTAGAGCGCACTTTTTGAAAATGGCGCTCTAAAAACATCCGCTTCATATCATCAGACATGCCTTCGACCAACTCCGGGGCGTAGTCGATTGGCATCATTTTTTGAATAGCATTGATACGATTAAGTTCAAAAACGACATCTTGGTCCCAGAAATTCACCTGACCTTCTTGAATATTTACCCACTCTTTTAGAGTAACGAAAACTTCAATATCGTCATACACCTCTTTACTGATCACGCCTAACCCTAACAATAATTTTGTTCGAACCTGAATTTCCCCTAAAGGGCCATCGGTGGTGAGGAGAGGGTCAACAACAAATTTTACTGCGTAGTCATCTTTATAGAAGATACTTTTCAACAAAGCGTCCAGCATGTCTTCTAAGACATCGTAGGCGCACAACAGGCACTCCGCAGCATCAGCTGATTCGGCTAGTTCTTCAAGTAACTCTGATTCGTGTGTTGTATGTATGGGCATGGTTGCTCTAAAAGAATAAAGTGCCACTGGTGTGGCACTTTGATGGTTTATCATTTCAATGCTAGATAAGCTTCTTCCGCTAGTTTAACAACTTCTGAGTCACTATTCAGCTCAGAATAATGCGCTAATGTCTCAGCAAAGCCTTTTTCTGCGAACATTGCTTGAAGTTCAACCGCTTGAGGGTCGTCTTCGTTCTTGTAATGGAACGCAGCAGCGATTGCTTTTACTAGGTGAGCATTCGGTAGGCCGTACTCTAATGTACCGTTTAGAGGCTTAACTAGGCGATCTTGTGGGCTCAGCTTACGAATAGGTTGACGACCAACGCGACCCACTTCATCACGTAGGAACGGGTTAGCAAAACGACCGAGAATCTTTTGGATGTAGGCAGCGTGAGCTTCTGGATCAAAGCCGTAACGCTTAATCAGAACCGCACCACTCTCTTCCATCGTCGCTGTTACTTCAGCACGGATTACGTCATCTTCGATAGAATCTTTAATAGTCTCATGACCGGCAAGCACACCAAGGTATGCCGTTACTAAGTGACCTGTGTTTAGCGTAAACAGTTTACGCTCAACGAAAGCCATTAGGTTGTCAGTGCATTCCATACCTGGGATATTTGGAATCTCACCTTTGAATTGTGTTTGGTCTACGATCCACTCGCTGAACGTTTCAACCGTTACCGCTAGAGGGTCTGTTTCGCCCGCTTCTGCCGGTGGAACAATACGGTCAACCGCTGAATCAACAAAGCCAATGTGCTCTTCAGTGAACGCTTTCATTTCATCAGAAAGGTGCTCTAACACGGCTGCTTTTAATTGGCTAGTACCGCGAACCATGTTCTCTGCCGCGATGATGTTCATTGGTGCAGTGTTGTTTGCAGCTGCACGCTTTTCAATGCCTTGAGCGATAGACTTAGAGATGATTTTAAGAACCGTAGGGCCCACTGCTGTCGTCACAAGATCAGACTCAGAAATGCAATCTACTACTGCGCTTGTCGCTGAGTTTACTGCTGACACGTTCTTAACAACTTCGACAACACACTCTTCGCCAACAATCTTAACTGGGTATTCTTGGCGTTCAATTAACGCATTTACAACCGTTTCATTTACGTCAGCAAACGTAACCTTCATACCAGCATCAGAAAGAAGCTTACCAATGAAACCACGACCGATATTACCTGCACCAAAATGTAACGCTTTCATAATTTTGACCTTATAAATATTTGAATCTAAATAGCTAACCACTCAAACACATGCCGCTTTCAATCACGTCCTAGGCATTAAGCAGTGACCTATTCAGACCGAACCTTTATCTACAGATAAAGATTGAGACCGGAAATGAGGCCAGTAGGGGGATACTGGCCTCCTTCACTCAGGAGCTTGACTAGAGCTTGTTAGTTTCCGTTGAGAATACGTAGAACATCAGCAGGGTTTGTTGTGTTCTGTAGGCATTCCACAGCTTCTTCATCGTCGAGTGAATTGGTAATAGCCATCAGCACCATGTTGTGCTCATCGCCTTGTGCGGCAATACCGATAACCATCTTCGCGATATCATCTTCATCTTCATCTTCGCCCCATTGAATACCTTCGGGGTACTGACAGAAAACAATGCCGGTTTTTTGTACGTACTGTTTCGCTTCGATTGTGCCGTGTGGTACAGCGATAGACTCACCTAGGTAAGTAGACACAAGCTCTTCACGAGCAAACATGCCATCTACATATTCTGGTGATACGTTGCCAAGTTTTACTAATTGTTCGCCAGCAAACTTAATTGCGTCTTCTTTCTGAGTCGCTTTAAGGCCAAGGAAGATGCTGTCATTAGTCAGTGCAAGCTTGTTGCCTTCTTGAGCTGGTGCTGCTGCAGGAGCCGGAGCTTCTACTTTCGCTTCACCACTTTGTGCTTCAACAAGTTCTGCTACTAGGTTGTCGTATACTGCGCCATCTAAGAAGTTGTTCAGAGACATGTGCATTGCACCTGGTACGGTGTTACGAGCACGATCTGTTAAGTCTTTATGCGTGATAACAATTTGCGAATCAGCCGGTAGGTTGTTGATTGCGTAGTTTGTTACTTCAATATCTAGGCCTGCTGCTGCTACCTTTTTACGAAGTAGACCAGCACCCATTGCACTCGAACCCATACCTGCATCACAAGCTACATAGACAGCTTTCACATCCGCTAGGTTTACACCAGCTTCTGATGCTGCACCTTTAGAAGACGCTTTCATGTCTTTCATTTGAGCCGATGCTTTTTCTAGTGAATCTTCGTCATCACCTTGAGCTGAAGTCTTAAGTAGGATTGAAGCTACGATGAAAGACACAGCCGTTGCAGCGATTACAGAAAGTACAACACCGATGTAAGAACCTTTTGGCGTCATCAACAAGATAGCAAAGATAGAACCTGGTGATGCTGGAGAGATAAGGCCAGAATCGAACACTACGTTAGTGAATACACCCGCCATACCACCCGCGATTACAGCAAGAATTAGACGTGGGTTCATTAGAACGTAAGGGAAGTAAATTTCGTGGATACCACCTAGGAAGTGGATGATAGATGCACCAGCAGCAGACTGCTTCGCGCTACCTTTACCAAACACCATGTAAGCAAGTAGAAGACCAAGACCTGGACCTGGGTTCGCTTCGATTAGGAAGAAGATTGAGCGACCAATTTCTTCAGATTGCTGGATACCTAGTGGAGAGAAGATGCCGTGGTTGATTGCGTTATTTAGGAATAGGATTTTCGCAGGTTCAACAAAGATAGAGGCAAGAGGCAATGCACCCGCTTCAACCATTACGTTAACACCAGCCGCCAAACCAGAAGACAGAACTTTAACCGCAGGGCCAATCACGATGAACGCGATGATCGCGCAGATCATGCCGATGATGCCCGCAGAGAAGTTGTTCACTAGCATTTCGAAACCACTCTTCACTTTACCGTGAACAGCTTCATCGAATTTCTTAATTGCGATACCACCCAGTGGACCAACAATCATTGCACCCATGAACATTGGGATATCAGTACCAACGATAACACCCATCGTTGTGATAGCACCCACTACGGCACCGCGGTCGCCACCAACCATTTTACCACCGGTATAACCGATCAATAGTGGTAATAGGTATGTGATCATTGGACCAACCATTGATGCTAACGTTTCGTTAGGCCACCAACCCGTTGGAATGAATAGTGCAGTAATGAAACCCCACGCAATGAATGCGCCGATGTTTGGCATTACCATATTGGATAAGAAACGACCAAAGTTTTGAACCTTAATCTTTGCTTCTGGTGATAACATAGGTAGAACCCCGTAATGTATTGGTTGGTCAAATGACCGAAAGTGTGTACTCAAAAGTCGATTAAAATGTATCACAACATTTTTAAAATGCACCTCAGCCCAACTTTCGTGATAACCATCACACGCAAAAAACACTTTCGGGTTAACGAGTACACCTTAGATCACAAAAACATCATGAATTTAAATTACAAAGCCAAATTAATGAGAATAAATATCATTAACGCAAGATCTAGATCGCATTTTATTTTGTAATACTTAAAAATAAATAGTGATATAAATCACAATTAATAAAATATAGCATCTGAGATCTATATAACCCGTATAAAAGAACATCGTGTCACGAATAATAAATATGCACCAAGATGGGTAAAAACCCTAAAACTGTAATTTAATTACAAATTAGGCGACATTTTGCTTAACATTCAAAATGAGAGCGAATACTCACTAAAAACATGGACCAGTGAACTGCAGTTAGTATCAACAGTTGTGTTATTGTATTTCCCTATTCTATACAACAGCCCCTCAACATTAATCAGCAGTTCTACTGCTAATTGAGAAACAGACTATGCCAGACAAGATTTCCACATCAGCACTAGCCAAACAAAAAGGGATAGAAGCAAAGGCTCTATTCAGTGATTTGAAAACAGCTGGCTATATCGTGCGTTCACAGGAGCGTTGGGTACTCACAGAACGAGGCGAAAGCTTTGGTGGGGAGTATGTCGAACACAAGAAGTTTGGTGTCTTTATTGTCTGGCCAGAAAAACTACTCATCGACCTAGATTCTTTCTCTGGAAAAACGCTAACGGCAACTCAACTAGGCAGTGCCTTTCAACTTAGCGCAAAAAAAATTAACCTGTTGCTCAGCGAGCTTGGTTGGATAACACGTGAAGAAGATGGTTGGCATGTCACCTCAACAGGCTTAAAAGCAGGCGGTGAGCAAAGGGAAGATAAAGCGACTCAAAACCTATTTGTGGTATGGCACGATTCGTTAGTTCGCAATAAACGTTTGAAGCAATCTGTTGTCGAATTTCTAGGGCATGATGCTGAAAGCCACTCTACCGATGTCTCGTTTTCTAGCTTTCGTCAGAAATTTGAGGCGAAACACCGAACCTTAGACGGACATTATGTGCGTTCAAAGGGAGAGCTGATCATCGATAACTGGCTTTATATGGCGGGAGTGGTTCATGCCTATGAACGTCCGCTCCCGATATCAAAAGAAGTAATGAGCGATTTCTACCTGCCAAGCGGCAAGGTATACATTCAGTTCTGGGGAACAGATTCAGGCCCTATAGAAGAAGACAAACGAAATGCGACCAAGAAAGTTTACCAAGAGCACGGTTTTAGCTTGATTGAACTTAACCCTGAAGATATCCCAAACCTCGACAGTGTACTTCCCTCTTTATTACGCCAATATGGAATCAAAGCGTACTAACTGGCTGATTTTCGAAAACCAACACACATCCAGATCACACTAATCAAATCATTATGGACATTATTAACCATAGTGATTTGATGTGTTCGCTATTTTTCCCAAGCCAATCTTCTATTATCTTACACCCATCAACTTGAGCTACCGCAGATACTCGATTTATTGGGGCATGTTCGATAGCCATTTAAGCGTTCAGCCTTTTAGAGGCTGACTGTTCTAGAAACGACTTCTATAGAGATATAGCCTAAATGCGTTATCCGTTTATTGTTGACGTTACCGAACATAACACCCTACAACATTTATATTGATAGATATTAGGATTCAACATGACTCATCCAATCATTTCAGATCTAAACACTCGCTACACAGCTAAAAAATACGATGCAGAAAAGCGCATCTCTGCGGAAGACATGGAAGTAATCAAAGAAGCACTTCGTTTGTCAGCTTCTTCTATCAACTCTCAGCCTTGGAAATTCATCATCATTGAGAGTGACGCAGCAAAACAACGCTTCCACAATACTTTCGAGAACATGTTCCAGTTTAACCAACCGCATGCGAAAGAAGCGTCACATACGATCCTGTTTGCTCACGATCCTAAGTACACTAAAGAGAAATTCGCAAAGCGTGCTGACACAGAAGTAAGCTCTGGTCACCTACCCGCTGAAATGTACGAGCAGTTCTTAGGGGCTTACGCATTCGCAGAAATGAACACAGATGAGACTGGTTTCAACGGAAACTGGACTAAGTCTCAAGTGTACATCGCGCTAGGTAACACAATGCACACACTGGCTCGTCTTGGTATTGCTTCAACACCGATGGAAGGCGTAGATGCCGCTATGATCGGTGAAGAGTTTGCTGACGAACTAGACGGTCACGTTGTTGATGTAGCGCTAGCAATCGGCTACCACAAAGACGGCGAAGACTATAACCACGGTAAACCAAAAGCGCGCCTAGCTCTTGATGAAATCGTGACGACGCTTTAACGCGTTAATTAAGATGACGAATGAATCAACAGCTATAACACGTTAAACAGTTACAACGCTTTAATTTTTAAAACGCTTTTTCGTTTTACAAAATATAGTTTCAACAGCACTTCAGACTGTTAAATTACACTGCCTTGTTTTGGCCAGACACTCGTCTGGCCTTTTTCATGTCTGTATTTCGCATCCATCCTTTCTATCTCAGCTTTAGCCATTCCAGCCGCTTTTTAGACCACCAATACCTAATCAATCCACGTGTTCTAATTCGCGAAGCGCAGGAGTTACGCTATAATCCCCTTTGTTGAAACAGGTTCCTCACCCTGCTCTTTCTGAGCAAACATCATTAATTTTCTTGCCAAACCGCTATAAACCCACAAAGTCATAAAGACACCTAAGATTCATTTTAACCACAAAATACAGAGCGTCAAAATGACTCACCAAACAACACAAAGACCAAACAAACACATTTAAAACAGATACTTAAAAACATGGCACAACTAGTGCGATGATGACCTTAGATATTTAAATAAGGTATTATCATTATGACTATTCACGTTAAATCAAATGTTCACTGGGTTGGCGTCCACGATTGGGAAACAGAACACTTCCATGGTAAGGAATACCACATGAACAAAGGTACCAGCTATAACTCGTACCTGATTCGTGAAGAGAAAACGGTGCTTGTTGATACCGTTGATCATCGCTTTACTGAACAATTCCTTGCAAACCTTGAGATGGAAATCGACATCAATGAGATCGACTACATCATTTGTCAGCATGCTGAAGAAGACCACTCAGGTGCCCTTTCAGCACTATTAGCCAAAATTCCAAACACACCCGTCTACTGCACAGAAGCTGGCGTTAACTCTATTGTTGGCCATCACCACCAGCCAGACTGGAACTTCCGAACCGTTAAAACAGGCGACACGCTCGATGTCGGTAACGGTAAGCAACTCATCTTTGTTGAGATGAAAATGCTGCACTGGCCAGACTCAATGGCAACATATCTCACTGGTGACGAGATCCTGTTCAGTAACGATGCGTTCGGTCAGCACTACTGTGATGAGAACCTATTCAACGATCAGCTAGACCAAGTCGAGCTTCATGACCAATGTCTGCGTTACTTCTCGAACATCCTCACACCTTTCGCACCTTTGGTGAAAGCGAAGATAGAAGAAGTATTGAACTTAGGTGTGCCTATCGATGTTATCGCCACCTCTCATGGCTGTATTTGGCGCGACAACGCGACGCAAATTGTTGAGCAATACTACGAGTGGTCTAAAGCCTACAAAGAAGATCGTATCACCATTGTCTACGACACCATGTCGAACAACACTCGCATGATGGCTGACGCAATTGCAAAAGGTATCCGTAAAGGCAGCCCAGAAACAGCAATCAAGGTCTTTAATATCTCTAAGCACGATAAGAATGACATCCTTGCCAATATCTTCCGTTCAAAGGGTGTGCTTGTTGGTTCATCGACCATGAACAATGTGATGATGCCGCAAATCGCTGCACTACTAGAAGAGAGCCACGGCTTACGTTTTTCAGGTAAAAGAGCCGCTGCATTTGGTTCTTCAGGTTGGACAGGCGGCGCGGTAAAACGCATCGACGCTCGACTACGTGAAGCCAACTTTGAAGTCAGTGCGCCACAACACATCCATTGGAAACCAGACACAGACGCTCTTCGCCAATGTATCGATTACGGCATAACACTGGCCGAGGTTTGGCGTGTAGAAGCAGATGAAGTGAGCACACCGAAACAAGTATCACATCATGTAACACCGCTTGAAGCTACACAAGCACCGGCAAACACCACTACCGAGCTCAAAGACGCAACAGAGCTGAAGCCAGAAGAAGCGCAAGATAAGCCAGCACACAGTGCAGACTGCACTTGCTGGCGTTGCACAGTGTGTGAATGGGTGTACGACCCACAATTGGGCGAACCCTACCAAGGCGTCGAACCTGGAACTCCTTGGGCGCAAGTACCTGATGATTTCCTTTGCCCTGAATGCCATTTAGGCAAAGAAGTGTTTGTGGAGAAGTAGCATGTCGAACATTGTTATTGTGGGCGGTGGTTTCGCCGCCCTACAAACCATAAAGATGGTACGTAAAATTGACCAAGATGTCGCTATTACCATGATCACCGCCGATGCCGGGGTTGAGTACAGTAAGCCGAATCTTTCGCACGCGTTCAGTCAGGAACAAACGCCGGAAACACTGGCAGTACATAACGCTCAACAATTGGCTGAGCAGTACAACGTGGTCATCAAAACCAAAGCACTTGTGAGCGAGATAGATACTGAGCAGCAGTGTGTTCATGTTGATGGCCAATCTATCCACTATTCAAAGTTGGTAATAGCGACGGGTGCGACGCCTTTTATACCACCAGCGAAAGGGCTTAAACGCAGCGCAACCATTACGTTAAATAGTTTGGAAGAGTTTGATAAACACAAAGCTCAGATCGACCGCGCTCAACGCATCATTGTGGTGGGGGGAGGCTTGATTGGGGTCGAGCTCGCATTCGACCTTCAAACTGCGGGTAAAGATGTCACGATTATCGAACCCGCAAGTTATCTATTGAATAACCTAGTGCCACCTTTCGTTTCGCTTGAATTGGAAAGGGAACTGACAAAAGCAGGGGTTACCGTCGAAACCGACTCTGCGATTTGTCGAACGACTTACCTCCACGATGGAGTTAGGCTACAAACTACCGCCTCTCGATTAATACGAGCAGATATAGTGATTGCCGCAGCAGGGTTAAGGCCAAATACGGCTTTAGCCACGCAAGCGGGAATAGACGTCAACAGAGGCATTGTGGTCGATGACACCCTGAAAACCAGCGCCAACAATGTGTATGCGATTGGTGATTGCGCTGAAATTGAAGGGCGCGTGATGGCCTATTTGCAGCCAGCAATCTTATCGGCAAACGTGTTGGCCAAGCAGTTAACTAAGGATAAAGGCGAGATCAAAGTGGGCGATGCAAAGCTCAGCTTGCCTCATATGATCACCAAGGTGAAAACACCGAGTTACCCGATTCAGCTGGCAGGGCGCGATATTCACACAGCTCAGAGCTGGGAAACTCGATTCGATCCTAAAGGCATTGTCGCCAAAGGCTTCAATGAAGATAACCAGTTGGTTGGATTCATTGTCACGGGAGAGCACATCAAGGCTGCATTTCCTTTACTAAAGGAGTTGCAAATCAGTTCACCATCATAAGTACAAAGGTGTAAAAGCAGTCGACTCATTACATATGTTCGGCTGTATTCAACGCAAAAATACACATCAAATTCGGGAAAATTTGATGCTTATACTAGAGCAACTCGAGTATAAGCAAGCAATAAAAAAGCCAGTCAACAAACTGGCTTTCTTGTGTTCATCTTAGTGCGATGAGCTCATCGCGTTTAAGCAAAGGCGAACATTAACCGATAAACGAGATGTAACCTTGAAGGATAATCAGGTTAACGATATCGATAAAGAAGGCACCAACAATTGGCACCACCATGAAGGCTTGTGGCGATGGACCAAAACGGTTCACCAAAGAGCCCATGTTCATTACCGCTGTTGGTGTTGCACCTAGGCCGAAACCACAGTGACCACCTGCCATAACCGCTGCGTCGTAGTTAAAACCCATTACTTTAAACGTCACAAAGTAAGAGAAGATACCTAACACCACCGCCTGAACCGCAAGGATAACCAAGAACGGAATCGCAAGGTCAAAGATGTTCCAAAGCTTAAGGCTCATTAGCGCCATTGCTAGGAACAGTGACAATGACACCGTACCAAGAATATCGACCGTTTCGCTGTCAGTCTTATGCAGCTTGGTCACTTCAAACACGTTAGTGATGAACACACCGATAAACAACGCGTAAACGAAGTCAGGAATCATCAACCAAGAAATTTCAAAAGTCGCCACCCACTGCTCTAGGTACTTCGCACCTGTGATACAGATAAGAAGGATGAACAACACCTCAATCACCTTCTTCGCCGTCACTTTGTCTTCTTCATACTCGTTATAAGTAACAAGTTCAGGGAAGCGTTCGTGCGTATGCGTGCCAGTACCGTACTCAGATTCAAGCTGGTTTTTATCAATCAGCTTTTGCGCCACTGGGCTACCGATAATACCACCGATGATCAAACCAAAGGTCGCTGAAGCCATTGCGATTTCTAGCGTATTTGCAATGCCAAACGTGTCTGCAAAAGTTTGAGACCAAGCCGCGCCTGTACCGTGACCACCCGAAAGGGTGATAGAGCCAGCAATCAAACCCATCAAGGGCTCAAGGCCTAGTGTCGTTGCTAAGGTTACGCCTACACCGTTTTGGATAATGATGTAAACCGAAGCCACCCCTAAGAATAGGAATACCTTGGCACCACCTTTCATCAGCTGTGTGTAGTTAGCTGCAAGGCCGACCGTTGCAAAGAACATCAACATAAATGTGTTCTGCAAGGGCAAAGAAAACTCAAGATCAAGGCCGTTAAAGTGCAGGGCTGTAATAGCAAAAGCGACAATCAAGCCGCCGACAATGGGCTCTGGGATATTGTACTTTTTGAGAACAGGAAGCTTTGCATTGACGAAATGACCTAGAAACAAAACACTAATCGCGATTAGGAAGGATTCTAGTGGTCCAATTGAAATTAATTGATTCATATAACCTCTATTTTTTTACGTTCTCATCTTCCTTAACGAGTCTAGTTTTATCTGTAATTATCTGTGCTGCTCTACCTATATTTATACAAACTGGAGAGAAATTGTAGATTCGAAAAGCGAACACATTACTGCGTTCACTTGGTGCCATGTTAGTAGCACGTTAACTTTTATAGGAGATAAAAGGATTTGTGACAACAATCACCTCTAAAAAGTTGAAAACGGCGTGAGTATTATTACCGCTGACTCTGCTTTTTTAATACCTAAAAAAGCAAAAAGGAGCTATTGCTAGCTCCTTTTTCATCACCATCACTGGCAATTAGAATTTTTTCGGTGCGTAACCAGTCATAACCTCAATGCGAAGCTCTTTACCGATCTTGGTCATTGGGTGAACAATTACTAATCCTTTAACAGACTTTTTAAGTTTACCCATATCCGCTTGTTCAGCCTTAGTAATCTCACGCTTAAATGGCATATCAACCAGAGACTTACGCTCTTGGTTCACATCGTAGCTTTCTTTATGTTTCAGCTGAGCGATTTTCTTGGTTAGCTTCTTAATCTCATCTTCAAATTGACGAACAACAGGACGATCATTACGAGTTTTAGCAGCCGCTAACTTGTTGCGACACTTGTCTAGACGGTTGTTAATTTGTTGAAGTTCGTTTTTAACACTCATAATAATTTCCTAAGATTTAACAAGCCAATTCGGATTGGGGCGCGGAGTATAGCACAATGGTTCACTTGAACCGAAATTTATCTTAAACATCGCTACCTAAACGAATCATTTAAGACCAACACAATAGCTCCAAACACAGAAACGCCCTTATTCTTTCGTGTAAACAATAAGGGCGAATGAGCATTTCCTACGGAGCTGATTGACCCCATATTTTTTCGCGAAATTGAGGAATAAGTTGGCCAGCACCAAATTCATTCAGGTGATCGTCATCAACGTATGTTGGGTGATTGTTGATATCCCCTAGGCACTGCTGATCATCACAAAATATCGGCTCAGGGTCTATAAGAGTAACTCGACAGTTTTGGCTGATTTTTTCATAAGATTTCGTAATCAATGCGGTTCTTTGTCGGTACTCTTCAAGAGGAATAGAAACCGAAATATCAGATTGATTTAAAATCGAATACTTATACATAGTTTTAGGTACATCTTTCTTAAGCTCAGGGATTGGCTTGACCAAATAAACAGGGTTAGATTGACTAAGCTCGCACATGGTCTTTTCAAAACTGGATAAGATTGAGTTCAGGTACTCTTCCGATCTGGTCTGAAACCTTTTATCTCCTGCGATTAAACTGATCTTTTCGTTCTCACTTTGCCACCCATCTTCATTCGAACCATAAAGATAGCCACCCATTCTGTTAATGACAACAACAGGAACGTTAGGGTAATTAGTTTTAGCTTTAATTAACGATGCTGAGACAAAATCCCCACACTCTTCTGATAACTCACCACTTGAAAGCACTCTTTTGATACCTGAAATCGTCGGACATGCGCTTCTCGTCCAGTCGATGACCGATGTATCGTTAGGTGCTGACGCCTCAACACTTCTCACTATCGATGCGCCATGACTATCGCCTAAAACAATCGCGGATACGGGTCCTGAGCCATAGTGACACTCAGGAGATGGTCCAAATTCGACGTGGCACTCTCCGCTTCGTGGATTCCGGTCATAGACACTTTGTGCAATGACGAGCTGTGTTTTATCCAGGCGCCAAAGTAATCCTTCACTTTCATAAATAACCTGCCCTATCAAGGCAATAAAGGAAGCAAGAACTAGAGGGTAATAGTTCAAAAAGAATTTACCGCCTTTGGGTCTCTCCTTAGGTCGGTAACTTTCAATGAACTTAAATGAAAGGATCCCCATCAAGACCGAAACCATTACTCCGATTATATTGTGGGTAATAGTGTTATTTGTGAGGTTTTTAATGAAAACATTAATAGGCCAATGCCAGAGATAAATTGAGTAGGAACATAACCCAACCCCTTGTATCAGCCGTGATTTATGAAAGGTAAAATTGAGGTCCAAATTCAAAAGCAGAATTATCGCGGTAGCAATGACCGGAATAAGCGTCACATGACTCGGCCAAAGTGTGCTGCTGTCGATCATGAAAGGAGATATAAACAGTGAGGCAATAGCAACTAACAGCAATAACTGAACATTGGATTTTTTGAATTCAATGGGCTCTCTTTTCAAAGCAACTACCGAACCTGCGAGCAGTTCCCATGCGCGGGACGGTAATGTGTAATAAGAAGCCGAGCTCCCTAAATACGCATAGTTATAAGCTAGACTTCCGATTAGAGTCGTTCCAATAGCAACGGCTGCACCTTTAGCTCCGAATAACTTGTAGGTCGCCATTAAAACAAGAGGATATAATACATAGAATTGCCATTCTACGGATAAAGACCAAGTGTGAAGTAACCACTTGCTTTGCGCGGCCACATCAAAGTATCCCGACTCTTTTAAATAGGTATGGTTAGAAACAAACCCGACACTGGTGAGAATATGCTTACCTAATTTTCTTAACGCCCAAGGGTCTAGGTAAATAATGCCAACGAGTAACACAACAAGGCACATAACCGCTAAGGCAGGAATAATGCGTTTTGCTCTCGCTAAATAAAAGTCCTTTAATGAGAAGGTATTAGTTTCCAAACTCGACATGATAATTTTTGTCATCAGGAAACCTGAAATGACAAAAAACACATCCACACCTAAAAAGCCGCCAGTGATAAAACCCGGAAAAAAATGGAAAATGACGACGATTGAGACAGCTAATGCACGTAATGCATTGATGTCATACCTGAAATTTTTATTCATTATTTGTTCGTTATAACCTTAAATCAATAAACGCACTAAAACTACCCACAATGAAATTAGCGTAATACGCTGGTTTCATTACGCTTCTTTTCTCACTTGCAGTTTTAGTAGTACTCCAATAAACACAAAGTACATCACAGCTAAATCACCATTCCTGAAAGGTGAATCGAATAGACACATGAAAGAAAAATAAACGACCGGTAACAATACAATGGGCGATAGCTTGTATCTTGAATTAAACAAAGGGTACATCAGGCTAAGCATAAGAAGGGCAATGCCTACCAAACCGGATGAAGCCGCTTTATCAATATAGTTGTTATGAAGATGCGCATTAACGATAAATCTCTTACCCGAATTTGTTGGCGTGAATGAGAGTTTATCTAATTGCGCTTCTTTATCACCTCCAATGCCGAGCAAGGGGCTATCCACAAAGAAATCGAACCCTGCTTGATACATTTGTAATCTTAAGCCTATGGAAGTATCCATGTTGCCTTGTGATATCTCATGGTACTCATGCAAGCTATAGTCAATACGTTCACTTACCACGTCATATTTCGACATCAAAAACACAGAAAAAACGACCATGACACTAATACCAAGCAGCGCCTTGTACTGACGATGCTGCATCATCATTTTGAATAGGACAACTAAACCAATAAAAATAACGGCTAGTAGAGGCCCTCTTGACCCCACCAAAAACATGGATAGAAAGCCTATAAATGCCAAAATAGCCATTGCTTTGGGCTTTTTCCCTTCATACGAAACACACCCAAGTGCGAGCAATAAAATGACAGAGAAGCCTTGAATTGAAGCTATAACAAGAGCATTAGACGGCAAGCTCCCCCGATCCCCAGAGAGAAAAAAGATATAGTAAGCAACAAGGACGGTTGTACTGACAACAGAAGTGAAACATAAGTTCTGTATACCTGATAACTTAACAAAGCCATTTCGATAAAAAAGGAAAAATACCAGAGCAATCAACGTTGCCCTCAATTCTTGACTACTGAAACCATGCAACTCGTAAGATATAGTGGAAAAAATAGAGAGCAAGAGCAGTATCCACACCCAGCCATCTTCAAACCAGTCATGCTTCTCCTTGTTTTTTCGGTACAAAAGAGCACAACAGGCCGCAATCAATAAAGTGATACCCGCAAGAGGCTTACTCCCCTGACCTAACCACACCTGAACGGTAACAATCCAAAACAAAGGCAGTGTAATGAGTATCTTTTGAATTAAATTCGTGTTGATTCTAACCATAACTAATCTAAAAATGCTGAGAAGAGTTGCACTCTAAAACAAACTTGCCACTGTCGCAAACGAACTGTAGTGACATACAGCGGAAAACAAAGAAACTCGTCTCTTTAGGGCATTGTCCATGAATGATTTACCTATAATTCATATGTCCAAACTCAGCCCATCTAACGGCTTTGGCATCAAACTCCAAAACCACGACTAGATAGGTTAGCTTAAGTCTTCTGTCTTACGTATTAGGAGTTAGGAGTTAGGAGCTTAAACCCTAGACCTTTACTTTATACTTAAGATCTTGGGCTTCATCGCCAGTCATGCCTCGAAAGCCCCAGCAATGCGATGGCTGCTCCTTGATGGTGATCTCGATATCAATGGGAGAGATGGCCAGCTGCTTTTCTATTTCAGAAAATATCTTCTTAATCAGGCGCTTTTTGGTGTTCACCGCTCGCCCTTCCATTATATTGATCTCTATGACGGTGTAAGCTTCTGTTCGCCCTTCGGGATAAAAGAAATCATCTCTTTCTAATGGTACAAACCGATGCGCTCGTTTGTCATCAGGTAACCCCATCTCACTGTTCAAACATTGTTGTAAGACATTAGAAAGCTGTAACTTAATCGGATTTAAGCACTCTTTGATACCATAAATAACGATCATGACCATTCCTTTGATGTGATGTCAGGTAAAGAAGAACTAAGAGATAAGCAACGTAAGATAAGCGTGTCACTTATTATCTATCCATTGACTAATTCTTAACCCATATTACCTAATGACGTAAGTTAAAAAAGGTTAAACCGATTAAATTGCGAATAAACGCGACAAAAAACCATGTCTCCCTCTCTCTAACTTCCTGTTCAATACATCACCCCACATTGATCGAACTTCAACGAGCACGCGTATACATCTCTGAATTACGTACGAATCAAATCCGTACAGACTCAACCATGTATGAACTAAGGAGTGCTATGTGCCGAATTCAGCTGAGAAGATCACACGGATAGAAACCGAACCAGAAACACCCGTAGAGACTTCTCAAGAGCTTGCGGTGTTTCCTCTCCCGTTATTCATTTTGCCAAGGGGCAGACAAAGACTGCGTATTTTTGAGCCCAAGTATTTGAAAATGGTTGCTCATGCTGCGCAGGGAGACGGCTTCATCATTGCGACTCAGGACAACACCAACTCCGAACGTCTGAGTTCTTGGGGGACAAAAGTGTCTATTGTCGATTTCAATATGTCCGATGACCAAATCTTGGAAATCGATGTTGAAGGCGAACAGTTGGTCCAGCTTCACTCCTCCTTCCGCGACACAGATGATTTAATCAAAAGTGATTTCCGCCCTTTACCTCACTGGCCACAACACAGCTATAAGGTGCCGAACGTGGTTACCGCGTTTCTTGTCGAGTTGTTTCGAGAACATGATTCGATCAGAACACTCTACCCGTCTCCTGACTTTGAAAGCCCTCAATGGATCTGTGCTCGACTCCTCGAAATGATGCCTATCCCATTGGAAAAGAAAACCAAATTCACAGAACCCGCTAGTTTTCCTTCGTTAGTTCCCTTTTTGAATCAAATCATTACAGGGCAATAAGCACTTTTATTCACTATAATTTTGTATAGTAGAAATTAATTTAAAATAAAGTGATCCCTACTCTCACTCTCCACGTAGTGTCTATCAAATTCGCATGATGGTTGATTACTATGCAAGTGGAAAGCAGAAGAACAGGGAACGGCAAGGAGCATGTCATTATCCCCGACAACAAACTACCTACCGAAAGTAAGGTACCTACAGAGCTCTCAAGCTGGCTGATTTTGGTTGGTTCAGACAGAGATAAGCAGGCATTTACTTGCTTGTTTAAATTCTTTGCTCCCAAAATCAAGCGTTTTGGCATCAGTAAGTTGGGCGGTGAAGCCGCTGCCAACGAGCTAGTCCAAGACACGATGACCAACGTTTGGAAGAAAGCGCATCTCTACAACGAAGAGAAGGGCGCAGCAACCACTTGGGTATACACCGTGATGCGGAACGCCGCCTTTGATATGTTAAGAAAGGTAAAAGCGAAAGCAGAGCAAACCATCGCTGACGACATTTGGCCAATTGATGCCATGGTAGCCGAATCACAAAGTGATCAGCTTCAGTTTGGCGATCATCTAATGAGCCGTCATGTAATGACTCAAATCGAAAAGTTGCCTCTCGCTCAAAAAACCATTGTGAAAGGTGTCTACTTCCAAGAGTTATCGCAAGAGCAGCTCGCCCAACAACTCGATGTCCCGCTTGGAACTGTTAAATCACGTCTAAGACTCGCACTCGCCAAACTAAAAGTTCACATGGGGGAACAAGACCATGATTAAACATCACCCAAATGCGGCAATCTTGAAAGATTTTGTCGATGGCAATCTAGCGGATTCGGTTTCTCTGATTGTTTCTAGCCATGTAGGGCTTTGTGCACACTGCCAAAAACAAGTGAGCATGCTGACGGCGCAAGCTGCTGACACTGTCTTTGAAAGCGATACATCTGCCTTTGAAAGCGATACCTCAGGGCTTCAACTTTCTGACAGCGAAATGGACGCGTTCCTATCCGATGATGGAGAGTTTGATTTTGATACGATTGCTCAAATCACTGCTGATTCATCTCAAGCTATCGAAGTGACACCCGAAGTTCAGCAAGTTACGGTTGCAGACACCACGTTCACTATTCCTCGCGCGTTGAACTCAGTGGCGAGAAAAGACTGGATGAACTTAGGCAAAATTTCGCGAGCGCGACTCGATTTTGACGACGAAGCACACCACACCAGCTTGCTGCACATCGACAAAGATGGACAAGTTCCTTGCCACACCCACAAAGGCTTCGAGATCACGCTTCTTTTAGAAGGCAGTTTCGAAGACGAAATGGGCGTCTACAACAAAGGCGATTTCATCTGGTTAGATGGAGAACACACCCACCAACCTGCGACTAAAGAAGGCTGTGTGTGTTTAACCGTTTCAAGTGATGCGCTTTACTTCACAAAAGGTGTGAGCCAGTTATTCAATCCACTCGGTAAATATATCTATTAACCCTGTTGCACGCTATAAATATACAGGATGGCATGAAGTTATCCTGTATATCGTCAAATACATCTGGCTTAAAACATCAACGCTGTTGAGACTTAAAACACACCCAGCTCTGTAAGTACGATTAGCAATGTTGAAATATAATAAATAGCTCAAAGCAAGAGCAAAGGAGTTGGCCAATGGAAAAGAAAATTAAAATAGGCATTAGTGCTTGTGTTGCAGGACATAAGGTACGTTTCGATACAGGTCACAAACGCTCTCGTTTTTGTACAGATGACCTTGCAGATTATGTTGAACTAGAACCAGTATGCCCAGAAATGGCAGTGGGTCTTCCAACACCTCGCCCAACCATTCGCCAAGTTCGTCAGCTAGACAATATCATTCACGTTTCTAGACCTGACGGTTCTGGTGATGTGACCAATGATCTGATCGAGTTTGGACAAAACTATTCAAAGAGCAACCAGCACATCGCAGGATTCATTGTGTGTCAAAAAAGCCCAACCTGCGGTATGGAAAGAGTAAAAGTGTACCACCACCACGGTCGCGGCTCTGAATCGACAGGCGTAGGCATGTTCACCAAACAAGTGATGGAAGGCAACCCATTACTTCCAGTTGAAGAGAATGGTCGCCTCAATGACCCTATTTTGCGCGAAAACTTCATGACACGTGTCTTCACTTATCAGAAGTGGCTCAACCTTGTTGACGAAGGCGTAACTAAACACAAGCTGATTCAATTCCACAGCGCTCACAAGTACCTGGTAATGTGTCACCACATTGAAGGCTATAAGAGCCTAGGCAAACTTTTAGCGAGTAACGATTTAGAGATTGATGAGCTGGCTGAAAAGTACATCGAAGGTCTGATGACGGCGCTAATGCACCATGCAAACCGCGGCAGTCATGCTAATACTCTGCATCACTTACAAGGTTACTTTAAGAAACAACTGAGCAGCGCTCACAAACAAGAGCTCACGAATCAGATTTCATCATTCAGAGAAGGGCTAGTTCCTCTGTTAGTTCCACTAACACTGATCAACCACTACTTGATGGAATACCCAAACGAGTACCTTGAATCACAGGTTTACCTAAACCCGCACCCACAAGAACTTAAACTGAGATACGGATATTGAGCGACATTCTATGGATAAGACGAGACCTGCGGATTCACGATAACCCAGCGCTCCTCTCGGCAGTTGAAAACGGCGTAACGACC
>NZ_AJZM02000022.1 GCF_000272405.2 Vibrio tasmaniensis 1F-187
CCAATCATGTCGGCAATGTCGGTGGCTTTGGCAAAGTTAATCTTGATGATTTCCGACTTGAGTTCACCTAGCTCTTCTTCCAAACGAGATTTCTCTAGCGCTTGTTGCTCTCTAAGGTCGAGATCAGCTTTAGGTGCCACCAAGATAACGTTGCCATCAACACGCTTATCCAATCCCTTAACTTGCAAGATAATGTCGAGAACTTGCTGCCAAGGCACACCATCTAAACGTAAAGTCAGATTACCCGTGACTGAATCAGAAACAACGAGATTGAAATCGTTGTAATCAGCAATAAGCTGCAAAACATTACGTACAGGGATATCTTGGAAGTTAATCGATATCACCTTGCCTTCTTTTTCTAAAACATTTTTCTCTATTGTCACTTCATCAATAGTAGGCCTACTGATCATTACCTCAATAAAGCGACCTTTTAAGTTGTATTCATATTGATAGTCACCAGCGATCGTTGCCAACAATCGCGTACTGGGCGTTTCCTTATACACCTCAATACCTTCAACTGAGGTCGCGAAGTCCTTCACATCCAGGAGGTAAAGCTTATCGTCATTCACCTGAGTATTGAGTAACTCGATACTTAAACCTTCCTGAGCACGTTGAACATCCACCACAGCAGTGCTGGTTGCCAATTCGATAATGATGACGGCGTCTTTCTCCTTGTTGACCCTAAAATCAATATTTTCCAATTGATTTGGCAAGCTCTCGGCATAGCTGAACACGCTAACCACCAACATCACAGACACAACTAGGCTTTGCAGCCCTTTGTTTATTAACTTACTTAGTCCTTTAATCATATTTACATCTCATATCCACATCATGTGACATTGGTTTACTTCAGAGCGAGCTTAACGTTGCGCTTATGCCAACAACCTAAACCATCTGGAAGGGTTTCATTAATCTGTACGTACTGGCTCGTCACCTTAGTCACTCGACCATTATTTAAGCCAATAAACTGACCTTTTTTCACATTGACCACGTTCCCTTTCGGGGTTTGTACTAACCCTGAAACGCTTGTTCCACTGCCCATTACGCCTCTTAAACGCAGCTTACTCAGCGGGTATTTTTCTAGCTTGCCATTGCGAGAGCGTGCGTTCGGCTGCCAACAATCTTTCTTCACCAAGGGTTGGTTTTGTACGATGGCTTCTTTAGGGAGCTCAAAGGGAGGACGAAAGGCGTGGCGTTGATAAGTTGCGGCCAAGAACTCCGTTTCTGGGACAAGTTTTTCTACCTCTTTTCTCGCCTTAGCTTCAACTTGCCTCACAAAATCTTCTAACGAATCCTGATTGGCTTTACAGCCTGAAAGCACAAGCAGTAACAATAGGGACAAAAGGACGCTACTGAATTTCATCATTCACCTCCGATTTAAACTGATAGGTGTAAGCTCGAACCCTGAAATGTAGCGTGCTACTTTCTTGACTGACTCGCTGCCAATTCACATCATCGAAGCTAATAATGCGCGGCAGTTTTGCGATGGCCGCGGAGAAATCGCCAATCTCGTGGTAATCACCGGTTAGCTCAATATTGAGGGGTAACCGATAAAGGAATTCCTTGTTCTGCTTTTGCCCCCAATCAATGCGCGTAAAGGTTAGCGCATTATCCAAACCAAGTTCATTCACTGAGGCCAACATACTGGCGAGCTCCTTTTGAACTGGCAACTGTTCTAGCAGATAGTCGTAGCGACTGGTTAGCTCATCCAACTGACTCTGAAGCTTAGGCAAAGCCGCAACCTTGTTCGCTTTTATCCTTAATGTTGCTTTCAAAGTCTGCTCTTGCTGCTTCATCTGCTGCAGTTCATCGTCTAAAGGCAGCACATACAGCCAAGTCCCGACACCTTGGATTAATATCATCAGCAACAGAATAACGAGCAGTTGGGGCAACAACGGCCATTCGGTAATCTCATCAGCATCGAGATCTTGCAAGCTCACACTATTTTGCCAGCTAATCCTACTTTTAAGGTTAGCCATGATTTGCCCCCTTCTCTTTTCTGCTTGCGGTTGCGCTCTCTGCGGTTGTGTTTTCTAAAGAAACAGGGCTAAACACAAAAGAGACCTTGAAGGTCTGAAACTCTTTATTGAAGCGCTTTCGGTTATGGATAATAGAGTGCATCTCGACCCCTTTAAGAGAATCAGAACGCTCTAGATTGTCCAACATTGTGGCGAGGCGAGCCGTACTGTCGCTGATACCTGCCATCTCAATCTCCTGACCATTCATCTTCATCTTGTCGACATACACGCCCTCAGGAATCAGCTCCGGCATTAGATTCATAAAGTCGGTGGTCTTATTACGGCCAAGCTGTAACGACTCCACGACATCAAGTCGAGTCAGAATGGCTTTGTGTTCTTGTTCTGCAACTTTTAACGATTGAATTTGTCGGTCGAGCTCGGCAATGTATTGATTAAGATAATTGAGGCGAGCTTGCTGTTTGGCTTGTTGACCCTGAAAATAGTGACCAACCGCCCATTGCCCTGTAAGTACAATGATGACGCCAAGAATGACTAGGTGGATAAAACGCTTCTTGTGCTGAGCGCGAATCTCATCACGCCACGGCAGCAGGTTAATTTGATGCAACATGCTTCTCTCCTTGCCACTTGAGTCCACTCATCGCCATACCCGCGGCAATGCCGTAATGTTGCCAGTTCATCGGCAGTTGGTGCCGCTTCGCCACCTTGTTCTCAAATAACGATAAAGGATTGAGCGATTCACAACTCATCTGAAAATGGCGCTCTAGATCTTCAACTACCATCGGAATGCTGGCTCCTTCGCCCATCAGCCAGATCCCGGATATCGGCTCAAGTGCATTCACTGAGGAATAGAGTTGCAACTGCCGCTTAAGCTTTTCAACCAAATTGACAATAAACCGATGTGTCTCCTCTGCGTTGCCGAACACATCTTCTGTATAACTCGGGCTGTCAGCGCCGCGAAGATCTTGAGTACCAAAGGCGATGTCTTTATAGAAAGGTGCTGAATCCTGCGGGATAATGCCTAACGACGTTTGGTCAACTCCTACGTCCACCAGCAACCAGTTACTTTTTTCAGGATAAAGGCGTGAAGCCAACTGCCAAATATTGAGCAGACCATGTGCTTGGGTGTCGATGACAACAGGTTTAAATCCGGCTTTATTTAAAGCATCCGCTCGACTGTCTACAACTTCCTTACGAGTCGCATATATCTGATAGCTACTTGTCGATCCTTTACCAAATCGTTTGTCTTCCAGCTTTACAAAATCTAAACTCAGCTCCTCGATAGGAAAGGGAGATTGATGAGCAAAGGTTTGATAGATAGAAAACTCCTTTTCTCTGTCTTCTAAATCACTCTCTATTTGCAGTACTTTGCTGATCACCGTGTTATCGGGTACCGAAATGGCGACGTTGCGACAGCCAAAAGGCAGTCCTTTCCTAAGTTCTTTAAGTTTCTTAACAGTTTTCTGATACTCCAAAGTATGGTTAGCTGTAAAAATGTCGTCCGAAATCGGCAGCTCTTTGTATCCCACTAGGGCATACAACTCCCCCACGGGTTTTAGTACCACGGCTTTGATGCTGTGATGATTTATATCTATACCTGTAATTAATGATGAACCCATGTGACCTAGCTCCTGAAGTGCCAAGCATTTCGTTGATTATCTAGGGGTTGTGATTATTAGTTAAATAAGCGTTAATAAACGAAAGCTAAGTTTTTAACCTAGAGTACAAGGGTTTGCTGCTTATCAGCCTTAACTAATCAGGGATTATCCGGTGAAGTTCATAAAGCGATTATTCATATTTACATTGATTTGCATGATTCTTGGAGTCAGTACAATTTTCGGGTTTTACTATTACGTAAAACCAGAGTTGCCTGATGTTGCCACTTTGCGTGACGTAGAACTCCAAACGCCAATGCAAGTCTTCAGTCAAGACGGTAAATTGATCTCTCAATTTGGTGAAAAGCGTCGTAATCCAGTGACTTATGACGAGATTCCTCGCCACCTAGTTGAAGCTTTGATTGCTACCGAAGATAGCCGCTTCTACGAGCACCCTGGTATTGATCCAATTGGTATTACTCGAGCAGCACTCGTGGTTGCTATGTCCGGTTCAGCCAAACAAGGGGCGAGTACCATAACTCAGCAGCTTGCGCGTAACTTCTTCTTATCTAATGAGAAAAAGATTATGCGTAAAATCAAAGAGATCTTCATTGCGATCCACATTGAGCAACTTCTTAGTAAAGAAGAGATCATGGAGCTTTACGTAAACAAGATCTTCCTTGGCCACCGTTCATATGGTTTCGGCGCAGCAGCGCGTGTTTATTTTGGTAAGGATCTTCCTGAGCTCACCTTAAGTGAATTGGCTACGCTTGCGGGCATGCCAAAAGCACCTTCAACTATGAACCCTATTTATTCTGTTGAGCGTGCGACCAACCGTCGTAACGTGGTATTACGTCGTATGCTAGACGAAAAATACATCACTCAATCAGAGTACGATGAAGCTCGCAGTGAAGAGCTTATCTCGAAATATCACGGTGCCGAAATTGAACTGAGCGCGCCGTATGTAGCAGAAGTTGCACGAGCTTGGATGGTTGAACGCTATGGTGAAGCCGCTTACACATCAGGCATGAAGGTTTACACGACCGTTGATTCAAAACTGCAAAAAGCAGCGAACCAAGCCGCGATTAAGAACCTACTTGGCTACGATGAACGCCACGGTTACCGTGGTGCTGAAAAAGTATTGTGGCAAACGGCGCAGTCGGCTTGGGATCAAAAACAAATCGTTAAGCACCTTAAGTCTCAACCAACCTATGGTGACTTAGTACCAGCAGTTGTAACCGCTGTTGATTCGAAAAGCGCTCAAGTTTGGGTTAAGAACCAAGGCGAAGGCACTATCGAGTGGCAAGGCATGAACTGGGCGCGTAAATTCCTAACGGACAACCGCCAAGGTCCAGCGCCTTCTCAAGCGAAAGAGATTTTGGCTGTTGGTGAGCAAGTTTGGGTTCGCCATGAAGCAGTAACCGGCGATGAAGTATCTGAAGAGCCTACCGAAGAAACAACAACTGAACCTGAAACACCGGTTGTATGGCGACTAAGCCAAGTGCCAAATGCAAACACCGCGTTTGTTGCCATGAACCCTAACAACGGCGCAGTATTGTCGATGGTGGGTGGCTTTAACTTTGTACACAACAAATTCAACCGTGCGACCCAATCTATTCGTCAGGTGGGTTCTGGTATCAAACCATTTATCTACTCAGCAGCGATTGAAAAAGGCTTAACGCTAGCCTCACTGATCAACGATGCGCCTATCAATCAATGGGATAAGAGCCAAGGTACGGCATGGCGACCAAAGAACTCACCACCGACCTATGTGGGTCCAACTCGTTTACGTATTGGCTTAGCTCAATCTAAAAACGTAATGGCGGTACGTGTACTGCGCGAAGTGGGCTTGGATGATACTCGTAACTACCTAACTCGATTTGGTTTTGATATTGACGAAGTACCGCGTTCTGAAACCATTGCTCTGGGTGCGGGTAGCTTAACGCCAATGAAGGTAGCACAAGGTTACTCAGTATTTGCGAATGGCGGCTACTACGTTGAACCTTTCTACATCAGCCGTATTGAGACACCATTTGGTGAGACTGAATTCCAAGCGACACCGAAAGTTGTGTGTAAAGACGATTGCCAACAGCCAATGACCTCAGATTCAATGGCTAATGAGTTTGCAGAGCAAGATGTGGATGCCCAAGTACAGTACGCACCTCAAGTGATCACTGAGCAGAACGCGTTCCTTGTTCGTGAAATGATGTACAGCAACATCTGGGGTGGCGGTGATTGGAGCGCAGGTACGGGTTGGAACGGTACAGGTTGGCGTGCACAGCCGTTGAAGCGTCGTGACATTGGCGGCAAAACGGGAACCACCAACGATTCGAAAGATACTTGGTACAGCGGTTACGGCCCTGGCATGGTTGCAACGGTATGGGTTGGTTTTGATAACCACAACCGCAACCTAGGCAGAACCAAAGCGAACTCGAACCTTGGTAAAAATCAGATTACTGGTGCAGAAGCTGGCGCAAAAACAGCAGAACCGGCATGGGTTGATTTCATGGGTACGGCGTTAGCGGGCGTTCCTGCTGAGCGTAAAGAGATTCCGGAGAACATCGTCCGTGTTCGTATCGACCGTGAAACTGGCTTACTGACCAACAAGTTCGATAGCTCATCAATGTTCGAGTACTTCGAAAAAGGCACAGAGCCAACCGAGTACATCACTGAACGTTTCAATGACGACATCTACTCAACCTCATCAGGTGAAGCAGTAGAAGAACTGTTCTAACTAGGGTTTGTAGAACCTAGTAACATGAACCAATAAAAAGGGTTGATATGCATTCATATCAACCCTTTTTTTATATCTATATCTGACAGACTAGGCTCTAAACTCAAGCGCTAAGCCGTCTTCTCCAGTTGAGTTCGAATCGTCTCAGCCAATTGCTCGAAACGTCCCTTCAATGGAGAGCCCGGACGGTAAGCCACGACAATTCTACGTGAAGGTGTTGGATTCACTGCTGGCACGTAACACACACCATCTTTCTGCTTTTCCTTTGGCACCGATAACTGAGGTAGTAAGGTAATACCCGCCCCCGCCGCGACCATGTTACGCAGCGTTTCTAAGCTGGTTGCCTTAAAGCGCTCATCGTCTTTCGCACCCGCAGCAAAACAGAAGCCCAAGGCTTGGTCTCTTAAACAGTGACCGTCACCTAGCGCCAGTACGGTTTGTCCATTTAGCTGCAGCATATCGACAGTGTCTTGCTGAGCCCACTCGTGGTCACATGGAACAGCAACACTTAACGGCTCGTCATACACATCAATCTCTTTGAACACCGCGGTTTCATCAACCGCAGCCAGTACCAAGCAATCCAGCTTGCCATCTTCAAGTTGGCTCACTAATTGATGAGTCTGCGCTTCATGCAGGTAAAGCTCAAGATCGGGAAAGCACTCTTTAAGATGAGGAATGATCTTAGGTAAAATATAAGGGCCAACGGTCGGAATAAAACCAATGTGCATCGGCCCCGTCATCGCTTCACCGTGTCCACTTGCCATATCTTTAAAAGTCTTTACTTCATTGAGAATACGCTTGGCTTGTTCAACAAGTTGTAACCCTGATTCTGTAAATATTACCTTCCTTGGACTACGCTCGGTTAACTGAAGTCCAATTTCATCTTCGAGTTTGCGTATTTGACCGCTTAGTGTCGGCTGACTGACAAAGCACGCTTCTGCCGCTTTTCGGAAGTGTTTATGCTCTGCGAGCGCCACCAAGTATTCAAAGTCACGAATGTTCATGATCAGTCTCTTACCTCAGGTTTTAATAAGAACAAGGGTTCTAATAGAAACATTTAAAAGAAAAATGCTCTTGATAGAATTTACCTATCAAAACCATAACATCAAACGATTAGAGCTATCAAAGGATTTATCTAATAATGGGCTCAACGAAACGAAACAGAGCGAAGAAAAACGTTAAGCTCTGATAGAACAAAATTAAAAATACTATTTAAGGAAATCAATATGTTTGCATCTAAAGAAGGTCAATCAATCCCTCAAGTAACATTCCCAACTCGCCAAGGTGATGCATGGGTTAACGTAACGACTGAAGAGCTATTCAAAGACAAGACAGTTATCGTATTCAGCCTACCAGGTGCGTTTACGCCAACATGTTCGTCAAGCCACCTTCCTCGTTACAACGAGCTACACTCTGTATTCAAAGAAAACGGTGTTGATGACATTCTGTGTGTTTCAGTAAACGACACATTCGTAATGAACGCTTGGAAAGCAGACCAAGAAGCGGAAAACATCACATTCATCCCAGATGGTAACGGTGATTTCACAGACGGCATGGGTATGCTAGTTGAGAAAAACGACATCGGCTTCGGCAAACGTTCATGGCGCTACAGCATGCTGGTTAAAAACGGCGTGGTAGAAAAAATGTTCATCGAAGAAGACGTACCAGGCGACCCGTTCAAGGTTTCTGATGCTGATACTATGCTTAACTACCTTGCTCCTGAGCACAAAGAGCAAGAGTCAATCACAGTATTCACTAAGCCAGGCTGTCCTTTCTGTATGAAAGCAAAACAGAACCTAATCGACAAAGGTCTGAACTACGAAGAAGTGGTTCTAGGTAAAGATGCAACAACAGTAAGTCTGCGTGCAATCTCTGGTCGCACTACCGTTCCTCAAGTATTCATCGGTGGCAAACACATCGGTGGTAGCGAAGAACTAGAAACTTTCCTAGGCTAATCGCTTCATCGCCGATATAGGCTTAGAAGTATCCGCTAACCCACCCTCTTGTGGGTTAGCCATTCCAAACACTCTTATCTAAGTTTTGGAAAAAAGAATATAGCTGGTGACTCGCCTGTCTTTTACTAACCTATAGTTAGTAATAAAAGCAGAGTCACAAGCTAAACCTAATAAAACAGAATCACAAAACTGACCCACTATCCTGACTCTCAAGAAATCACCAGAGTTGGAGGGGTTCGTTCAAACCAAATTTAGCCATTGCGAGAAAATTATTATGAAACAAGTCAATGTAGATGTAGCAGTTATCGGGGGCGGTACGGCAGGTTTAGGTTCTTACCGCGCTGCAAAAGCACACACTGACAGTGTTGTGATGATTGAAGGCGGCCCTTACGGTACAACCTGTGCTCGTGTTGGTTGTATGCCATCCAAACTGCTTATTGCAGCAGCGGAAAGCGTACACCAAATCGAGAAAGCTCCGGCTTTTGGCGTTCACCCACAAGGTGATATCGTGATTAACGGCCGTGAAGTGATGGACCGAGTGAAGTTTGAACGTGACCGTTTTGTTGGTTTTGTTTTAGAAGGTGTTGATGAAATCCCAGAGCAAGACAAGATCTCTGGTTACGCAAAATTTTTAGACGACAACACACTACAAATTGATGACCACACGGTTGTCACCGCTAAACGTATTGTTATCGCGACCGGCTCTCGCCCTGCATACCCTGCCGTTTGGAATGAGCTTGGTGATCGTCTGATCATTAACGATGACGTGTTCAGCTGGGATGACTTACCAGAATCGGTTGCCGTATTTGGCCCTGGTGTTATTGGTCTTGAGCTTGGTCAGTCACTGCACCGCTTGGGTGTAAAAACAAAACTGTTCGGTTTAGGTGGTCAAGTTGGTCCAGTTACCGACCCAGAGATCATGGCTTACGCAGATAAAGCCTTCAATGAAGAGTTCTATCTAGATGCCGACGTGAAAATCGAAAGCATGAAGCGCATTACCACTGAATCGGGTGAGGCTCGCGTTGAAATCCAGTTCATCAATAAACAAGGTGAATTAGAAACTAACGTCGTTGAGTACGTACTGGCAGCGACAGGCCGTCGCCCTAACACTGACAAGCTTGGCTTAGAGAATACCTCTCTAGAACTTGATGAACGTGGTGTGCCAATCGCAGACCACTACACGCTACAAACATCGCTACCATCAGTATTTATCGCTGGTGATGCGAGTAACCAACTGCCTCTACTACATGAAGCAGCAGACCAAGCGCGTATTGCGGGTGACAATGCAGGTCGTTTCCCAGAAATTCGTGCAGGCCTACGCCGCTCTAAAATCTCGGCGGTATTCTCTGACCCGCAAATCGCGATGGTTGGTGAAACCTACAAAGAGATCATAACCCGCTTAGGCACATGTGGCTGTTTCGCAACGGGTGAAGTGTCTTTCGAGAACCAAGGTCGTTCTCGAGTGATGCTACGCAACAAAGGTATTCTGCATGTTTACGGCGAGCAAGGTACAGGTCGCTTCCTAGGTGCTGAAATGATGGGACCAAACGCGGAACACTTGGCTCACTTATTAGCATGGGCACACCAGAACAAGATGACGGTTTCTGAAATGCTAGACATGCCGTTCTACCACCCAGTAATCGAAGAGGGTGTGCGAACAGCGCTACGTGACCTCAATGCGAAACTGCACCTAGGTCCAGAGATGGTGAAACACTGTCTGGATTGTGGTCCGGGTTGTTAATCTCAGGCTATCGTTAGTCAGTTAACAAACGCTAGATACTAAAAAGGAAAGCCAGTGGCTTTCCTTTTTGTTTTTGGCAACAAGTAAACTATAGATTCCCGATTACGCTCCTTCGTCGCTCTCGGGAATGACAGCTATTTTCATACACGTCTAGGCGAAGCTAACCAGAATAGCGGTGCTCTTCAAACGCGTCTAAACTGAAGCAAATCAAAGTGACGCATCAGCTAAACCAAAACTAAACTCGTCATTCCAGAACCGCGGGACGAGGTATCTGGAATCTCTTGAAGCCATTGCTTATAGCTAAAGGCTTAGCAATTACTTCTCAGCAGCAATCACAGAGATCTCAACAAGTAGCGCTTCACGAGCCATATCACCCGTTACACATGCGCGAGCTGGAGCGTGACCTTCAGGAACCCATGCATCCCATACTGCGTTCATTTCTTGGAAGTCTTTCATGTCTTTCAAGTAAATCGTTGCTGACAGCATATGCTCTTTATCGCTGCCCGCTTGCTCAAGTAGGGCTTCCACTTTATCCAGCATCGTTTGTGTTTGCTCAGTGATGTCTTTGGTTGCATCAGCACACACTTGGCCACATAGGTAGATAGTGCCGTTGTGTTTCACAATACGGCTCATGCGTTGTTTGGTTTCTTGACGCTCAATCATCGACTTTCTCTCTCTGTGTCACCGTGATCCAATATCTTGTGACGTGTTATTATCAAGGCAACAAGCATAACGCGAATCAAACCCAAGATGACATGCATTCATTGCAATAAAAGTGAAAAAATCCGTAACAAACTCGGCCGCTGCCAGCGCTGCATGAATCAGCTGATGGTGTTGTCGATTTTAAGTTGGGGAGCATGGTGGGTATTTTTCAGAGAAGACCCAAAAACCATCAATGCCATCGCCTTGATGATGGCCGCTTTCGCGTTCAGTGGGTTGCTGTCGTTGCATTGGATAATGAAATTTGTCGTGCTGCCTTTAAGGAACAAAAAGCGTTAACAGAGAGACGTTGCTAGATAAGCGATAAAGGCCAGACGCCCAATTAAATGCCCCTACTTAGCAAGCTCCCATCATTTCCCAAACAGCAGATAGAAAAAAGCCCCAGAACCAATCGATTCTAGGGCTTTCTTAGAAAATTCTAAGAAAAAGCAGTGGTACTTTAATAGACCGGACTTTTCTCAGTTTGTTCCCAAAAAAGATCAGATTTTTGATCTTTTTTTTAGGCGCCATAAAATCAATGCCTTATGCAACATTTACCTTTGCGATGATCTGTTCAACCAAGTTCACTTCCAACGCCACTTCATCACATGCATGTTGGCGAGGACACTGATCACAATCTTTCAGTACCTTCTCAGGCAACAGAGATTTTGATGTCGGTAAAAAGTCATGCTTCATAAAGAACTCTGGGGTACGAGTCAGCACAAACACCTTCTTGATCGCCATTTGTCGCGCTTTATCAACCAAGTGCTGCACAATCGCGGTGCCCTGCCCTTGACCTTGCCAGCCAGCTTCAACACCTAACGAACGGATTTCCGCTAAACCAGAGTCATACACATAGAGTGATGCACAACCCGTCACCTCGCCATGATGCTCTGCGACGGCAAACGAGCCAATATCACGCACCAGTTCATTACGAGAACGAGGCAGGTTTTCACCCATATTCGCCCAGTAGGCCACCATGCCTTCCAACGCTTCAATATCGGTCAGACGAGCAGAACGAACCTTAACGATAGAAGTATCACGCTGTGATAAACGCTTCTCTGCTTGGTCAACCGCGTAAGCCACTTGTTGTGGAGATACACCGCCTAGCGCGCTACGTTTTTCAAGACACGACTCAATGGTCAGGATGTCATACACATCCTCTTCAATCACCTCAGAGAACTCTTTCATCTCCGCGATGGTTAATTCTTCTAATGCGCAGCCTTTAGCAATCGCAGCAACTACCGTCACACCAACAATATGGTGAGCTTCACGGAAAGGAATGCCTTTCGCTACTAAGTAATCAGCCAATTCTGTTGAGTTCGCATAACCTTGCTTCGCTGCTTCAAGTGTACGTTCGCCGTTCACTTTAATGCCATCAAAACAAAGAGCAGCCATTTCCATACAATCATTCCAAGTATCTAAAGCGTCGAACAGACCTTCTTTATCTTCTTGCATGTCTTTGTTGTACGCCAAAGGCAGAGCTTTTACAGTCATCATCATTGCAGCTAATGAACCGTACACACGGCCAGTTTTGCCACGGATTAGCTCTAGCGCATCTGGGTTTTTCTTTTGTGGCATCAGAGATGAACCTGATGTCACGGTATCTGCTAACTCGATGAAGTTCGATTCACCCGAGTTGTAGAAAATCATATCTTCTGCAAGACGCGAAAGGTGAAGCATAGAAATAGATGCAATCGACATCAGCTCCATCACATGATCACGGTCAGATACTGAATCTAGAGAGTTACGCGTTGCACGATGGAAACCTAAGTTGTGAGCTAACTCTTCACGGTCCATCGGGTAAGCAGTTCCAGCAAGGGCACCAGAACCCAGCGGACATGTATCTAGACGCTTAATCGCATCATTCAAACGAGAATAATCACGCTCAAGCATTTCAACGTAAGCCAAGCACCAGTGAGCAAAAGTTACCGGCTGAGCACGTTGTAAGTGAGTGTAGCCAGGAAGCACGGTTTCTTGATGCTGAGAAGCAACGTTCACCATTTGGCTTTGTAGGCGATCCAATGCCAGTAGCAGTTGATTACCTTGCTGACGACACCATAATTTCAGGTCGGTCGCCACTTGGTCATTACGAGAACGGCCAGTGTGAAGTTTTTTGCCCAAGTCACCGACTTTGCCGATAAGTTGTTGCTCAACCCAGCTGTGAATATCTTCTGCATCAGAACGTAGAATCTGTTCAGGATCTTCCATCACCTCAAGTTTTAGCTCATTCAACGCTAACTCAAGCTTCTGTTGCTCTTCTTCTGTTAATACGTTGACCGACAGTAGAGCTTTAGACCAGGCAATTGAGCCCACAATGTCTTGCTCAGCCAATCGGTAATCAAAACGAAGAGAATCGTTAAAATCTTTAAACCGGGTGTCTGCTGCTTGGGTAAATCTACCGCCCCATAATGCCATTGTGTATCTCCTAATTGCACAGTGCTCACTGTTTTTGCAAATGATAATTCTGATTAAAATTCAGTATTTTTCTGATGGTTTAAACTTACGGCAATTCAAAATAAAAATAAAGTATTAATTCACTATTTTCACATATTTATTCACCAATAGTTTAATCCATTATTTATTTTCAGCGTGATTCGCGAATTATATGCCATTCAATGATAAAAACCGAAGCTGATTTATTAGACTAATCGATAGAAAAAAGCCCATTCACTAATCAATAGTGGATGGGCTTTGCATAATAATGTCTATTTGCTAGCCTTCCGTTATTCGTAAAAGGCTAGCTCACTAACTCATGGTTATGATTACTTTTGGCTATTCAGAGCACGAATACGGCTTGATAACGAGTAAAGACGGATAAAGCCTTCAGCGTGGCTTTGGTCGTAAACTTCATCTTCACCAAAGGTTGCAAACTCTTCTGAGTACAAGCTGTTGTCAGAACGCTTCTGAGTCACCGTTGCATGGCCTTTGTAAAGTTTGATAACCACTTCACCATTCACGTCTTGTGCTAGCTCATCTGTTGCTGCAAGAATTGACTTACATAGCGGAGTGAACCAACGGCCATCGTATACAAGGTGAGAAGCTTTAACACCTAGCTCTTCACGGAATTCGAATGCCGCTTTATCAAGAACCAGTTGCTCTACTGCACGCAGTGCTTCCATCATGATTGTGCCACCTGGAGTTTCGTAACAACCACGAGACTTCATGCCAACAAGACGGTTTTCTACGATATCGATACGACCAACACCGTGCTTCGCACCCTTCTCATTTAGGTAAACCAGTGCGTTGTATGGCGTCATTGTTTCGCCATCAACCGCTACCACTTCACCTTTTTCAACTTTAAGCGTCACAGTTTCAGATTCGTTTGGCGCTTGCTCTGGGTCTACAGTCCAAGCCCAGCAATCTTCATCCGGTGCGTTCCATGTATTTTCTAGCACGCCGCCTTCTGTAGAGATGTGCCATGCGTTTGCATCACGCGAGTAGATCTTAGTAAGAGAAGCCGTACAAGGGATGTTACGTTCAGCTAGGTAATCTAGACACTCTTCACGGCTCACTAGATCCCATTCACGCCAAGGTGCAATTACGTGTAGATCCGGTGCTAGTGCAGCAAATGCGCCTTCAAAACGAACTTGGTCGTTACCCTTACCTGTACAGCCGTGACACAGTGCGTCTGCACCGACTTTACGTGCAACCTCAACCTGAGCTTTCGCGATAATTGGACGAGCCATTGAAGTACCTAGTAGGTATTTACCTTCGTAGTAAGCGCCAGTTTTTAGCGTTGGGTAGATGTAGTCAGCCACCATCTCTTCTTTAAGGTCTGCGATGTAGCACTCAGATGCACCAGAAGCTTTTGCTTTCTCTTCAATACCAATCAGCTCTTCATCGCCTTGGCCTACATCTGCAACAAATGCGATAACTTCGCAATCATAGTTCTCTTTCAACCATGGAATAATTACTGATGTGTCTAGACCGCCAGAGTAGGCTACTACAACTTTCTTTACGTTAACTTTGCTCATTTTCTTTCTCCTAGTTTCCATACTGCACATGGCGGTCAGCGTTGGAAATGACTTCATTATTATGTGTTAAATTTATTTGTCTAAATTCTTTAAGTAGTAACTCGTTGTGAGGTCTACTGAGGTAAAAACTGCGTTCCTATGCTTTTACCTGAAAACAGTTGTGTTAGCTTTTCTGGGTATCGCCAAGTGGCAACTTCGATTGGTCGCCCAAGGTCGTTAGCGGCTTCTAGTGCGGCTTGAACCTTAACGATCATGCCATCGGTAATCACTTTGCCTGTAATAAGGTCATCAGCTTGTTGTTGATTAAGGCTTGGAATCAGGTGACCTTTGCCATCCAACACACCGCTTACATCAGAAAGCAGTACCAGTTCAGCATCAAGCGCGCCTGCAACGGCAACCGCAGCTTGGTCGGCATTCACATTCATCAGTTGGCCTTGCTCAGTCAGACCAATTGAGCTAATGATTGGCAGTGCGCCCGCATTAAGAATCGCTTGCAGAACGGTTGAGTCGCCCGGCTCCGCTTTTCCTACCGCGCCCAGTTCAGGGTTCAGTTCGCTCACTTTGCATAAACCACCATCTGCAAGGCTCAAACCAACGGCATTGATACCGTCTTTAATTGCCTGACCTTGAAGTAGTTTGTTGGCCGTGCCCGCTAGCGCGCCAGCGATAACAGGGATCTGATCATAAGGAGTAACACGTAGCCCCTCTTTCTTAACGGTTTCGAGGTTCAACTTATTCATCAAATCATCAACAAGGTAACCGCCGCCGTGAACAATCACGATTGGTCGCTGTGCCTGTTGTTGGTAAGCTGAAATCGCACCAAATAACTTGCTAAGTGTTTCACCACAAGATAGCGCAGCGCCACCTAACTTTATGATTAATGGTTGATTATTAAGGCTCATATCTAGATTTCCTTACACTAACGCAGTTAATGGCGCAAAACCATAACGTAAATTTAAACACTGCATCGCTTGGCTAGATGCACCCTTTAATAAGTTATCAATCGCTGAAACAACGATGATGTGCTGACCTTGTACCTTCCAGCCTAAATCGCAGAAAGGTGTCTGTTCTACATCTTGAATTCTTGGCAATGTCTCTTCGAGCAATCTCACAGCTGGCTTACCTTGATAAGCTTGCTCGAAGGCATCTTGTATCTGTTGTTCTGCCACACCGTCAGCCAGTTTCATGGTAATGGTCGCTAAAATGCCACGCTTAAAGTTGCCGAGGTGCGGGGTGAAAATCACATCACGTCCTAAATGTGCGGCCATTTCAGGTTGATGACGGTGATTGAAGACGCCATAAGCTTGCAGGCTCACTTCGCAGAAGCTGTTAACCATGGTCGCCTTGCGGCCTGCGCCAGTCACACCGCTGGTTGCGTTAATCACTGGCCATTGGTTCTCATCAAGTAACTTGGCTTCAACCAAAGGCTTAATCGCCAGTTGTGATGCCGTTGGGTAACAACCCGCTACCGCAACAAGCTGAGCTTCTTTGATTTCTTGTTCGTTCCATTCCGCTAAACCGTAAGCCGCTTTGTCTAGCCATTGTTCGTGTTGATGTTCAAAACCGTAAAACTCTTGATAGAAGTTTTCACCTTTAACTCTGAATGCACCCGATAGGTCGAACACTTGGCAGTCGTTCTCTAGAAAAATTGGCGCTAGGTCGTGACTGACTTCGTGTGCCGTTGCTAGAAAAATCACATCAGACTGTTTGGCCACTTCTTCCGGATTTGTTAAAGGTTGTACTGGCATATCAATCAGGCCAGCTAACTTACCGTGCAGTGCAGCGATAGGTTTGCCCGCATCTACACTATTGGCTGAGACATATAAACCTGATAGCGTGAGCTCAGGGTGTCTGTTTATCATTAGAGCCAGTTCTGCTCCTGTATAGCCGCTTGCACCAATGATCGTGGTTTTCAACATCTCAACACATCCATTCTTGAGGTAAGTTATATTTCAAATTTGACTATTCATACTTAATTTTTAGCTATATTTGATTTCTTATGCATTAAATATGATTTAATATGTGTTTTACCGACTTATGGTTTTCCTGTCAATAGTAGAAGTGAAGATATTATGCAATTACCGAGTTTCCTTGAGGTCTATAAAGGCCTAATTTCCACCGACTCCATTAGCTCAACAGATCCAAGCTGGGATCATGGCAACGAGAAAGTGATCGAAAAAATGGCTCAATGGTTTGAAGACGTAGGCTTTAGCGTTGAGGTCGTGGAAGTCGAACCCGGCAAGCATAATATGGTCGCAAAGATGGGTTCAGGCGAAGGGGGCTTATTGCTTGCAGGACACAGCGATACCGTGCCATTCGATGAAGGACGTTGGAACTTCGACCCTCACGCATTGACAGAACACAACAACCGCTTCTACGGATTAGGCACCGCCGATATGAAAGGCTTTTTTGCCTTCGTTTATGAAGCTGCTAAGAAAATGGATTGGAGCAAGCAAACCAAGCCGCTTTATGTTTTAGCTACGTGTGACGAAGAAACCACTATGCTAGGTGCACGTCATTTCACTGAAAATGCGCCGTTTAAACCGGACTACTGCATTATTGGTGAGCCAACCAGCCTAGTGCCTATTCGCGGTCATAAAGGTCACGTCGCTAATGCCGTGCGAGTAACGGGTAAATCAGGTCACTCTTCTGATCCTGCATTAGGCGTTAACGCCATCGAGATCATGCATGAAGTGCTGTTTGCTTTAATGCAGCTGCGTGACAAGTTAGTCAAAGAGTACCATCACCCGGGTTTCGCGATACCAAGCCCTACTCTAAATCTTGGGCATATTCACGGAGGAGATAGCGCTAACCGAATCTGTGGTTGTTGTGAATTACACTACGACGTTCGTCCTTTACCGGGCATCAGCTTAGATGGTTTGGATAACATGCTGCGCAGCGCGCTCAAGGAAGTAGAAGCAAAATGGCCGGGCAGGATTGAGATTACTCCCCTGCATGAGCCGATTCCGGGTTACGAGTGTCAGCACGATCATCCATTTATCGGTGGCATGGAATCGGTGTGTGAAACCGAATCTCAAACCGTGAACTATTGTACTGAAGCACCTTTCCTTCAGGAGTTATGTCCAACCTTAGTGTTAGGCCCAGGCTCAATCGACCAAGCTCACCAACCGGATGAGTTCTTAAGCTTCGATTTTATTGACCCTACAATTGATGTTCTGAGTAAATCGATCCGTAAATATTGTTTCTAGTTATTACTTTCCTTCCGATATTTTCGTATAAAAGCCACCCGAAAAGGTGGCTTTTATTCTGTTATCCCTGACACAGCCCGATCTTGTAATTAAATTTCACTTTTTCCCTAAGTTTTGAAAAATTTACTTCTCCCGCATTTTTAAACCTAATAATTGCAAACTTAGAATGCTTTATTTGACTAGATACAGCACTTTTCGCTAGATTGTGTACTTAACAAGGAACAATGGATGTAATTTTTTTACGAGGCAGGATGACAATGAACGAGAAATACGCCGCTCTCAAGAGTAACGTAAGCATGCTGGGACGCTTGCTAGGTAACACAATCCAAGATGCACATGGTGACGTTATCTTAGAGAAAGTGGAGACTATCCGTAAACTTTCCAAATCCGCCCGCGCAGGCAACAAAGCTGACCGTGACAGCCTAGTTGAAGAAATCAAAAACCTGCCGAACGAACAACTCACTCCTGTTGCTCGTGCATTTAACCAATTTCTCAACCTCACCAACATGGCAGAGCAATACCATACGATCTCTCGCCACTGTGAGGAGCATGTTTGTGAACCAGATGTGCTGCAATCTCTATTTTCCAAATTAAATCAGAATGACATCAGCAAGCTAGACGCAGCTCAAGCCGTTCGCGACCTGAACATTGAACTCGTTCTGACTGCACACCCAACAGAAATCACTCGTCGCACCATGATCAACAAACTGGTTAAGATCAACGAGTGTCTGTCTAAATTAGAATTAAGCGACCTATCACACAAAGAGCGTGCCAAGACAGAACGCCGCCTAGAGCAACTTATTGCTCAAGGTTGGCACTCGGATGTGATTCGTCAGCAACGTCCTACTCCACTTGATGAAGCTAAGTGGGGCTTTGCGGTTGTCGAAAACTCACTTTGGGAAGCTGTGCCTGATTTCCTACGTGAAATGGATGGTCGATTAAAAGGTTACCTTGGTGAAGGCCTGCCAATTGATGCGCGCCCTGTTCATTTCTCATCTTGGATGGGTGGTGACCGCGATGGTAACCCATTCGTAACGCACACCATCACTAAAGAAGTACTGCGTCTGTCTCGCTGGAAAGCCGCTGATCTATACCTAGGTGACGTGAACGAGTTGATTACCGAACTGTCGATGACCAAGTGTAATGATGCCGTTCGTGAATTGGCTGGCGATGAGCACGAAGCTTACCGTGCAATCCTGAAGAGCCTACGTACTCTGCTGAACAACACGCTAGAAGTGCTTGATGCAAAACTGCACGACGCAGAAGTACCGAAGAAAGAAACTCTCCAGAACATAGACCAACTTTGGACACCACTTTACGCATGTTACCAATCACTGCACGAATGTGGCATGGGCGTAATCGCGGACGGTTCTCTACTTGATACGCTACGCCGCCTAAAAGCATTCGGCGTGCATTTGGTTCGTCTCGATGTTCGTCAAGAAAGTACTCGTCACTCAGATGTGCTATCTGAATTGACTCGCTACCTAGGCATTGGTGATTACGACCAATGGAGCGAGCAAGATAAGGTTGCTTTCTTAACCAATGAACTAAGCTCAAAGCGCCCACTGTTACCACGCGACTGGGAACCATCTGAGCAGGTCAAAGAGGTTTTAGACACCTGTAAGGTCGTTGCTGCTCAACCTCGTGAAGCCTTTGGTGCTTACGTGATCTCTATGGCTCGTACTGCCTCGGATGTATTGGCTGTACATTTGCTTCTACAAGAATGTGGTTGCCCGTACCGCATGGACGTATGTCCATTGTTCGAAACGCTAGACGACTTGAACAACTCAGAAGCCGTAATGAAACAGCTAATGAGCATCGATTTATACCGTGGCTTTATCCAGAACCACCAAATGGTGATGATCGGATATTCTGACTCAGCTAAAGATGCCGGTGTAATGTCTGCAGGCTGGGCGCAATACGATGCAATGGACAAGCTAGTTAAGGCTTGTGAAGAAGAAGGCATTGAACTGACTCTATTCCACGGTCGTGGTGGTACGGTTGGTCGTGGTGGTGCGCCAGCGCACGCAGCTCTTCTTTCTCAGCCACCTAAAAGCTTGAAAGGCGGCTTACGTGTAACTGAACAAGGCGAAATGATTCGCTTTAAACTTGGCTTGCCAGATGTTGCAGTTAATAGCTTCAACCTATACGCAAGTGCGATTCTAGAAGCGAACCTTCTGCCACCACCAGAGCCAAAACAAGAATGGCGCGACCTAATGGAAGTGCTGTCTGAAGTATCTTGCGAAGCTTACCGCAACGTCGTTCGTGGTGAAGAGAAGTTTGTTCCTTACTTCCGCCAAGCGACGCCAGAGCTAGAGTTAGGCAAGTTACCTCTTGGTTCTCGTCCTGCGAAACGTAACCCGAACGGCGGCGTAGAAAGCCTACGTGCGATCCCATGGATCTTCTCATGGAGCCAAAACCGTTTGGTACTTCCTGCATGGTTAGGCGCTGGTGAAGCGATTCAATACTCTGTCGATCAAGGCCATCAAGCGCTACTTGAAGAGATGTGTCGTGAATGGCCATTCTTCTCGACTCGTCTAGGTATGCTGGAAATGGTGTACTCGAAGTGCAACATGGAAATCGCTAAGTACTACGACCAGCGACTTGTTGACGAAGAGCTATTACCTCTGGGTGAGTTACTGCGTGAACAGCTGCAAAAAGACATCAAAGCGGTGCTGAATGTAGAAAATAACGAGAACTTGATGCAAAGCGACCCTTGGGGACTTGAGTCAATTCGTCTACGTAACATCTATGTTGAGCCACTAAACATGCTTCAAGCGGAACTGCTTTACCGTACTCGTAAGTGTGAAACACCACCAGCAGAGCTAGAAGAAGCGCTAATGGTGACGATTGCAGGTATTGCAGCAGGTATGCGAAACACTGGTTAATTAGTGATTCCTACTATAACCTGACCAGCATTTACATCTACAAAAAGAACAAAAGGTCGCCATTGGCGGCCTTTTTATTTTACCAAATGACCACTAATGAGTATTTTGTCAGTTTTTTGGGTTATTTTGTCCATGTATTCTACTTTATGCTTATTATTTAGATATACTACTGCTCCGCTGCAGAAACACTCCAAAATAATAATCTGCGGCACTCGACCAATAAACTGGTCAACCTAGGTGATAAACGGCTTTGTAAGGTGACATAACCAACGATTGAGTTGGTGCTACTTGAACATAACCAATATAACGTGCCATAGAAGCACACTTGTTGTTCAAGTATTTGTTTACTGTTTACCATTTGGATTTCAGACATGTCATTACCACACGTAATTTTAACCGTTTTAAGTACACGCGATGCTACTGGTTACGATATCACAAAAGAATTCTCCGCAAGCATTGGTTACTTCTGGAAAGCTAGCCACCAACAAGTTTACCGCGAGCTAAATAAAATGGCTCAGAACGACCAGGTAACTTGCGTACTTGAGCCTCAAGAAGGCAAACCTGATCGTAAAGTTTACTCTATCACCGATGCTGGCCGTGGCGCGCTAGGTGAATGGTTTGAACAACCAACTGCACACCCAACCGTTCGTGACGAGTTCTCAGCTAAGTTAATCGCTTGTGCTGTACAACCTTCTGATGCGTACCGTGTACAACTTGCTGAACTAGTAGAAGAGTCTCGCAAACTGGTTTCTCACTACAAAGAAATCGAAGCGGCTTACTACGCAACGCCATCTACACTAGACAAGCAAGCACGCCTAGAGCGTCTAACGCTTCGCCGTAACCTACTGATCCGTGAAGCATGGATTGTATGGGCTGACGAAGTACTGCTTGAACTTGGCGCTCTTGCTTAAGTTAAGCTAGAAGCTAGAAGCTAGAAGCTAGAAGCTAGAAAAGCAAAAGGCTTGAACTCTTAGAGTCCAAGCCTTTTTTGTATCTATAGGGTTTGAAATGTTACTACCAGAAGCTTTTACAAGCGCTTGGGCTTTACTTCCTAGACTTTACTTAAAGCGCAGCGACTTGTGGACGAACACCTAATGTGTGGCAAAGTGCATAAGTCATTTCTGCACGGTTTAGCGTGTAAAAGTGGAAATCTTTCACACCTTCACGGCTTAGCGTACGAACCATATCGATCGCTTGGCTAGCACCAACTAACTGACGAGTTGTTGGATCATCATCCAACCCTTCGAACTGCTTCGCCATCCAACCTGGTACTTTTACGTTATTCATCGCAGCAAAACGAGACGCTTGCTTGAAGTTAGAAACCGGCAAGATACCCGGTACAATCTCTACGTCAACGCCAGCCGCCACACAACGGTCACGAAAACGTAAGTAGCTTTCGACATCGAAGAAGAACTGAGTGATTGCACGGTTTGCACCCGCATCCACTTTACGTTTTAGGTTAATAAGATCAGATTGAGCGCTTTTTGCTTCAGGGTGAACCTCAGGGAATGCCGCTACTGATATATCAAAGTCGTGACGAGATTTAAGCAGCTCGACTAAATCAGACGCATACATATCTGGCGCACCACCGCCTGCTGGAATATCACCACGCAACGCAACAATACTTTCAATGCCATTTGCCCAGTAATCGTCGGCAATTTGAATAAGCTCTTCGCGGCTAGCATCAATACACGTTAAATGTGGCGCAGCAACTAAGCCTGTTTGGTTCTTAATTTCTTTAATGATTGAGTGGGTACGATCACGCTCACCCGAGTTTGCACCATAGGTTACTGATACAAATTTAGGTTGAAGTGTTTTAAGACGGTGAACAGAATTCCACAGGGTCTCTTCCATCTTCTCACTGCTTGGTGGGAAAAATTCAAATGACACATTGATGTTGTCAGAAAGCTCTGCAATATTCTGATTTAAAGCGTCGATATGACTTGCGTGTGTGTATCCCATCTTACTCTCCCTGTGGCAAAAGCAACCACTAAATAATCTCAAATCCCTAGCGACGTTTAGACGTCTATATGTCTCCAGAATGAATTGAATACGATTTAATGTCAACAGATCCATTATGAATTTTTTTCAAGTAGATAGTGAGAAAAGCTCAAGCCGATAGGTGGGTCGCAAAGAAGAAATAATGTAGAAAAAAGACTGAAAACACATCGTGCTTTCAGCCTTATTTATCTTAGTGGATAGTATGCTATTTACGCATTTAAACAATTAATCTGAGTATTAAAGCAATTGATCTGACTATTAAGCCAATCGCTCTAAGTATTAAGCCAACCGCTCTCAGTATTAAAACAGGCTAGACATTCTGTTTAAATCAGACTGAATTGCACCAGCTGTTACTTCACGACCAGCACCCGGGCCACGAATAACCAATGGATTATCTTTGTACCATTTGCTCTCAATCGCAAAGATGTTGTCGCAAGGCAGTAAGTTCGCCAGAGCGTGTTCTTTAGATAACGCTTCAACGCCTACCGTTGCCTTACCATTCTTCTCTAAACGCGCTACGTAACGAAGGACCTTCTGTTGAGACTGCGCTTTCTCTAAACGCTCGGCCAACTCTTCACTCAGTACAGAAGCTTTATCAAAGAAGTCATCCACTGACAGATCTTGTAATTCTTCAGGTACCAATGATTCTACTTTGACGTTTTCAGGCTCAATATCTAAACCCGATTCACGCGCCAGAATCACTAGCTTACGCATCACGTCTGAGCCATCGAGGTCAGCGCGAGGATCCGGTTCCGTCAGGCCTTGCTGCCACGCTAAGTCAACCAACTCGCTGAATGACACCGTGCCATCAAACTGTTGGAATAACCAAGATAGAGTGCCCGAGAAGATACCTGACAGAGCGATAATATCGTCACCGCTTTCACGCAAGTCACGTACCGTGTGGTTAATCGGTAAGCCAGCGCCGACTGTCGCGTTGTACAACCAGTGACGGCTGATCTTAGCGAAAGCATCCTGTACTTGATGGTAATACTCACTTGATGCAGAACCTGCCACCTTGTTAGCCGAGATCAGGTGAATACCTTGTTGTGCAATTTGCAAGTACTTTGCTGCAAGCACAGGGCTTGCAGTGACATCTAACACAACCGCTTCATCGTAGCCCTGAATAGAACCCAAACGCTCTAGCCAGTCGTTGCCGTTATTGGCAATCGCTTCATCATCAAAACGCTTGCTCACAGAAGTCGCATCAATGCCTTGATCATCGAACCAATAAGTTTGGCTATCAACCACCGCAACCAATTCAAAGTTCATTCCACGACGCTTTTCAAGTTCAGCCTTTTGTTCAGCAAACAAGCTTAACCAACTTGAACCAATGTTGCCCTTACCACACAAGGCAATCGCAACACGCTTTTGCGCTTGGAACAGTTGAGAGTGAATGCCTTTCACTAGGCTTGATGTTTCACTCTTACGAATCACAGCCACCAAGCTTAAGCCAGAGTTCGCTTCTGAAATGAACTCAACCGGCGAGCTCTTGAGTTGTTGGTAGAATCCATAACAATGGTTCGGGTTCTTAGTCACACCAGCACCCACCGCCGCAATCAGAGAGAAGCCTTCTTTAAGCTTAATTTCCGCTTCAATCGCGTGATCTTGTAGATATTCTAAAGCGCCACCAGCGATCTCTTCTGTATAAGCAAGGCGCAAACAGTGCTGATCGGGTTCAAGCTCATAAGCAAGCGGCTCAAGTTGAGCGCGCTTAAGCCCTTCCAGTACTTCACTTTCTAGACGGTCAAAATCATGACCGTGACCAAAAGTCAGCTGCACGATCAGAACTTCATCCAGAGAGGTAATGATTTTTGCGCCACGACCCGATGCCAGTACACGCTCTATCTGTGTAGAGCCCGCCTCTGGCTGGTAGCTGCAGCGCAAGCTGAGATCCATAGCACTTTGAGCCACAGGCTGTAGCGTTCGGCTATGGAGCACTGGAGCCGCCAGACGAGCGAGTTCACTCGCTTCATCAAGGCGAAGCAGAGGCAGTAAACACGCATCCGAAACCAAACGAGGGTCAGCGCTGTATACGCCCGCCACGTCACTCCAAATCGTCACACGTTCAACTTCAGCCAAGGCGCCAATCACAGTTGCTGAGTAATCCGAGCCGTTACGACCTAGCAGTACCGTTTCGCCTTCGCAGTTCTGAGCCATAAAGCCCGTAATCACCACTCGGCAATGCGTATGCTGAGCCAAAACTTCTTTAATCAGAGGATAAGAACGCGCGCGATCCACTTCGGGTTGAGCCCCCGCTTCTGCACGTAAAAAGGCACGCGCATCTTGAGCAACTGCTTGTAAGTCATGTTGGCACAACAGAGCAGCTAACAAACGTGAAGACCAAACCTCACCGTGTCCTAACACCTGTGCTTTTTGCGATTCGCTTAGAGGAGCAGTTAGCTCACCTAAAGCAGTAAATTCTTGTTGAATAGTGGCCGTTAGCTGAGCCGCAGACTCACCTTCAAGCAGCGCTTCAATCAGCTCAAGCTGGAACTGACGAAGGGTTTGTAGACATTCATGCGCAATACGACCATCTTTGTCGAGCGCTTCAACAAACTCAATCAAGCGGTTAGTTGTTTTACCCGCAGCCGATACCACGACCAAGTCAGTAGCTGACGAGTATTCTCTAAGAATATTGACCACGCGTTGGTAACACTCTGGGTTCGCTAAACTGCTGCCACCAAATTTATGTAGCTGGCGAAAGGTTGTCATTATTAAACCTCCCCTTCTGCGATAAAGCCTTGTGTTTTTTCAAACGCTTGCTTGAGATCATCAATCAAGTCTTCTGCATCTTCAAGGCCAACAGAAAGGCGCAGTAATTGTTGAGAAACACCCGCTTCTGCCAATGCTTCTTCGCCCATAGCACGGTGAGTCATCGACGCTGGATGACAAATCAGGCTTTCAACACCGCCCAATGATTCAGCCAAAGAAAATAGCTCTAATTTATCCACAAAATATTTAAGTGCCTCGAATGAACCCGCAAATTCAAAGCTCAACATTGAGCCAAAACCTGATTGCTGTTTCTTGGCAATATCATGACCCGGGTGTTCAGGCAGGCTTGGGTGGTAAATCGTACCCACCAGATCTTGTTGTTGCAGAGCCGTCAGAATTTCACGTGAGCTCTCTTCGTGAACGCGCATACGTGCACCTAGCGTACGAATACCACGTAGCGTCATGTAACTATCAAATGGTGTGCCGGTTGCACCAATACAGTTACCCCACCATGCTAGCTCTTCAGCGTGCTCTTCTGTCTTAGTAACTACAACACCACCAATGACATCTGAGTGTCCGTTGATGTATTTAGTGGTTGAGTGGATAACAAAATCCGCACCCAGCTCTAAAGGCTTTTGGAACACAGGCGTCAAAAACGTGTTGTCGACAGCAACCAGAGCACCTACTTCTTTCGCTTTACGGCAAGTTTCTGCAATATCAACCACACGAACCAATGGATTCGATGGCGTTTCAATTAAGATCAACTTTGGCTTAAGCGCGATCGCCGCATCCAGTGCAGCTTGATCCGATTGATCAACAAACAGAACTTTGAAGTCACCTTTGAGCGAGCGTGTGTTAAACAGACGGTAAGTACCGCCATAGCAGTCGTGCGGTGCAATAATAAGATCATCGCCACCTAAAAAAGCGGATACCCATAAGTTAAGTGCCGACGTACCACAGTTAGTGACAACCGCGCCTTTACCAGACTCAAGCTCAAATAGTGCCGTTTCTAATAGGCCGCGGTTTGGGTTACCAGAGCGGGTATAATCATACTTTGGCACTTCACCAAAAGCGGGAAACCCATAGTTAGTCGAAAGATAAATAGGTGGGACAACGGCATGGTGTTGCGTGTCTGACTCGATGCCAGTACGTACTGCGATGGTTGCTGGCTTCCGGCTGCTCATAGGTGCTTCCTTACAAGTTTTGCGTCTGAGAATCACAGCTGCTTGTCGGCATTTTGTGGCTGTGTTAGATATATGTTACTCACTTTACTTTCATAAACGTGAGACGTCAACACTTCTGGACGTCTATATGTCTTTGCTTATGGCAGTAAATCCCGCTAAAATCAGCACTATTAATTTATTCTAACAACTAAAGTGATGAAGGTACGCAATGGCCGACTGGAATGGTGAATACATAAGCCCATATGCTGAGCATGGAAAGAAAAGCGAACAAGTAAAGAAAATTACAGTTTCTATCCCTCTAAAAGTGTTAAAGGTTCTTACTGACGAGCGCACTCGCCGCCAGATCAATAACCTACGCCATGCAACAAACAGTGAGCTACTGTGCGAAGCCTTTCTACATGCGTACACAGGCCAACCACTGCCAACGGATGAAGACCTTCGTAAAGATCGTCCAGACGACATCCCAACTGAAGTCAAAAAACTGATGACAGAGATGGGCATCGAGTTCGAAGCGTTTGACGAAGAATAAAAACAACTCAGTCACCGCCTTCATTATTGATTCGCTATAGCTGAACCCTATTTGTCACATCACCCACTACGTTATCTGTAGCTGCGCTGTGAATGATAGACATAAAAAAACCGACTCCTA
>NZ_AJZM02000023.1 GCF_000272405.2 Vibrio tasmaniensis 1F-187
CGATTTCAATGCCTCACCATGGTAGACGGCAACATCATCACCTAAATGATTCGATTTCCAGTCGAGCACATAGTATTTACCTTGGTGCTCGAACACCAAATCGATGAAGCCTTTCAGCATGCCTTGCACGGTTTGGAAACCTAAATCGCCCGCTTTAGCCGATAACGGATCATGATATTGAATGGTTTGATTCAGCTCAGATGCGGCCAACACTTCGATCGGCAACAAGAACTCCATTTCGACTAATCGTTGAGTTGAGCCTTTCTCGCTCAGCTTTAAGTTCTTTCCATCTAAAGCGGTGTTTAGCACCGTATCAACAAGCTGTTGAAGCACAGGTAGCCACTCTAATTCGTATTGCTCTGACTCTAATAAGTGAGTAATTACTTGCGTGTTATGTTTGCTGGCTGCTGGCTCAGTAAATTCAACATCCTCAAACAAGGTATGCAAGAAAGTTCCAGGGCGAGCGCCACGAGGGAACGTGAATATAGAACGTTCAGGTTCAATCAACTCCGACTCGTCTTGTTCATCAGCCGAGTCAATATCGAAGCCAGACACCTCAATCGTGGCATCATGACTAGCTCCGTGACTGCCTTGTTTTACAAGTCCCGAGTAACTGGTTATTCGCCAAGCTCGGTCAATTGAAGCCTTCAGTTCACTGGCCTGTAAGTCTTCACTCACTTGCTCTGTTTGCACAAAAACTTGTTCGTGAGCGGTAGGCGTTTCAGACAGCAATACGCTTGAATTCTTCCCCTCAATCGCTGACAGAGCTTGATGTAACTCAGCGATGCCTTGCTCTTGTCCGTTTTGAACCAAGTAGCCCATAGCACTCAAATGTACACCGGTCGGCTCTTTGGTTGAACGCCCTTTACGTAGCGGTGCCATTCCAATAAAACATCCATAGACAGCACGAGTAAGCGCCACGTAAATCAAACGTAAGTCTTCCGCCAGTCGCTCTTTATCGGCTTGTGCCAAAGCACTATCACTGCCCGTAATATCAAGCACTGTGGTATCTGAGTCGTGATCGTAGAACTTACCTTCACTCGCTTCACGATAACTCGCCACGAACGGCAGGAATACTAGGTCATATTCCAAACCTTTCGATTTGTGAATGGTAACGATTTGAACCAAGTTTCTCTCTGACTCAAGACGCTGAATGTCGTCTTCACTGCCGCCTAAACCATTTTGAGCATCTGAGATCGCTTCTGCTAACCAACGCAGCAAGCCATAGTCGCTGTCGAGTTCTTGCCTAGCTTGTTGCAGCAATTCGCCAATGTGCATTAAATCAGTGAGTGAGCGCTCACCATTTTCTTCTTCCAGTAAGCGTTCCGCGAGATGTCGTTTGCTGATCACGCTGCGTAACATTGGCAACACGCCACGCTGTAGCCACAACTTACGATATTCTCGAAATTCGTTAACGACGTTTTCCCAAACCACTTCATCGTTGTTGAGTTCATCCAATGATGCGGCATCCAAAGAAAACAATTCCGACGCTAAACTCGCGCGCAATGCACGATCGTTTTCAGGTGTCAACACCGCTTGCAATAGGCGTTGAATATCTTGCGCGACCAAGCTGGTAAATACACTGTCTCGGTTAGACAAATACACACTAGCGATGCCTTGTTCCGACAACGCATTCTTAATCAGGCGACCTTCACTACCGGTTCGAACCAAGACAGCAATATCACCTGCATTCACGGCATGTTGCTTTTTACCGTTATCAAAATAAGCTTGCTCGTTTTGAGAAGCGGTCAGAATGGTTTGAATTTGACTCGCCGTCGCCTCAGCCATTGCTTTGTGATATTCGCCTTTTGGTAAGGGCTTGTCTTCAGTCTCTTGCAGCCAAAAAGTGAGCGCGTGTTGAGTTTGACCATCCATCACCCATTGGCGTTTGTCAGCCGATGGGCTCGCTGCTACGGGCAAAAATGGAATGTCTTGGTCGTAGATAAACGGGCTATCCGAATTCATAAACACTTGGTTTACCGCGCTGACCATATCAGCACTCGAACGCCAGTTAGTGCCTAACGTATAGTGAGCACTAACTTGGTTTCTTGCCTTAATGTAGGTAAAGATATCCGCACCACGGAAGCCATAGATAGCCTGCTTCGGGTCGCCGATCATAAACAGACCGCATTGCGGGTTATCGAGATAGATTCGGCTAAAAATACTGTATTGCAGCGGATCGGTATCTTGGAATTCATCGATCATCGCCACTGGGTATAAGGTGCGGATTCTCTCCACTAGCAATGATTGCTCATCCACATCAATTGACGCAGATAACTGAGTCAACAAATCATCAAACGATAACCACTGCTTCTGCTGCTTAGCCTTAGCTAACATAGTTCGACAATGGGTAATGGCATGCGCCAGCAATGGAGCTTTTAGATCTGCTGGATAATTTAAGAAGTCCTCAATCGCTTCGAAAACGGCGTGCTGAGGTGCAGTGCCTTTTGGTGTTTTCTCGATTAATGTTGCTTGTGAGAACTTCTCTAATTTATCTGGGAACTGGTAATCATGAGTGTCGCTCTGTGCCCATGCTGTGACGGCTTCTAACCAAGTCGGTAAAGACTTCTTGGTGTAGCTACGCTTGTTCACATCTGAACCTGAAATCAAAGCCAGAAAGTCCGCTTCAGATTCACACCACAACGCCTTAAGTTGCTTCACTTTATCTAGGTTTTGATTGTGCAGAGTTTGCAGGTCGCCCGACATTGCTTCGACGGTTAGCTTTAGTGGAGGACCCGTCAGGTAACGATTTACGTCAGCCAATAGAGAAGCGGGAGAACCCCAGATATTACGAACCTCACCTGCTAATTGAATTGGCAATGGGTAGAACTGTTTACGCCAATAGTCAGCTACCACTTGCGCTTTCAGGTGACTTTCATCGGTCACAAATTCATTATCAAAACGGCTTCCAGACTCAAAGGCATTTTGAGTCAGCATACGCTGACAGAAGCCGTGAATGGTGTATACCGCCGCCTCATCCATTTGTCTTTCGGCATTGAGTAAGGTTTTCGCAGCACCAGCATGATCATCAATGGCTTGTAACAAAGGCGCAATCACTGGGTCGTCACTTTGCCCACGTGCAAACGCGATACGTGCATCATGGATTCGAGCACGGATACGATCTCGTAGCTCTGCCGTTGCCGCTTCAGTAAAGGTCACAACCAATATTTGGTCTACGGTTAGCGGCTCATGGTGTCGAGTGGCTTCAGTCAGATCACCTTGTGGAGCGGCCGTGCCGTGCCCGAGCAGTAGGCGCAAGTACAAGCCAGCGATGGTAAATGTTTTACCCGTACCCGCTGATGCTTCAATTAAACGCGCGCCATGAAGTGGAAACGTCATGGTATCGAGTGTCTGTGGAGCGATTACCTGAACACTGCTTGTGGTCGTCATGCCTTACTGCCTTTTGATAGATGAGTCTGTTAAAAATGTGACTATTGCTATAAATGTGACCTAGCGTGGAAAACGTCATTCAATTTACGTCCTACGCTGATTTGTTAATAGTTAGTGCGATCTCTCTCACGGATCAATTCAGATCGCCTCGCTACTATGCGCCCACGAGTTCAGGAGCGTGTACGAGTTTTGTACTTTCCGGCGTTACTTTGAACCACAGAATAATGGTCCCTCTGACCTGTGGCCGTACAGCGAACGCCCTACACTAATAATGATTTACTGGCGGCCACTTTATTCCTGTACCTTGCTTCTCTTCACCTTGATTCCCTTCACCTTGAAAGCACGCATCCCAAATGCTTACCAGCAACTCTCTTTCGTTTTTCATTAATTCAGCACACTCGTTATCGATCTTGTCGATCACAAGCACTTACTCCTGCTCTTCCAGATCGGCAGCAGCCAACCTTGCCGCCTGTAGCACAAGCGTTGAATACATACGCGACTCAACAGCCAGATCATCGTCCCACTTAGACCAGATTCGTGAGATGTAGGTATCTCTACCCTCGCCCGTGAAGGCGAAGCTGTCATTAAAGGTATCGGCCATTTTCTTGAGTGACTTTTCTTCATCATCGACCCACTTACCACGGCTAAAGCCCACTTCAACACCAGCTAATGCCGTTTTCGGGAAGTATGGCAATGGTGCAGTCATACCTTGATAAAACAGTCGTACTAACTCAGCTAATATACTCTTCGCTTGCTGCGCATCGCCGATAGGTTGTAGCGTTTGGTGAACCACGCCCTCTTTTCTGTCATAGCCAATAATATGGGTCGTTTTTCCGTATCCCATAACAGCGCAGGATAGATGATCAATCCACGCAGCCAAGTAATCTTGAGAGCGTATTTTGCCACTACGGAAACGCACTAGACCTGATTGATAGTTTTGAGTTAACCACCCCATCAAGCGAACAGGCTTACCTTCGCCCAACACATCAAATTCGATATTTACTTCGAGATCTTGCTGCGGCGAACCGCTCACAAATCTAATCTCTTTGGCTAAGTCTTCCGCTTGAACACGATTGGTTTCAAATTCGATGTCACCGAAGGCGCCAACAGGTAATCGACCTTGTGCTTTTTGCTCAGAGACAAACTGTCGCACCGCTTCATCTGCACCTTCAGGATGGTCCAACAACACTTGCAGCAGAGCATCTTTAAGCTGGAAGCTCTCTAGTCCATTGAGTACGAATGGCTCATCGTCTTCCATTACAGGAAGTGGCGGCTCAAATACCACTTTTAGGCGGCGATTAAAGAAGTACTGTACTGGCAAACGCCAAAAACGCTGTAACTCAACCAAGTCGAGTTCTAACGGGTACGTCGCACCCAGCAAATAATCATCCAATGCACGATTGAATTCACCACTGCGTTCGCCAGAACGATTTGCCGCAGGTAGCCACTCTTTGGCGTAGCTCAATACATGGCTTGCGTCACCTTGAGTAAACGCAGCAGGGCTGAACGGTGTCATGGTGTGTTCAAAGCTGATCGCTTGAGTCAGGTTGACCCCAGAATCATCGCTTGGTAATGCTTGATCTTCACTTAAGCAATAGTTCTGTTGGCAGTACTCTATCAATTCAGAAACCAACACCGACGGCACTCGCTCGGTATTATCTTGAATCGAACGGCCAACATAGCTGATGTATAAACACTCTTGTGCTGACAGCATTGCTTCTAGGAATAGGTAGCGATCATCATCACGACGAGAACGATCACCCGGTCGTGTGCGTCCGTTCATCAAATCAAAACCTTCTGGCGGCATTGAGCGAGGGTAAACCCCATCATTCATGCCTAACAAACAGACGGTTTTGAACGGAATAGAACGCATCGGCATCAAGGTACAAAAGTTAACTTGACCCGCTAAGAAACGCTGGCTAATACGCGCGCCAGATAACTTATTATTGAGGTACTGGTAGATAATGCTTGGCGACAGTTCTTGTTCGTACAGGGCATCATCAAGCTGTTCATTCAGTTGTGAAAGTGCATCACGAATCGACTTAAGTACCACCTCGCCTTCCAGTTCAACCGCAAAGAAGTCATCAATCATTTGCAGCAAGGTTTCACGCCACATATCGATAGATTGGGTTTCAGTTAAGCGTTGACGGTAATGGGCGATACGATCGATAAAGTGCGCTAACTTACCCGCAAGTTCGGCGTTAATGCCCTGAACTTCGTTATAAGCGGCAATTGGAGAGTGTTCGGTTTCAAACAAACCCGCAGAGTCCGACATCGCATATCCTAATAACATGCGCTGAATGCCAAATAGCCAGGTATTTTGCTCGGTCGCAGGTAGATCAAATTCTGTCGCCGTTGAAGCATCAACACCCCAACGGATACCTGCTTCTTCAACCCATTGCTTGGCTTGCTCGAATTGAAACTCGTCAATACCAAAACGTGACATCATTGCAGGAATTTCTAACAGCTCTAGCAACTCAGAGGCTAAACAACGCGTGTTCGGTAGCGCGACTAACTGCATGAAAGCGGTCAGAATTGGGCTTTCTTGGTCTGCGGTTCTATCAGAAATCGAGTAAGGGATATAACGCTCACCCGGGGCATTACCAAATACTGCCTGAATCGCTGGGCTATAAGCATTAATATCAGACACCATCACGATGATATCGCGCGGTTTCAAGGTAGGGTCGGCATCAAACATTGCCAACAGCTGATCATGAAGGACTTCAACCTCACGCATTGGGCTATGACAAGCGTGCACCGTCAACGAGCGATCGCCAAGCTCAACCACCTGTTTATGGTTACTGGAGTCTAAAATTTCATCATTGCGATGCTCTTCCAATTCAAGGATATCTCTTTGAATTTGATGCAATAAGCCATCTCGCTCTACATCAATAAAAAATTGATACTCCTCAGTATCTCCCTCAGAGAGCAAAAGTAAGTTATCTCGTCCTAATTTTCCCATCGAAGCCAATAAGTTATTTCCAATGGCATTATCAATATGCAGTTCATCATGCACTTCATACTTCCCCCCTTCCATTAAGGAAGACGAGCCAACTGATGAAACCATGTTGTTAGACAAGGCGAGCTTTTTACGCTGCTTAGCATCGAATCTTGCTAAATCTTTGAGGCTTTTGATATCACCCCAATAAGGCTTACTTGGATTGGTAAACATCAAGTGCACATCAATCTGCTCACCTAGAGCTTTCAACGCATCCATATAACGAGGAGGCAGCGAAGAAATACCAAACACAAATAAGCGCTTAGGCAGATGCTGCAGTTGGCCTTGTTGATTGGCTAGCGCTTCAATGAAGTCGTGATACAAGTTGCCACGGTGGTATTTAGATTGGCCTTGGGACAGAGTTTGATCATAGAGCTCTTGCCACAAAATCGGTTGCCAAGGGTGCTCTTGCTGCCCTTCCTCATCGATAAGTTCTGCAACGGACTCTCCCGCTTCCCACATCGCCATCCATTCAGGTCGATACACTAAGTAGCCATCGAAGATATCAGCAATTTTCTCTGCCAATTGGTACAACTTCGAATCATCTTCGTCGTTTTCAAGATAGCGCTGTAAAGGAAGAAAATCAGGGTGGTCAAGCTTAGCGGGTAGCAAACTCATCAACTTCCACGTCATCGCTTCTTTGTTAAAAGCACTGCGTTTAGGTACATCAGGAAGCACTTGGGTAAACATATCCCAAATGAAGGTTGCTGGAAGTGGGAAATCGATATTTGCTGCTACGCCAAACTCTTTGGCGAGTTCCATCTTAAGCCATTGAGACATGCCTGGGCTCTGAACCAAGATCTGCTCTTTTTCGAAAGGATTGGCCAAAGGGTCACTTTTAATTAAGTGAACGAGAAGGATTTTTAAAGTATCGACTTTATTGGAATGGTAAACAGTAAACAAAGTGCACTCACGCTAATCTTGCCACAATATAAAGCCAGATTAGCATAAGTACCGAGTTTGGATTAGGAATATAAGCTTATGAAATACTGAAAACTTAAGGTCCGTTTATCTTTTGAACTATTGCTTCTTACAATCTACTGCCTACCGCACTTAGAACACGGTGAGGTTTGTAATTCATGTAATAACGAACCGCCACATAACCCACTACAAACGTTGCCACAATCAATTCTAGATACGCTAGGTTGAACACTTGATCTACATAGTGAGTTTCCACACCAACAGTTTGCATCCAAGCCGCCAATTTGAATAACGCCGTTGCACCAATCACGATTGGGAATGTAAACGCCGCATAGCCCGGGCTGAATGGCAGACGAAGTAGTTTGAAAAACGCGATGTAGATAATAAACGTCATCAACACTGCAATACCAAAGAGTAACCCAATGATCACTGGCGAAGGATTTGCCGTCACCGTTAGGTAGCCAGCTAAAGATAGACTTGCTGGTGCCGCCATAATCGCAATGGTTGGTTTTGCTGCGTCAGGCACTTCATGAGAGAAGATCAAACGGTAAATCATGAGAGGTAGCATTACCGCATAAACCAATAAGCCAAAGACTAAAGTCGCGTGAGCAACGGGTTCTAAGATCGGGTTACCTGAAAAAGAAACGTCTGCCACGATAATACCGATTGGTGGCACAAACCAACTTGGCACCATGTGGTGAATCTCAAAGTTTTTAGCTCTGTGGTATAAGAAGCTCACCAAGAACACGACATGTAACGCTACCGAAGCGAGCCACACAGCTTCTTGTAAGAATTGAGAGATCGGAGCCAACGAAGCAGACACCACCATACAACCCATTGCGAATGTGGGTACAACACTGCCGACAACAGGGTGAGCAAGGTCTTCACGTAATAAGTGGCCGTGAATCAAAAATTTCACAGCTAAAACAAGAAGCAATACCGCCGCAATACCAGCACTGACCCACTGCACCAAACCCGGTGTGTGCAAAATACCTTGTGCGACTAAAACACCATCCCAACACCAGCCTAAACTTGCAATTGCGAGTGCTAACCCTGCCATGGGAGTTGGAGCTCCTGTTAATCTATATTTAATACGTTGAATCATGTCAGCCTCTCTTAAACTTAATTCACTAAACTTGTGAACTCATCAGCTTGTTGAAGCCATAATACGCTTGCGCTTCGTTAAACAATATCCAATTATATATAACAAATGTTCATTAATACTGAACGATACCTTTCCTCCAGCAGCGTAAAACTAGGAACCTGATGGCTAATATTTCAATCAAACAACTCAAAGTGTTTGTCACCATTACCCAGCACTCGACATTGACCGCAGCCTCTGAGGCTCTGTTTCTGTCTAAGGCCGCTGTCAGCATGGCGCTAGGCGAAATGGAGAAACAACTCGGTCACTCTCTATTTGACCGGGTTAATAACCGATTAATTCTCAATCAAGAAGGACAAAAGCTTCTTCCTTTGGCGGATGAGATATTACATCGTGCTGCTGGTATTGATGTTTTGTTCCGTGACGACCAGCCTTTAAGTGGCAATCTAAAGGTCGGTGCGAGTGACACAATTGGTAATCAGGTCGCACCGTTTATTCTGTCTGGCTTTCGCGAGCTAACTCAGCATCAAGATCAGAGCTTATTCATTTCAAACAGTGCGCTGATCTGCCAAAAGTTGGTGGATTATGAACTGGATATCGCTTTAATTGAAGGAAAAACACTCCATCCGGAGTTGATCTCTAGCCAGTTCAGTAGCGATGAAATGTGTATTATTGTTAGTAATCAACACCCTCTCAATTCAAAAGAAAAAGTGATTTTAAGCGATTTAGAAGATAGTCATTGGATTTTACGTGAGTCTGGTTCAGGCACTCGCGAGTTTTTCCTGCGTGCCGTCGCACCGCGTATCGAACATTGGTATGAATCCTTTGAGCTCAACACGACTGAGGCGATCATCAATTCTGTTTCTGCCAATCTTGGATTCGCGTGTTTATCACGGCTGGCTGCGCAACGAGCAATTGACTCAGGCCGAGTGAAAGCACTCGATGTCCCACTCGACATGAAACGTCGATTCTGGATGCTGGTCCATAAAGACAAATATCAAAGCCCGCTACTGAAATCTTTCATGAGTTATTGTGAAGACTGGGCTACACATCAAGATTGAGGCCGCATTGTTAGGGCTCCAACTGGACTTTTAACATCAGAAACTGTATAAAAAGCCAGTAAAATTTATCAAACTTAGAGGATTAACCATGGCTGTTATCGTCAAGTACGTGGTCGAACGCAACGGAGAAGAGAAAATGACTTTTACCTCTAAAGCCGAAGCTGACGCATACGACAAAATGCTGGATATGGCTGATGAGCTTTTTGAACTATTAAGCAAAAGCGATTTAGTTGAAGATGAAGGCAAGCAAGAAGAGCTTGCTATGTACCTAGCGAAGAACAAAGAAGAAGTTCTTTACGCATTAGGTGCTAAGCGTAAACCAGCTCCGAAAAAAGAAAAGAAGCTTGAAGCTGTTGAAGACGCAGAAGAAGATGCCGCTTAATTAGCTGAAGTTTTCTAAAAAACGTCAATAATGTCTCTAATCAGAGCTCGTTATTGGCGTTTTTTTATACTTATCGAAATATAATGAACTCTGTTTATAGTCGAAATCGCTCTAAACATTCGCTTGCACAAAAGTGTGATTAAGATCTAATCTATAGCCATCAGGTGATGGGGTTCCACCTAAGCTTTTGCTTCAACCGCCCGTTCTTTTGAACCGTGCTAATGACTCCTACAGAATCGAAAACAGGTAATACTGTTGGATGTATCGCTACTCCTCCATTTTGGAATGGACTTAGTCTATTAAGACTGAGCTTCATGTCACCTTTGGATGATCGATACTCAAGATCTGTAGTGAATTAGCCGCACCTCTTCCAACACGTCCTGTTTTCTCAACGCCCTAGGTCTTAAATGGCTCTATCAGTGAGAAAACATTATGCACTACTCTTCAGAAATTCAATCAATGTGCCCTATTCAAAGGGGTGATCTTCACACTTCAGCGCCAATTCCAGTTGAAGGCGCCATGGTTAGCCCAAAAGATGTCATCGCTATTTCTGGTTTAAGCCATGGCGTAGGCACTTGTGCACCACAACAAGGTGCAGCAAAACTAACGCTGAACGTAAAAAACGGCATCATCGAAGAAGCGCTAATCGAAACGATTGGTTGTTCAGGCATGACTCAATCAGCCGCGATGGCAGCCGAAATCCTCACAGGAAGAACCATTCTTGAAGCTCTGAATACTGACTTGGTGTGTGATGCAATCAACGTAGCGATGCGTGAAATCTTTCTGCAATTCGTTTACGGTCGAACTCAATCCGCATTCTCTGAAGGCGGCCTAGAAATTGGCGCAGCATTGGAAGACTTAGGTCAAACACAACGTAGCCAAGTAGGCACCAGCTATTCAACTTCAGCGAAAGGCGTTCGTTACCTAGAGCTTGCAGAAGGCTACGTGACCAAGCTTGCACTTGATGATCACAGCGAAGTGATTGGCTACGAATATCTCAACCTCGGCAAAATGATGAAGGCGATTAACCAAGGCATGCCAGCTAATGAAGCTGCTGACCTTGCGACGGGGACTTATGGTCGCTTCGATGAAGCCGTTACCACCATTAACCCACGCCAACACTAATTTTGCCAATTTAGAGGAAAGATATGATGAACACTCAATTTAATGAATCGGTAACTCGCGTATTGGCAGAAATGAACTTCGACTCTTTAGAGCAAGCGAACCAATACTGCAAAGCCCACAACGTTGATCCAAAAGCTTTGGTGATGGACACCCAGCCTATCGCTTTTGAAAGCGCTGCCGATGCTTATATCCTTGGTTCAGCACTGGCGCTATTTCGCAAAGCCACCAGCGCAGAACAAGCAGCGAATATCATTGGTGAAGGCCTTCAAGCATTCACCAAACCCGGCAGTGTTGCTGAGCAACGCCAAGTAGGGATCGGCCACGGTGCGCTAGCTGCGCGTCTTCTCAATGAAGAGAGCCACTGTTTTGCTTTCCTTGCGGGCCATGAATCTTTTGCTGCTGCAGAAGGTGCAATAAAAATCGCACTCAACGTCAACAAATCACGTCACAACCCATTAAAGGTAATACTCAATGGCCTAGGTAAAGATGCAGCTTACTTAATTTCTCGCATCAATGGTTTTACCTATGTACGCACTCAGTACGATTACCAAACAGGCGAGCTTGTTGAAACAGAACGTCGCCGCTTCTCACAAGGCCCTCGCGGAGAGATCTTGTGTTACGGCGCTGATGATGTACGTGAAGGCGTGGCAATCATGCACAGAGAAGAAGTGGATGTAAGTATTACGGGTAACTCAACTAACCCAACGCGCTTCCAACACCCTGTTGCAGGTATCTACAAAGCAGAACGTACTCGCCAAGGTTTACCTTACTTCTCAGTTGCTTCAGGCGGCGGTACAGGTAGAACATTGCACCCAGATAACGTGGCAGCAGGCCCAGCGTCTTACGGCATGACAGATACCATGGGCAGAATGCATGCTGATGCTCAGTTCGCAGGTAGCTCTTCTGTTCCGGCTCACGTGGCAATGATGGGCTTCATCGGTATGGGTAACAACCCAATGGTCGGTGCGACAGTTGCATTGGCTGTAGCAGTAAGCGAATCTCAAAACGCATAACGACAACGTTGGGCGCCACGATCTATCCATAGAATAGAGTCCGTTAACTGAGAAACAAGCAATAACAGACGACCAAAACTCTACACCTATCACTAAAACCAAACAGCCAGCCTTATGCTGGCTGG
>NZ_AJZM02000024.1 GCF_000272405.2 Vibrio tasmaniensis 1F-187
CGCCCCTCTGCGGCGCTTTTTGCAGTAGTGAAGGCAGCCCACCTTCGAGTCTCATGATGAGACTTCACTCCTAATCTGAACTCACACAAGGAGCGAGATAAAACTAGATTTTGTCGAGCCCATTATCGGGAGACAAAATGTCATTCTGCTTGTCGGTTGGTAAGCGATAAAACGCACGCAACACAAACAGAGCTTCAATTCGTTTGCTTCGACCATAGGCCGATGCTGACCCTTCCAAGCGAATATTGGTCTCATGATCGAGTGCCACGGTTAGCTGGGTACTTTTGCTAATTTCTTGTTTCATAAAAACTCTATCCATACCTGATCATTTGATCAGTGTGGTGAATAATAAATCAGTAAAACACACAAATCAAGACAAACGTACCTAAAATCAAGACGTATGTATTGAAAACAAATGAGATCATACTTCAAAATATTACGTATGCAGATTAATGATGAATACTGTTGGTAAGAAGATAGAAAAACTAAGAAACAACGCTAAATTAACAAAAGAAGCCTTAGCGAAAAAAATAAGAGTTTCGCCTGGAGCTATATCCAAATGGGAATTGGAAATTTCAAAACCCAAAGCTGAGAGCGCTCAAAAACTAGCAGAGTATTTTAAGGTCACCCTCGCGTCTTTGATGACGGATGGCTCAAACCTAAAAACACAACCTCAGATGGTATCGATACCTTACTTCAAATACATATCAGCAGCAGCCGGAGCTGGTGATATTCCTTTTTTAGAAGAAGCTGAGGAACTATTCATTCAAGAAAGCTTAATCAAAAAGCCACATGACACTATTGCCGTAAAAGTAAGTGGTGATTCAATGGAACCTTCTTACACTAATGGATCTATAGTATTTGTTGATCGATCTATAACAGAGATCTCAGATGGAAGTGTTTATGTTTTTGTACATGATGGAATGGTTAGGCTAAAAGAACTAGAAAACACTCCTAAAGGGCTAAAATTAAAAAGTCATAATTCAAGGTACAAAACAGAAGAGATCGAGTGTGAGTATTCAAACGTAAAAGTGATTGGGGAAGCTTGTGGAAAACTACAAATGTCCTGCTAAATAACACTTTTGTACTTTCATCTAATTAAATATATACATACGAAAATCTGAAGCCTATAATTACTCTAGTTTTGAAGTAAAGTGCATTACATAGCACGTTACTACATAGCCTTTTATGTAGTGTATTTTTCAAAATTAGAATGTGTTAGACCTCCAATCTAACTATATAGCATTTGCAAAAAAGCTAAATCTCCGCAAGGGTTTAGCTTTTTTTGTATCTGAAATAAATGTTTGATCTTCTTATTGAATCTGATTATAGTTAATTCTAGCTTGGAGTGGAATCTAAGCAAACCTTTAACTTGCGGAATCAAAACCATGAAAAATCAACCTAGTTGCATTCTGCAACTCATTCAAAATAGACACAGCCTGTATTCACATTCAACCAATGTTCAAACACATTTATGGTCGGATGTAGAAGGTATGTGTCATGACCTCATCTAATCAAACCCTCAAGTTTCTCGAACATCACAACCAACTGACTGATGCAGTTGCTTGCGATGAAAGCATCCCAGCAGATGAGAAGTCTTTATTGATTGCTATATCCACCTTTTACAACCTTTCTAATCAATGCGCGTTCCCAAGCCGAAAGCAGATCGCCGCAAGAATGGGGCGTTGCGTCAATTACGTCACCGAATTAATCAGTAAAGCAAAAAAATCCGGACGACTAATATCAACCGCTCAATTCGTTCTGATTGAAGGCGAGTCTGCACCTCGACAAATTGCTAACAAGTACGAGTTTGTCCTTGAGAAGTTTGGACTCTTCTACAGCAAAGCAAAGGCAATGCTCAACCGTAACCTAAGAAAGAAGAGTAAAGAAAGCAAAGCAACTCAACAAGCAGCTTCTTCTAGAGTTGATCATATCAATCAGCTTCTCGATGAAGCCCAGATTTCTGATATACCAGAATGGGAAGATTACACTCCTCCTGAATAACCCCTTTAAATTTCATTCATACCGTTAGTTTGGTAGGACTCAATACACCTGGAATAAATCCAGTGTGATCTTCTTCTCAAAATACGATTCATCACCATACCCATTAAGTAAAAATTCCTCTGAAATTCCTATCACAATCGTCAAAAACTCATAGATCTCCTACCCCCTAAAGATTTTATTACATGGATTCCTAAAGAATTATTGAAAGGGAACCCTACAGAGAAACAGGTAAGCAAAACAAAAGAATTAATAGACATAAGAATTAATAGACAAAAAGGGTTCTTTACTCAGATTTGAGTGTGGGGAACTTTCGTGAGGAACGAGCGAATAGTTATCCATCGCCCAAATCCGACAAGCGTAGCGCGTCAGTTCAGTACGTATGTTTAACTTGATCGATCTATAAAAGAAGTCGCTTTACAGTGACAGTGCCATAGAAAAAGATTTGCGATATTCCGCTTGCTCACCCTCCGACTGGCTACGCCAGCTACGGGATTGCGCCGAGCAGATGAATAGAAAGCAATCTGTTTTGTGAACTTAGTTGTCTATTGGTCTTTATGTGAGTGATTGCATTTTATCGATTTGATAATGTGTACTTATTGATTTTTTTATGAGGGTGATAAATGGAATTTTGGTTATTTGTTTTAGTCGTAGTTGGATTCTTTATGTGGAACTCTGCACGTATAAAACGGAATTGGGAAAGTTGGCCAACCGTTGATGCTTACATTGATAACTATAATCCGACTAAAGGAAGAGGGATCTCATGCCATAAATGTGGTTCACATAATATATGGGAAACCGGCTTTGGGAAGGTTGATAGTAATATGCGTATACATTACTGCAAGCAATGTAAAACTAATCTATATCGAACTAGTCGATAGGGCATTTAAATCTGTGTCAGAAAGGTATCTGATATAACTGTTAACTTAGTGGCTAGTGCTACCACTGCCACTCAGGAAAGACATGTTGTTGCTTTCGTATCCACGGCTCTGTCGCTTTAATGCCACAACTGCTGAAAAAGCGAGATTTATACGTTTGGTGAATGTATTTGTGATGAGTGCAGTTAGCATAACTGCATCGATACTCTTTAGATCCAAAAGCGGCGGTACTCCAAACGAGCATCTTGGTGACGTTTGAAAGTTTTCCGATGTTTATTAGGGTAGCTCAGCCAATTATCGTTAGTATTGAAGAGTTTTTTAATGGGCTTATTCGGATACATGGCCTATAGGATAAACGATTCATGCAAAGCACCCTAGAAGGTTGAGTCTCTTTGTTTTCGGCCGTAGGCCGCTCAGGCGACACCGTCGCCGGTTCTCTATCATATTGATAAAAAAGATATTGTAGTCACAAAAACAACCTTAGATTTGTCCCCAAAAAAACTAAAGGGTATTATGGTGCTAGTTGTTTCATATTTTCGATATGAACCCCTCTTCATTTAGATTGCATAAGGCTACTATCTAGGAGAGGTTTTAATCACTATTATAAGAATATTAGCAAAGGGTCATTTAATGGATAACCTTCTGACGCTCAAGACAATAAATGAAATTAGAGATATAGACTTTTATATACCATCGTACCAGAGAGGGTATCGTTGGACACCTAAAGAGGTTAGGGACCTACTAAACGACATTTCTGAGTTTCGGCCTAGGTTCGTTAATGATGATAATGAAAAAACGTGGTATTGCTTACAACCAATAGTTGTTAAAAAGAAAGATAATGAACAGTATGAAGTTATTGATGGGCAACAGCGTTTAACAACAATATATTTAATACTACATTTCTTGAATAGCCGATTTGTAGAACCAGAAAAACTATTTAGATTGGGTTATGAGACAAGAGAAAATTCAACCAACTTTCTTATCAACCTAGATAAAGGAACTTCAGATAATAGTAATATTGACTTTTACTATATATCTAATGCGTATAAAACAATTTGTGACTGGTTTGATGAACAAATAAATTTTGATATTAATGATTTTGAATCAAGATTTAAATTTAATTCAAAAGTTATTTGGTATGAGAGCAATGAAGATAACTCGATATCAATATTTACTAGGATTAATATAGGGAAAATTCCTCTAACAAACTCAGAGTTAATAAAAGCACTATTCTTAAATAGTTCAAACTTTGATAATAATAAAAATGATCGAATAAGACTGAAACAACTAGAAATATCTACGGGTTGGGACCATATAGAGCATTCTTTACAAGATGATAAGTTCTGGTACTTTTTGAATGGTAATAAATCATATGTAAATAGAATAGAGTTTATATTTGAACTTATGAACGACGAAAAAGATGAAACAGATAATTATTCAACCTTTAGGTTTTTCAATAAGAAATTCAAAAATAAAAACCAAGAAACTATAGAAAAGAATTGGCTGGAAATAAAAAGATATTTTCAGCGATTTCAGGAATGGTTTGAAGAACGAGAGTTATACCATAAGATTGGCTACTTAATTTCAGTAGATGCTATTACTATTAAAGATCTTTACGAGAAATCATCTAGTTTGACTAAGAATGAATTTAGAATTCTTTTGGATTATGAAATAAAAGGTGTTCTTAAGGGGGTTAACTTAGAAAACCTACAATATGGTGATAAGAAGGTGAAACCAATATTATTACTATATAATGTACTTACTATGTTGAATAATGAAAATGACAACTCGTACTTTCCTTTTGACTTGTTTAAAAATGAGCGTTGGGATATTGAACATATAACATCTATATCCGACTCTATTCCACAAAATGGAAATAATTGGTTAAAGGATGCAAAAATATTTATTGATGTAAGTGATATAGATGGTCAACAGTTAAAAGAAGAAGCTGATAATTTCGATTTTGATGTTGATGACTTTGAGATGATTTTCTTTAAAATAGTAGATCATTTCAATTCGTATTTAAAAGATACGGATATAAATGATATATCCAACCTTGCTTTATTAGATTCTGAAACGAACAGAGGATATAAGAATGCAGTGTTCCCTCTAAAAAGAAAGACTATCATTGATAGAGAAAAAAGTGGGACATTCATTCCTATTTGTACGAAAAATGTTTTTTTGAAGTATTTTAGCTCTTATCCTCCGAAAATTTCATTTTGGACACAAGATGATAGAGAGCATTACTATAAAGATCTTGAATCCGTTCTATGTGATTATATTGAGAAGGTATCATAAATGAATACTAACCAACATGAGGGTGATGTAACAAATTTTTGGGAACTATTGAGTAATCATAAAATAGAAATTCCTATTATTCAAAGAGATTATGCTCAGGGAAGAAAAGACAAAGAAGAGATTAGAAATAACTTTCTTAACGCTCTATTTGAAAGCATCACGGAGCATCACCCCATAAAATTAGACTTCATATATGGAAATTTGGAGGCTGGAATTTCTCACCCTCTAGATGGGCAGCAACGGTTAACGACACTGTTTTTATTGCATTGGTATGCAGCTGTAAAAGAGCAAGTCTTAAACAAAGCTAATATTGAGATATTAAAAAAATTTACTTATGAAACTAGGATTAGTTCCCGAGAGTTTTGTCATTCTTTAGTATCGAACAAGATAAATTTTCAATATGGATCTGATCCAAGTGAATATATTATTGATTCATCGTGGTTTTTTCTGTCTTGGAAAAAAGACCCAACCATAGACTCCATGTTACGTACAATTGATTCTATACATGAGATATTTCATGACGTAGATGATCTTTGGGAGCGTTTAACTGGAGATGAGAACCTTATTAGTTTTTACCATATAGAGCTTGAAGGTATTGGGTTGACTGATGACTTGTATATTAAGATGAATGCTAGAGGGAAATTGCTTTCATCATTTGAAAATTTTAAAGCATCATTTCAAAAACATATTAACGATCATCTTTGGGAAGGTGATGTCGATTTTGTTGATTCTTTCGCATTGAAAATTGATACTTCTTGGACTGATCTATTTTGGAACGGAGATAATCATATAAATGTAGACTCTGCATTTATTCGCTTTATTGCAACTACCATAATGTGTAGGAAATCTGTATCTAAAGCTGATAATAGAATGTCTGAGATAAGAAAGTTGCAGGATAATCCTAACCTAGTAAAACCTTCAATGTTTGATTCTGATAGTTTTGAGTACTTATGCAAAGCATTTAACAAGTACTACGAACTTAAAAAAAATAATGTGAACTTATCGATAGAGTTTCCGCTTTTCCAGCATAAACCTGATGGAGACATCTTCACTGCTATTTGCTTTGAAGCAAACAATGCATCATATACTCAGAAAGCCCTTTTTTTTGCGCAAACAGAATTTTTGCTGAAATCTAAAGATTTTAGTTTAGATGCATTTTATGATTGGATGAGAGTAATTCGGAATATTGTTTCTCGAGGGGATTTAGTGAAAACAGGTGTTAGACCTGCAATAATCCGTAGTCCTCAAACTTTTGATGGGGTTATTAATTTAATATCAGAACTTTCAGAAGGCTGTGATGATATATATGGTTACCTAAGAAGTAATAGGGTTAGGTCATATTTTCAGAAAGAACAAGTAGAAGAAGAAATTCTTAAATCAAAAATAATCAATCTAGATATTAATAATAAGAGTGTAATATTTTCTGTTGAAGATACGAACTTGTTACAAGGTAAGATTGACTTTGCTCTAAATTGCATAAACTTTAATAAAAATAATCTTTCATCATTTTCAATTGACGATTTAAAAATAGTTAAAAAAGTCATTGTAGAGAATTTCAATAGTGACTCCGATGTTTCTAACTTAATGAGGAGAGCTTTGCTTACAATTTCAAATAAGGATGGAGATTTTAGTTACTATGAATATTGGTGGTCATTTTGGAATGTGGTTAGAGCTAATAAACGTTGTCTAATTGACGGCACACTAAGAGCTCTAGAATTTTATATTTACGGAAACAATGGGGAGTACTCGATTTATTTAAAAAATCTTATTAGTAGGCTGAAAGATGATGATCTACAAGGGATTGTTGATAAATTTAAGGCACCAGAAGATATGCCGAATTGGAAAGTTCGCTTGATTAAGGAGCCTAACTTACTGGATGATAATTGTAAGTCGAATCACTTAGCAATTCCGTCAGATGAGAGTAGTTGCTTTCTATTAAAAAGCATGAGACCACGAGACATTGATGGCTGTTTCGAGGTCAAATAAGAGCGAAAAGTAGAGATAAGATAAGGTTGAATTCACTTTAACCTTATCTTTCACCAGTTCAGTTATATGATCTGTTCTAGCAAAATTGGACACCAAGTTTAGCAATTTTCCATACCTGAAGTTATTCGTGGTTTGCTTATTTTCGATTTTTTAAAACTGATTTTCGTCCAAAAATCAGTCAGCCGAGATTTGGCTCGGTAGGCTTTCGCCTTAATCATCGACGGCTCACTAAGATTGAATTTTTCGTTGATTCAGTATGAGTTTTGGTTGAATCTAAAAGATGTTGATTTTCGATGCGAGTGGACTAAAAGCTTCACAAACTTACCAGGCATTCTGGAAGCATATTTCCTTGTCAAGTGTCCGAATCCTTCGCTATGAGCGTTTTAGGCGTTCTGAGTGCTGTTTCTGACAACAAACTTGCGGATTTTACATAATAGAAATAGTGAACACACCACTTTTGGAATCCTGATGTGATCGTTCATCGTATTTCATTAAAATTTTAGATATTAAGTTTACTTGAATATTTCCAAGTGTATAATTTTAAAAGCTTATATTTGATTATTTATACTGAGAAATAATGGCATCTAAAGAACAACAGAATAAACCACAACAGCCAAGACCTATTACACCAAGTCGTGATCAAGGTCCTGGTCAGGCGAAACATGATCGCGGTACTAGTAGTGGTGGGCCTAGGAATCCTTACGAAAGAAGATGATGAAATTAAGTGATTCGAGAGAAAATTATTATACCTTTAGTGGTTCTCTAAGCTCCGTGTGTCGTCAACTTGCGTTTGCCGGTATAGCTGTTTGCTGGGTGTTCACTATAAAAAATGAAACTAGCTATATTATAGATAAGACGTTGGTTATCGCCTTAATCTCCTTTGTGGCCGGTTTGATTTTTGATCTGTTTCATTATTTCTATGCCAGTTTTGCTTGGGGCTTTTTTACTCGCTGTAAAGAGAAGGAGCTTTCTGGTCGAGATGAGCTTTTTCAAGCGCCTCTTTGGATTAATTGGCCTACCCTTTTCTTCTTTTGGCTAAAGCCTATCTCCATGATTTTGGGGTATCTGGTGTTATTTAAATTCCTTTTGAGTTACATAGCGATTTAACGTAACTGCACTTAGTGCTCACCCAAACACAAACCAACCTTTTGCTAGAAACCTTAATCATTGTTGCAATGGTTAAGGTTTTTTTAATCAATGTTCATTAAGGTGTAACTTTATGAACATTACATTTCACCCATCTCAATACTGTCCAATTAGTCTTTGAAATAGCACATGAACATGTACACTAAATGTTTAATTATCTTAATGTTCATTTTAAGGGGCTTTTCATGAAAATTGGCTATGCTCGTGTCAGCACTCAAGACCAAACGCTCTATGTTCAACTTGAACAGCTTAAACATATTGGTTGTGACAAAATTTACCAAGAGCAAGCGAGC
>NZ_AJZM02000025.1 GCF_000272405.2 Vibrio tasmaniensis 1F-187
AAAAAGCCGGTCTGCAGTGTCGCCTCAAGGTTCTTTCTGACGCACCTTACTTCGTTCGTTTGTCGGATCGTTCTTTCCATTAAAGAACTTCGTCCATTTTATGGGAAAGGAACGATCTCTTTTATTCTCGATTCTTTGAAGCTGTTTTATGCTTGAGTTACGCCATTTCTTGTGAGTTTTACTATGTCTAGCGCACCGGATGATTCCATCGTCTTAGTTTTATTGATTCTTTGGTTATGCGATTTACAACATCATTCGAATCACACTCGAGATTCGTAATTCGAAATGCTGAATTTAGTTTACTTTTAGCCGTTACGGTGTGCCTTTTAGGGTGAGTTTGAACGATGTTAATTCGAGCTGAGATTCGCTCTGAAAGCGTCACAAACTTAC
>NZ_AJZM02000026.1 GCF_000272405.2 Vibrio tasmaniensis 1F-187
TGGCTGTAACCGCCACCTTGCAGTGGGAAACCAATAAAGCCAGCAACGTTATCACCAACAGTAAAACGCTCTGCCTGTTCGCCTAGCGAGACAATTTGCCCTGAAATGTCATAACCAGGTACCCAAGGCAGGTTATCTTTGTTCTGTGCTGCAGCCCAACCTAGACCAGCACGGGTTTTAACATCAATTGGATTAATGCCCGAAAAGGAAACTTTAACCACGACTTCTCCAGCCTTAGGCTCTGGAATAGCACGGGTTTGAATACTGAGGTTTTCGACGCCGCCGAATTGAGTAATCGCTATCTGTTTATTTTCCATTTCCACATTTCCTTGATTGATAAAAGCCCTAGTGAGCAAACACCCTAATTGATAAAAAGAAAGGGATGCGAAAGCATCCCTTTGACTATAAACCATTTAATAAGGCGAAGTTAACCGCTCATTCGTAAATTGACGACCAATTAACGTAACGACACATGACCCAGCAGTTCATTAGCCCACGAGAGCTAATAGAATACCTGCGGCAACCGCACTACCAAGTACACCTGCCACGTTCGGGCCCATCGCATGCATTAACAAGAAGTTTTGAGGATTTGCCTCAAGACCAACCTTGTTTACAACACGAGCCGCCATCGGAACCGCTGATACACCAGCTGCGCCAATCAGTGGGTTGATGTCTTCTTTAGAGAAGCGATTAAGTAGCTTAGCCATTAATACGCCGCCCGCTGTACCTATACTGAACGCCACCGCACCTAAACCTAGAATACCTAGTGTCTCTAAGTTCAAGAACGTATCCGCTTGAAGCTTAGAACCAACACCTAGGCCTAGGAAAATAGTTACGACGTTAATCAGTTCGTTTTGAGCTGTTTTTGAAAGGCGATCAACCACACCCGCTTCACGCATTAAGTTACCCAAGCAGAACATACCCACTAGAGGTGTTGCTGAAGGTAGGAACAGAATCGTCATCAGTAGTACAGCAAGCGGGAAAAGGATCTTCTCGGCTTTACCGACGTGACGTAACTGCGCCATTTTAATCTTGCGTTCTTCAGGCGTCGTTAGCGCTTTCATAATTGGCGGCTGAATAATAGGAACCAACGCCATGTAGCTATAAGCCGCTACCGCAATGGCACCTAATAGGTCAGGAGATAACTTACTCGCCAAGAAGATCGCGGTTGGACCATCGGCACCACCAATGATCGCAATTGACGAAGCATCGGCCATTGAGAATTCCATTCCTGGAACATAGTTCAGCAAGATCGCACCAAATAGCGTTGCGAAGATACCAAACTGAGCTGCAGCCCCTAGCCATAACGTTTTAGGGTTAGCAATCAACGCACCGAAGTCCGTCATTGCACCAACACCCATAAAGATCAGCAGTGGGAAAATACCCGTTTCAATACCAATGTAGTAAACGTAGTAAAGCAAACCACCTGGATCAGTAAACCCAGCATTTGGAATGTTTGCTAATACGGCACCAAAACCAATCGGCAGTAGAAGTAACGGTTCAAATCCTTTGCGAATTGCCAAAAACAACAGTAAGCAACCGACCAACATCATACAGATCTGGCCGAACTCAAAGTTAGCAATACCTGTTTCAGACCATAAGGTCATCAATCCTTCCATGGGACTCCCTTACGCTAAGCTTAGTAGTGGAGCGCCTACAGTAACTGCATCGCCTTCTTTAACATTCAACTCTTGAACGATACCACCACGAGCAGCACGAACTTCGGTTTCCATCTTCATCGCTTCCAAGATCAGTAGCACATCACCTTCAGCCACTTCAGCACCCGGCTGAACGATAACTTTGAAGATGTTGCCCGCTAACGGAGCTGGAACGGCTTCTGCATCAGAAGCCGCAGCAGGTGCTGCTTGAGCCGCTTGTGCAGGTTTCGCTGATGGAGATACCGATGTCAGTTCACCTTGAGGGCCAACTTCAACATCATAAACTTGACCATCAACCTTCACGCTGTAGCTTTCAATGCCGCCAGCAACAGGTTGTGGTGCAGCCGCAGCAGGAGCTGTCGTTTCTGCAGTCGGTGCAGGTTCAAAGGCTTCAGGATTACGACGGTTCTTAAGGAACTTAAGACCTACTTGTGGGAAGAGTGCGTATGTCAGCACATCATCAACGGTATCTTCAGCGAGTGAAATGCCATCTGATTTCGCTTTTTCTAAAAGGTCAGTCGTTAACGTATCCATTTCAGACTTAAGTAAATCAGCAGGACGACACGTGATTGGCTCAGCACCATCTAACACTTTCGCTTGCAGTTCAGCATCAACCTCAGCAGGCGCTTGACCGTATTCGCCTTTCAGTAGACCTGCAGTCTCTTTAGTGATGCTCTTATAGCGCTCACCGGTTAAGACGTTGATAACTGCTTGAGTGCCCACGATTTGAGAAGTAGGTGTTACCAAAGGAATGTAACCCAATTCTTTACGTACGCGCGGGATCTCTTCAAGCACTTCGTCCATACGATCGGCTGCGCCTTGCTCTTTAAGCTGACCTTCCATGTTGGTTAACATGCCGCCAGGAACTTGAGCAATCAAGATGCGAGAATCGACACCTTTTAGCTGACCTTCCCATTTCGCGTACTTTTTACGTACGTCACGGAAGTAAGCCGCGATGGGTTCGATCTGATCAAGCTTAAGATTGGTGTCGCGCGCTGTGCCTTCCAACATAGCAACAACCGTTTCGGTTGGTGTATGGCCGTAAGTACAGCTCATAGAAGAGATTGCGGTGTCTAGAATGTCAATGCCAGCTTCAACAGCTTTAACGGCTGTAGCGGTTGATAGACCCGTTGTCGCGTGGCTATGCAGCGCTAGAGGTACATCACAAGACGCTTTGATGCGAGTGATTAGTTCTTCCGCTTCATAAGGCTTTAATAAACCTGACATATCTTTGATGCATAGTGAATGACAACCTAGATCCTCTAGGCGCTTAGCCAAATCAACCCACGTATCTGAGTTGTGAACCGGACTGGTTGTGTAAGACAACGTACCTTGAGCGTGGCCGCCAACATCAATCGTTGCTTTCACTGCGGTTTCAAAGTTACGTACGTCATTCATTGCATCAAAAATACGGAATACGTCCATGCCGTTACTATGGGCACGTTCAACAAACTTTTCTACTACATCATCCGCGTAGTGACGGTAACCTAATAAATTTTGACCACGCAGTAGCATCTGCATTGGTGTGTTGGGCATCGCTTTTTTCAGCTCTCGTAAACGTTCCCACGGATCTTCTCCAAGAAAACGGATACACGAATCAAACGTTGCGCCGCCCCAAGTCTCAAGTGACCAGTAACCGACTTTATCCAGTTCTGCCGCAATTGGCAGCATATCTTCGATACGCATACGAGTAGCAAATAGTGACTGGTGCGCGTCACGAAGTACCACATCTGTGATAGCTAGTGGTTTAGACATGCTCATAAACTCCTTTTTAATCCTTTAAATGCTACTTAGCAGTAGACGCACGGTATTGATGAACCGCGGCCGAAATTGCTGCCACTACCTGTGGACTAACAGCTGAAGGGTTTGATTGTGATTTTTGAATTTTTTTAGGTGCTGCGATCGGCTCCGGTACTTCTTCTGGTACCAGTTTTGACATCAACCGAACGAGGTAAACTAGAATAGTTAAGAAAATAAAGACAACGGACATCCCCGTTATCATTAGAGTCGCCGCATCTCCTAGCAGGCTTCCAATATTAGTCATGTTGCTTCCTTTCTTCGTCATCCTGACATACGTACAGGATTTCAGCGAATAGTGATCCCGACCCATGGATTATCTCGATTGGTAAAAGTTTGTCAATTTTGTTTAAGGTTCTGTTACGGATAACGCACACATAAGGTTAATTATTCGCCTATCAGATCACATAAATCTGTCAAATGAGTCATTTTTAGATATTTAAACTGTGACTTAAACGGGGCTTTTCTGAGAATTGATATGAGAAAGGTAGAATAACAAAGAAGCAATCAAGAATTACTTTAAATACAACAAGTTAAAAACATCACAAATTTAACATTGTTGCAACAGATTTATAGCGGACATAAAAAAAGCCTCGTAAAAACGAGGCTTTCTCTAATAATGTGGTGCGCCCTGGAGGATTCGAA
>NZ_AJZM02000027.1 GCF_000272405.2 Vibrio tasmaniensis 1F-187
ACCATATTTATTTCAGGTGTATACGTGTTAAGGCTTTATATTGATAGGGTTGATATGATATAGGTTACTCAGACATCAAATTCACTGAACCTATTAAACAAGCTAAGCAATATATACCCTTAATACATAATGACCTTTATCATCCTGATTTTTCGCTGACTTTAATTATTTAGATGTTACCGTGACAAATTAATTTTTATTAATTGACAATTTATCAACACCTGTCAATATTATGACAACTGTGACGTATATTCTCGTCACTGAATAAACACCTTTTATTAGCGATTATGATTTTATCAGACAGAAGTGAATTTATTAGTTGTATATCTGTGGATGCCGATATGCAGTTTATTGCGAAATACCAAGACTTAACACTTACAAGTGTCTACCAACCTATATTTGATTCTTCTTTGACTCAGATAGGTGTAGAGGCTTTGGTTCGTATTTCCAATTGTAAAGGTGATGTCGTTCGCCCAGATCACTTCTTCCATTCAGACGAAACCTCATACACAGACAAAATCAACGTAGAGAGGCTGAGCCGAGCAATTCACATCCGTAACTTCGCACAATCGACGGTCCGTCACTTAAACCTTTTTTTGAACGTTCTTCCAAACGTTGGTGAGTTGTTTGCATCAGAAAAAGTAAAAGACACTCTGTTAGCTAAACGTCTTCACGAGCTTAACTTATCGTGCGAACAAATCGTCATGGAGTTGGTCGAACTTAATGTAGAAAGTGAAGAGCGTTTAAAAAACGCGGCCCACTCACTTGCAGATAATGGTTTTCAAATCGCGGTTGATGACTTTGGAGCACAGGCGTCAACAGAGCAACGTGTTCGTCATATCACTCCTCATATCATCAAAATCGATCGCTCTGTGATGTTGGATTTTGAAAACGGTGATACTCAAAAAATGGAGTTAGTAGTTAAGCTTGCCAATCAAATCAGTGCAAAGACGGTCATCGAAGGGATAGAAACCCAACAGCAACTGACTGCGATGCAAAGTTTAGGCTTCGATATGTATCAAGGCTATCACTTAGCCATGCCAAAGCCGATTGAGTTGGATATCCGCCTAGCAATCTAGAATCTAGCCCCTATTCTCTATTATACCGGAAGCCGCTTTACCATTGGCTAACCACTTTTGTAATACCTATCTTTTAAAACGATCCTTGTTAAGGCACGCATTGCTATCGCAACGTCCTCTTAGTTCGGACCTATCTTCGTCTTGTTTTATTAAATCATATCCGTAAAAAAGCCCAATCAAAATTGACTGGGCTGGCTTAAAAGAATCTGTTTTATATCAATCCCTAATAACCCGCAGTGGACGGTTTGATTCTATATAGAATGGCGAACATCACTGGTACTACTATTAGCGTTAGTACTGTAGCAAAGCCTAAGCCTGCCATGATGGTAATCGCCATCGAGCCGAAAAATGCATCGAATACCAAGGGAATCATGCCCAAGATAGTCGTTAGTGCTGCCATAGATACCGGTCGTACACGACTGATCGCGCTGTCGACAACCGCTAAATATGGGTCTTTGCCTGTTTGTAGCTCACTGTTGATCTGGTCAAGCAGTACGATACCGTTCTTCAAAATCATGCCACTTAAGCTCAGTAAGCCTAGGAAAGCCGTGAAACTGAATGGCATATTGGTACCTAACAGACCAATCGAAACACCAATGATAGAGAGTGGCACCGTAAACCAAATTACAAGTGGCTTACGAACCGAGTTGAACAGAAGCATAGTGATGATAAACATCAACAAATAACCCATTGGCAGTGAACCAAATAGAGATTCTTGTGCATCTTTTGAACTCTCGTACTCACCGCCCCAACTGATGCTGTAACCTTCTGGTAGAGCCAATGCTTCTACTTGTGGTTTTACGCGAGCAAACAAGCTAGCTGGTGTTTCATCACCCAATACATCGTGATCAGCCAGAACCGTTAACGTACGCTTTCTGTCACGACGTTGAATCAGTGGCTCAGACCATTGAAGCTCAACCCCATCGATCACTTGTTCTACAGGAATGTAGGTTTGCAGTGATGGGCTCCAGATCTTCACATTGTTCAGTGATTCAAAGTCAAAACGCTCTTCTTCAGGCAGGCGTGCCACGATAGGTAACATGTGCGTACCATCGCGCAGTAAACCGATGTTGTAGCCACCAAACGCCATCTGTAGTGTCTCAGACAGATCCGTCTTTGAAATGCCAAGGCGACGTGCCTTTGATTCGTTAAACAGTGGCACGAGCTCTTTGGTGCGTTCACGCCAGTCGTGACGCACATTTCGAGAACCAGGGTCCGCCAACAAGATATCTTCTACCTCAACAGCTATGCTGCGAAGGATCTGCGGGTCTGCACCGCTAATGCGAGCTTCGATTTTTGACGCTGGCGACGGGCCAAACTCAATCAATTTAAATTGGAACGTAGGTTGTTCAAATTTATTGGCCAAGTCCTTGTCTAGCCCTTCTAGGACTTTAAACATGGTGTCTCGGTCAGTCGTTCGTACCTGCAGTTGACTGTACGCTTCGTAATTTTTCTCGGGTTGGTATGTCAGCGCAAAACGTTGCATGCCTTGGCCAACTGTTGTAGTTACAAACTCAACGTCATCTTGCTGGCGAATGTAGCTTTCAACTTTTTCTGTCTGCTTAATCGTTTCACGTACATCGGTACCTTCCGGCATCCACATATCGACGTAAAACATGGGCGTATTTGATGGCGGGAAGAACTGCTGCTTCACCATACCAAAACCAACCACAGAAACTGCTAATAGCGCGACCATACTTACTACGGTAAGCCACCTAAATCGAAGTGCTACTTTCAGACACGCGCCGAATACAACGAACAGAATACCTTTGTATGGGTCTTCGTTCTCATCGACCTTGTCTTCTTCTTTCAGCATCATTTCTGCAAGGAACGGAGTCAGCGTTAGCGCTGTAACCCAGCTCAAGAACAATGAAAAACACAAAACCCAGAACAGTGAGCCCATGAATTCACCTGTCGCGTCTTTCGACAAACCGATTGGTGCAAAGGCCGTGATAGCAATAATGGTCGCACCCAATAGTGGCCATTGTGTTTGTGTCACGATGTCTTTCGCTGCTTGAAGCTTGGTTTTGCCTTTCTTCAAGCCAACCAAAATACCTTCAACGACAACAATCGCATTATCCACCAGCATACCGAGAGCGATGATAAGTGCACCCAGTGAGATACGGTGCAGTTCGACATCGTTGTAATCCATCAGGATGAAGGTTCCAAATACCGTCAATAGAAGCACTAGACCGATGATCAAACCACTGCGTAAACCCATTGCAAAAAGCAGTACGATGATAACAATAGCAACGGCTTCTACTAGGCTGATTAAAAAGTCAGCCACTGATTTGTCTACTTCTTGCGCTTGGTTGTAGAAGTAGTTCAGCTCTACACCGGCAGGCTTAATGCTTTCTAAACGATCCAGTTCGGCATCTAACGCGTTACCAATTTCGACGACGTTTACGCCTGAAGAGAACGCAATACCTAGGTTGATCGCTGGTTTGCCATTGTAAGTTAATACGTTACCTGGCTTTTCTTGGATACCGCGAGTCACGTCAGCGACATCTTTCAAGCGAATGAGGTTGCCCGTATCACGACCATGAATGATCAGGTTTTCTAACTCTTCAACCGTGCTCAAAGTGCCGTTAGGCTTGATCGTTAGGCTTTGACCATTCAGCATCACCTCTCCAGCCGAAACCACACTGTTTTGTTGTGATAGCAGTGAAGTAACCATCGACATATCTAGATTCAGCGCGGCTAAACGCTCAAGTGACATCTCAACAAACAATTGCTCTTGTTGGTCACCCGCAATACTCACTTTGCCAACACCGTCAACCAATTCGATTTCACGCGTTAGGTAATCTGCGTACTGTTTTAGCTCGACATAATCGTAACCATCACCGGTCAGCATGATCATCACACCAAATACGTCACCAAAATCATCAATAATCTGAACTGAATTAACACCAATGGGCAGTGTTGGCTGTAGATCGTTGATTTTACGACGCATTTCATCCCAAATTTGGGGCAACTCGTCTGGACCGTAGTCCATCTTCATGCTGACCATAATTTGAGACATACCATTCGACGACGTTGAAGTGATCTTGTCGATATAAGGCAGTTGTCGTATCTCTTTTTCAAGTGGATACGTTAACTCTTCTTCAACTTCCATAGACGTAGCGCCAGGGTAAGTTGAAATAATCATTGCATCTTTAATGGTAAAAGCTGGGTCTTCTAAACGGGATAGGTTGCCAAAAGACGACACACCGCCAATGGCCAAAATGACTAGAAACAGCCAGCTGATTACTTTGTTTTTAATTGAATATTCTGCGATGTTCATTCTGCTTTTCCTGACAATTCGATTCCGTCACGGAGTTTTCTTAGATTCGAGTTTACGAGTCGATCACCTTGCTCAACACCATGAGCGATTAATGCGCCTTGGCCACTGATTTTGTCGACTTCTACTTCGCTTTTGAATGCTTGTCCGTCTTCCATTTTCCACACATAGAACTGATTAGCTTCAGAGCCCGCTTCTAGCGTTGTCATTGGTAACTGGTAACCTTGAACATCACTCAGACCCGCTTTCGCCATATCCACATTGACCGTAACGCTCGTGCCCGGCAGAATTTCACTTTCAGGCTGCTGCATCTGCATCCAAAACTCGTAGGTACGTGATTGTGGGTGCAATTCGCTAGTGTGCTCTAGATACGTCAGAGGATATTCCCCCGAGTGACCTCCAAAAGTTGCTTGTGGGCGGTAACTGCTCGAACGCATGTCTGGGCTGATCGACGCCAAAATAGAATCTGACACTTGAATTCGCACATACACCTTATCGTTCTGGTACACACTCAGGAGTGTTTCTCCAGGAGTCGTGTTTTCGAATCGTTGCTTATCGACGGTTGAAACTGTTCCTGAGAATGGCGCTAAAAGCTCTGTGTAACTTAACTTGCGTTTTGCTGCCGCCAAATTCGCCGATGCTAGTTTGTAGTTAGCCGTCAGTTGGTCGTGTTCTGATTGCGATAACATCTTGCTGCCAAACATCTCCGTACCACGGGCCAACTGTTTGCTCGCCAGTTTGAATTGAGATTTAGCATCAGTTAGATCTTGAAGGTACGTTGCGTTATCTAAGGTGGCTAATAACTGCCCTTTTTCGACTTTGTCACCGGCTTCCACCAATACTTGTTGAATTTCGCCTGCAAGCTTAAATGCCAACGGTGTAAGTTCTGCAGGCATCACCTGTCCATTAAAACTTCTGAACTGATCAGTCAGCGGCGCGCCAACGTCAAAGGTAGAAACCAATAAAGGCGGTTGTTCACGGTGTACAGCTTCATTGTTACAGGCTTGAAGTAACAAAACCGACGCGACAACAACTGATAATTTTAAAAGGTTCATTAAATACCCCCCTCACGAAGCCAAGCTTTTACCTGCTGTCCGTCAGATAACACATCCACACCGGCTTCAACGATAAGATCACCAGAAGAAAGACCTTCTATAACTTTACCTTGCTCATCAAGCAGGACTTGTACTTTAGAAATCGATCGAGAGTCTGGGTTATAGCGCCATAGCTCGCCATGGTCAGCTTGTTTGGTTAGCCAAGCTGAATCAACAATGCCAATACCGTAGTCTGACTTACTCTTCTGAACTTCAACTTGCGCTGTCATTCCAGAAAGTAGATTGATGCCTACCGGCTTGTCGATAGATACAACCGCTTGGTAGCTGTTGGTGTCTTCATCTGGTTGTGTAGAGATCTCTTTAAAACGCGTTGGGATACGAATACCGCGGTGGCTATCCATTACAACCCACATGTTTGAGCTCGTTAGGTCTTGAATAGAACGGTCTTCAAGCTTAGATACCGGAATAGAGAACGTCACATCCATTTCACTGTGATTCAAAATATTAAGAACTGGCTGCTTTTCAGCAATTAACTGATATTGCTTACCAAACACCATCGATACCACGCCATCGAATGGAGCAACTAATGTGGTGTAACCAAGGTTTGTTTTTGCTTGTTCCAACTCAACGTCAGCGGCAGTAAAGGTGTTGACGGCTTGATCGTAGTAATCGGTACTGGCTAACTTTTTCGAATACAGCTCAGAAGCTTGCTTGTATTGGCTGTTCGCCAAGTCAAATTTAGCTTGAGCTGCATCAACGGCAATACGGTAATCCGTCGCGTCTAATACGGCTAGCACCTGACCTTTCTTAACTTCTTGTCCCATACGAACATCGAAAGCTTCGATATCGCCACCCACTTGAAATGAAAGCGCAGCACGGTCGGTTGCATCCACTTTTGCGATAAAACTATCAAGCTCGATATCTGCCTGCAGAGGAATCTCAAATAACTTTACAGGCTTGATTACCTGCTCATTTCCCTCTGACTGAACTTTGTTACATCCAGTTAGAGAGCCTGCGAGCAATAGTGCGGCAATAACCGCGCCCGTACGCTTGGTCGGTATCGCTTTGATAGACAAATTGGATTGCATGATGCTTCTCCATTTAATTATTATGATTTATTACACAGGTGGGCAGTATATTTATTATTAAAGAATTCTCAAGCTTTACTTTCCACCTGTGCAGTATTTTTTATTTCAAGGAAAACAGTGTAGAATGTGGTAATCAGGTAAATGTAGAAATGAAGATGACTGAAAAGAAACAAGGCAGAAGAAGCGCGAAAGACGCTGAAGAGACGAGATTTTTGATCATGGGTGTAGCTGCGGATATGTTCTGTGAGCATGGTTATGACAGTGTTTCTCTTCGTAACATCAGTGAGAAAGCAGGCGTATCTCATAGCCTTATTCGCCACCATTTTGGTAGCAAAGAGAAAATCTGGCATGCTATAAGTGATTGTTTACATGATTATTTTCAGTCATACATTGCTAAAATCGTAGAAGAATTACCAAAAGGCGTCGCGCCAAACATTACTATCTATTTATTCAGTATGCGCCTCTTTAGCAACATGATTCACTCACGCAAACCGATGCAACTTATCACCGACTCTGTTCGCCAAAAAGACAACTTGGTCGATTACTTTATCGACAATGTTGGTGATATCGAAAAACAAATCAATATGTTGGCAGATGAATATAATGATGCGAATCCAGATAATTTGATCAACATTTACGAAATTAAATGGCAAATGATCATGTATGCGCACGGAGCGGTATGTCTTACTCCTTTCATGGAAAGCACATGGAATGAAGGCGCCATGCAATCGACCCCTGAAGAAGCATTGTTAAATCATTGGCAATTGTTCAACAAGCAAATGATCAGTACGTTCAATATCAGTGATGAATGGGTATTGAATACAAGTTCGATTGAAGAGCTTATTTATGAAGTCCCTTGTGTGTGGAAATGTGAACATTAGCAAAACAAACACTAAAATCGCGGCTTCAAGTTTCATGCTTAGTGCTTAGTGCTTAGTGCTTAAAATGAAAACGAAAACGAAAATGCCCCGCTACTGATAACAGTAGCGGGGCATTTTTATGTCTGAGTGAGTCTGCTTATGTTTTAAACGATTCAACCAGTAGCAGGTTTAGCGACGTGCTTTACCGCGGTTTTGGTGAATCTTAAGCTTCGCTTTCATCTTACGTTTTTCTGATGAACGACTTTTACTGCGACCACCTCGATCGGGGGCTAGATCTTTTTCTAGGCTTGGTTCAAAGCCCTCTAACCACTCTTGAGGCAAGCGCGTATCCAGCAATCGTTCAATATCACCCAGTAGGTAAGCTTCATCCTGGCTCATCAAAGAGATCGCTAAACCACTGTTGCCAGCACGGCCAGTACGACCAATACGGTGAACGTAGTCTTCCGCTTTAAATGGCATATCGTAATTCACAACTTGTTCTAGCTGCTGGATATCAATACCTCGAGCTGCCACGTCGGTTGCAATTAACGCACGTACTTTGCCTGACTTGAAATCGTCTAATGCTTTTTGGCGCGCACCTTGGCTCTTATCACCATTGATTGATGCCGCTTTAATGCCATCTAGCTTAAGCTCTTTAACTAGAGCATCGGTACCCTGCTTAGTCTTAGTAAACACCAACACTTGTTGCCAGTTCTTTGAGCCAATCAAATAAGCCAATAATTCACTCTTGCGCGATTTATCAACGGGATAAACCATCTGGGTAACGGTGTCAGCGGTACTGTTTTTTGGCGTCACTTGAATTTCGCTTGGCGACTGCATCATTCGATGTGCCAGAGCTTTAATTTTGTTATCAAACGTTGCAGAGAAGAACAGAGTCTGTCGCACCTCATTCATACGAGAAAGAATGCGTTTGATATCAGGCATGAAACCCATGTCTAGCATGCGGTCTGCTTCATCCAGTACCAACACTTCAGTGTGGCTCAACATGATGTTCTTAGTGAACATATGGTCGATAAGACGGCCCGGAGTCGCGACAAGAATATCAGCTCCCCCGCGTAGGTTTTCAGTTTGAACCTTCATACTAACGCCGCCGTAAGCCACCA
>NZ_AJZM02000028.1 GCF_000272405.2 Vibrio tasmaniensis 1F-187
TAGGTGGGGTGTGCTACTGTAATAATATAAATATTGCTGGCACGTTACATTTCTGAGCTAATGGTTATTCAAGGATCGAATAATGACAGACAAAAAAATTTCGTTACGATTTACTGTTGGAGGAATGTTTTTACTCGCGACATTTCTTACCGCTGTTGTTGCGGTTTCACTGCAATATTACTTCAGTAAAAAAATGGCGACTGAGAATACCCTATCAAAGTTGACGATGGTGTCTCATGACCTGAGTGATTATATAGGCGCTATTGATTCTGACGCAGCCAACACTGCGCGTTTACTTGCTTCAGTGAAACGGTCAATCAGTAACAAAATATCGAAAGAAGAGTCGCGTAGTATTCTTTCTGAAGCCATTAAAGATAACCCTCTCTTTTATAGTATTTACATTGGCTCATCCGATGAAAATTTCTTCCAAATTATTAATCTAGAATCTGCCCCTGTCGTTAGAGAAAAAATAGGTGCACAACAAACGGATCGTTGGGTTGTGGTTGAGATTAAAAATATAGGGCAGGAGCGAGTCCGGACAACGAAATACTTTGACCAAGAGTTTACGCTCAGAAGCTCAACTACGGAGCAGAGCAACTACTTTCCAACGACCAGGCCTTGGTATGTTTCTGCCAATGTTCAGTCGGTCGAAAAAACTCAGCCATATCTTTTTCAGCATTTACAAATTACCGGACAAACTTATTCTTTAGCGTTTGATTCGAAAATAGAATCTGAAATTCAACATGTGATTGGTATTGATATTGTGTTGTCTTCTTTGGCTAACAAATTATCAGGTACGGCGCTTGGATTAGCAGAAGATAGTAAGGTTGAGTCTTTCTTATATTCGAAATCGGGAAATATCATAGCGTCCAACCTCAAGGTTAACAATCAGGAATCGGAGTTTGATGTATCAACATTGATATTATCATCTGAGCAAAAAACCTTGGTTAACGATACCCCTCCGCTGCTAGTTTCTAATCAAAATGATTGGGGGCCGATGGACTTTTCTGTGGCGGGGAAACCAAACGGTTATGCGATAGACCTTCTCAAAATGATCGGTGAGATGACTGGGATCAGGTTTGAATTTGTGAATGGTTTCTCTTGGGACGAGCTTGTCAGTAAGTTTCAAGAAGGAAGTATTGATGGCCTGCAATCGGTTCAACATTATAAAAATAATGGCATAGATGGCCTATACACGACTCCAATTTATGAATTGCCATTTTCTATCGTGACAAGGGTCGGCGCGAAGGTTGTCACTAATTATGCCGAGCTTGAGGGTGAAAAAGTTGCCATTTTATCTGGGTGGTCAATTATTCCTAAGTTGAGAGAGGATTTTCCGAACATTGATTTAGTTGAATTTGAAAACCTAGAGTCTGCATTTAATTCAATTGAAAGCGAAGAGAACTTTGCTTTCTTAGAAGCAGAACCCGTACTCTCGTTTGCATTAGATAGGTTTTTCCAGCCAGGCCTTGTTGTCAATGGGACTCTAGAAGATCTAAAACGGAACTACACAAATCAATTCCATTTGGTGTTGCAGAGCAAGCATAAGCAATTGCTTCCAATTATTGATAAGGCTATCAGTAGATTGAGTGATGAACAACTTGATGCCTTAGCGAAAAAGTGGCTCCATGATACCGGCTTTAATACGAATACGACGGTTCCTTATACTGAACTTTATGATTTGGCTAAGGAAGCAACGGTTGAAGGCAGTATGATAAGGGTAGAGTTGAATGGCGAGGTCAAGCATCTCTATTTAAAGAAAATAGACACGGGCGAACACTACTCTGAGTATTTTGCGGTATTGATTCCCGAAACTGAAATCTTTAGTACAGTCAATAAACGTCTAGTAACCTCTGTTGGCGTAACGATGTTACTGATGAGTTTGACCTTGCCTATTGCATGGGTTTTTGGTGCACCGATAGTGCGTCCTATTCGTCAATTAGAGGAGGAGACTCATAAGATCAAGATGCGTGATTATGACAGTGTCGAGCTTGTTGAGACTCGAATTAAAGAGGTATGGGAACTGTCTATTGCGGTGAAAGGTATGGCTGCAGAGATTAAGCGGCATGAACAGACCCAAGAGGCCTTTGTTGAGTCGTTCATTAAACTTATCGCTCAAGCTATCGATGATAAGTCCGCTTATACGGCTGGGCACTGTAACCGCGTACCAGAACTGGGCTTGATGTTGGCTGGTGCGGCTGAAAAATCGCAGTCTGAGCATTTCAAAGACTTTAAATTTGAGAACGACGATGAACGTCGTGAATTTAGAATTGCTGCTTGGCTTCATGATTGTGGCAAGATCACGACACCTGAACACATCGTCGATAAAGGTACGAAGCTAGAAGCTAACTACAACCGAATTCACGAGTTGAGAACTCGATTTGAAGTGCTTTGGCGTGATGCAGAAATTACAGCTTTGACAAAACAACTCGAAGGATCTCTACCGGCTGAGCTGGTAGCTGATGAACTTGCGTCAACCAAACAGCAACTACAAGAGGACTTTGCTTTTATCGCGGCATCAAACGTTGGTGGTGAATTCATGAGTGAAGATAAAGTCGCACGTATTCGATCTATCGCTGAGACGACTTGGACGCGTAACTTTGATGATCAACTTGGTTTATCACCGATAGAGGCGTTGAACCGAGAACCGAGTGCAAGTTTACCTGCAACAGAGCCACTGTTAAGTGATAAAGCAGAGCATATAGTGAAAAGAGATAGGCCGTTAGAGTTTGACCCGAAACATCAAATTAAAATGGATGTGCCTGAGCACTTATACAATCTGGGCGAAGTCTATAACCTGAGTATTGCGCGTGGTACCTTAACTGCTGAAGATAGGTTTAAGATAAATGAGCACATGCTTGGTACCATCAAGATGCTTGAAAACCTGCCATTCCCGAAAGAGCTAAGCCGTGTGCCTCGTTATGCGTCGACTCACCATGAAACCCTTAAAGGCACAGGCTATCCAAGGAAGCTGACAGGTGATGACCTTTCAATCCCAGAACGTATTCTGGTGATCTCAGATATTTTTGAGGCGTTAACTGCTGCGGATAGGCCTTATAAGAAGGCGAAACCAATCAGTGTTGCTGTCGACATCATGTACAAAATGGCATTAGACGAGCATCTAGATATCGAGCTGTTTAGATTGTTCTTAACCAGCGGTACTCACCTGCGTTATGCAGAAGAGTATCTCAAACCAGAACAGATTGATTTTGTCGATATCAGCAAATACCTCGAAGTCACTCGTCAGATAGCTTGATTAAAGGTTGGCTTGTTAGAACGGGTTCGATGAATGAAAGGCGCACATGAGTGCGCCTTTTTTATATCTGTTTATCGGTGAGCTGGTGGATAGGCACAAACGGGGCTGCTTTTGACCAGTTCGGCTATAAGTTGTCGACACATCGATTTTAAATGACTTTAGAGTAGGTATCGGGCTGGTTGTTGTTGTCCTGTTTAAATTAATAAATAACAAGTATTTAAGTTGTTTTCAGTGTCCTTTTGGATGAGTTTTTATCGTATATAAAAAATACTACCTTAGTCTAAATTGTCGACAATCTGCTTGATTGTCGACAATTTGATCGTGTATTTTATGTTCATGTTATGAAATTGTTGACAGTTAGGGTCGGCAATCAGAAGTGAGCAGCGTGAATATGAATACTGCGATAAAAGACCTCACCTTAAGTGCAAACACGAAAACACGTGTGAGCGACAAAGAAAACACCAAGTCGGAAAATCTGACTGAGTACCTCGTTGAGGCGATTGTTAACGGTGAATTAGCTCCGGGCAGTAAGATCTCGGAACCTGAATTGGCTAAACGCTTTGAGGTAAGCCGAGGTCCATTACGTGAAGCGATAATGCGTGTTGAAGGACTTGGCCTGATAGAACGTATTCCACATGTCGGCGCTCGAGTTATTACTTTTTCGGCAGACAAACTGCTAGAGCTTTACGCGGTGCGAGAGGCATTGGAAGGCATGGCGGCTCGCTTGGCAGCGCGACATATCACGCAAGAAGAGCTTATCGGGCTTGAAGGATTATTGTCGACACACTCAAAGCACATCGATGAAGTCGAAGGTTCTTCTTACTTTCATCAACATGGGGATTTTGATTTCCATTACCGCATTATCAAAGCGAGTCGTAACAGCAAACTCATTTCGCTGCTGTGTGATGAGCTTTATCACCTATTACGCATGTATCGCTATCAATCGCCTAGGGCTCAGTCTCGACCAAAAGAGGCGCTCGATGAACATAAATATATTCTACAAGCAATTCGTAACCGTGATGAAGAGCTAGCAGAAATGCTAATGCGACGACACATCTCGGGTAGCCGATTGCTTATAGAGCAACAAATTCAATCCAAAGATCTTGATTAAGCGGCCATTGGAATCTGTCAGCGGATCAGTGCTGGCGATAACCAAAAGCCGTAAGTCTTAAAGATTAGCTAGAAATAAACAATTAACAGGGAGCGTCATTATGAAGTTATCAGCAGGAGCTAAGTTCCGACAAGCTGTGCAAGACAACGACCCATTGCAGATCGTCGGTACGGTGAATCCGTATTGCGCGATGATGGCAAAGAACTTAGGGCATCAGGCGATCTATTTGTCGGGTGGAGGTATCGCCAATGCGTCTTATGGTTTGCCTGATTTAGGTATTACGACATTGAACGATGTGTTGGTGGATGTTGAACGTATTACCAACGCGTGTGATCTGCCATTGCTGGTGGATATCGATACGGGATTTGGTGGCGCATTCAATATTGCACGTACGATTCGCGCTATGGAGAAGGCAGGCGCAGCAGCAATTCACATGGAAGATCAAGTCGCTCAGAAACGCTGTGGTCATCGGCCAAATAAAGCGATTGTGAGCCAACAAGAGATGGTCGATAGAGTCAAAGCGGCAACCGATGCCAGAACCGATGACAGCTTTGTGATTATGGCTCGTACCGATGCATTGGCGGTTGAAGGCATTGATAGTGCGATTGAACGAGCGATAGCTTGTGTTGAAGCGGGCGCGGACATGATTTTCCCTGAGGCGATGAATCAGCTCGACCAGTACGTGAAGTTCTCGGCAGCGCTGAAATCAGCAACGGGTAAGCACGTGCCTATCTTGGCTAACATAACTGAGTTTGGCCAAACACCACTCTACAACTGTAACGAGTTAGCCCAATCAAGTGTCGACATGGTGCTTTATCCATTGAGTGCGTTCCGTGCGATGAACAAAGCGGCGGAGAATGTTTACAAGCACTTGTTAGTTGAAGGCAATCAAGAAGCTCTGTTGGATTCAATGCAAACCCGTAAAGAGCTTTACGAACACCTGAATTACCACGACTACGAGAACAAGCTTGATCAGTTGTTTTCAAGCGAAGGGTAAACCAGTTTCAATTAATCAAAAATCAACTTAATCCAATAACGTGAAATGGTTAGTCGCCATATCCAGTACCGATGATAAAGATCATCGGACATATAAACAGGCAGCACCAAAGAGTGCAGGCGGCTAACACAGAAAAGGAGTTCAACATGTCTGTATCTTTGAGTGATAAAGCAACTGTCGAAAAGGCTTCTACAGAAAACCAACAACAAAGCGAAAAAACAGCCAGCACACCTGCAATCGGTGGTGCTGGTCTACGTGGCCAAAGTGCGGGAACCACTGCGCTATGTACCGTAGGCCAGTCAGGAACGGGTTTAACCTACCGTGGTTATGATATTACCGACCTTGCTAATCATGCTCAGTTCGAAGAAGTGGCGCATCTGCTACTAAGAGGTCATTTACCCAGTGAAAAAGAGCTTGATGATTACAAAACATTGTTGGTTGGTCTGCGCGGCTTGCCTCAACCTTTGAAAGTAGCATTAGAGCTTATCCCTGCTGACGCTCATCCAATGGATGTGATGAGAACGGGCTGTTCAATGTTGGGTAACTTAGAGCAAGAATCGGACTTCTCTGAGCAACTATCAGCAACAGAACGTATGCTTGCACTTTTTCCTGCGATTATTTGTTACTGGTATCGCTTTAGCCATGATGGCGTGCGCATTGATACTGAAGATCAAAGTGAAGCATGTTTGGGTGGCTACTTCTTGAAAATGCTAACGGATAAAGCACCGAGTGAACTTCACAAGAAGGTGATGCACTGCTCGCTAACCCTTTACGCGGAACATGAGTTTAATGCTTCGACTTTTGCCGCTCGTGTGTGTGCATCAACGCTGTCGGATATCCACTCTTGTGTCACCGCAGCGATTGGTACGTTGAGAGGCCCTTTGCATGGCGGTGCGAATGAAGCGGCGATGGAAATGATCCAAGATTGGCAAACCGCCGATGAAGCGGAAACGAACATCATGAATATGCTTGCTAACAAAGATAAGATCATGGGCTTCGGTCATGCCATTTATCGTGAAAGCGATCCACGAAATGCTCTAATCAAGCGTTGGTCAAAAGAGCTTGCTCAAGAGGTGGGAGATAAACAGCTTTATGCCGTTTCTGAGCGTGTTGAAGCTGTAATGAAGCGCGAGAAAGGGCTGTTCTGTAATGCTGACTTCTTCCACGCATCGGCATATCACTTCATGGACATCCCAACCAAACTGTTTACTCCTATCTTCGTGATGAGCCGCCTTACTGGTTGGACGGCACACGTATTCGAGCAAAGAGAAAACAATCGAATTATTCGTCCAAGTGCAGACTACACCGGGCCAGAGCATCAAGACTGGCTACCAATCCATTTACGTTAGTCCTCTATATCGAGCCGACTTATATCTCGAGGTGACTTTCTCTTCATGTGATAAGGCCTCGAGAACCAACGAATAGAATTTGACAGATAATGGTGGATGTATGTCTGATGTAAAACTTGAAAGAAACCAAGAGCTTGATGAAAACAAGTATCGAAAGGTTCTACCGGGAACGGGCTTAGAATATTTCGACGCTTGCGAAGCGGTAGAAGCAATATCCCCAGGTGCTTACAAAACCTTGCCTTATACGTCGAGAGTATTAGCAGAGCAATTAGTAAGACGCTGTGATCCTGAAACCCTTGAAGACAGCTTAAAACAGATCATTGAACGCAAGAGCGACTTAGATTTTCCTTGGTATCCTGCGCGCGTGGTGTGTCATGACATTCTAGGTCAAACAGCTTTGGTTGATTTGGCTGGATTAAGAGACGCGATTGCCGACCAAGGCGGAGACCCTGCCAAGGTGAATCCCGTTGTCGAAACTCAATTGATTGTTGACCATTCGCTGGCAGTGGAACACGCGGGTTTTGATAGCGAAGCGTTTGATAAAAACCGAGCGATTGAAGATCGCAGAAACGAAGACCGTTTTCACTTTATAGAATGGTGTAAAACCGCGTTTAAGAACGTGAGTGTGATTCCTGCGGGGAACGGGATCATGCACCAGATTAACTTGGAGAAAATGTCTCCGGTTATTCAATCCAAAGAAGGTATCGCTTTCCCTGATACTTGTGTCGGCACCGACAGTCATACTCCTCATGTTGATGCTCTGGGTGTTATTGCAATAGGTGTAGGTGGTTTGGAAGCTGAGACTGTGATGCTCGGTCGTCCGTCTATGATGCGTTTGCCAGACATCGTGGGCGTTAAACTGACGGGGCAACGACAAGAAGGGATAACCGCAACGGATATTGTGCTTGCGATTACTGAGTTCCTTCGAAATGAAAAAGTGGTTTCTAGTTACTTAGAGTTCTTTGGTGAAGGTGCTCGTGCACTGACTATTGGCGACCGCGCCACTATATCGAATATGACACCAGAATACGGCGCGACAGCAGGTATGTTCTATATCGATGAACAGACCATACAATACCTAAAGCTGACAGGACGCGAGCCTGAACAGGTTGAGTTAGTTGAGCTATACGCTAAGCAAACTGGCTTATGGGCCGATGATTTAGATTCCGCTCAGTACGAACGTGTGCTTGAGTTTGATTTGTCTAAAGTTGAGCGCAACCTTGCAGGGCCATCCAATCCCCATCGTCGTTTACCAACCAGTGAACTTACCAAACAAGGCATTAGCCAATCATTGTGGAAAGAACAACATTCGGCGAAATATAGCGATGAACAAATGCCCGATGGTGCTGTGATTATTGCTGCAATTACTTCTTGTACAAACACCAGTAATCCAAGAAACGTGGTCGCCGCAGCATTGGTGGCCAAGAAAGCCAATCAGCTTGGATTAGTTCGTAAGCCGTGGGTGAAAACGTCATTTGCTCCAGGTTCTAAAGTTGCCAAGCTCTATCTCGAGTCGGCAGGTTTGCTTCCTGAGCTGGAACAATTAGGCTTCGGTATCGTCGGTTATGCGTGTACTACCTGTAACGGAATGAGTGGGGCGTTGGATCCTAAAATCCAACAAGAGATCATCGACCGCGACCTGTATTCAACCGCGGTGTTATCGGGGAATCGAAACTTTGATGGTCGAATCCACCCTTATGCCAAACAAGCGTTTTTAGCCTCACCGCCATTGGTGGTTGCTTACGCGTTGGCTGGCACGATTCGCTTTGATATCGAGAAAGACAGCTTAGGCACCGACAACAATGGTAAGCCAATCTACTTAAGTGATTTATGGCCGAGTGATGCCGAGATCGATGCCGTTGTCGGTGAGCACGTTAAGCCTCAGCAATTCCAACAAATCTACGTGAAAATGTTCCAGCCAGATGAGGATCAGGTGACGACTGAACCGCTTTATGACTGGCGACCTCAAAGTACCTATATTCGCAGACCACCTTATTGGGAAGGTGCTCTTGCGGGAGAACGAAGCCTATCTGGTATGAGACCTTTAGCGATTCTGGGTGACAACATCACCACAGATCACTTATCCCCTTCAAATGCGATTCTCGCTTCGAGCGCTGCGGGGGAATACCTCACCAAAATGGAAGTGCCCGAAGAGGACTTTAACTCTTACGCGACCCATCGAGGCGATCACTTAACCGCGCAACGAGCAACATTCGCCAACCCTAAGCTGTTTAACGAAATGGTGAAGGACGCTGGAGAAGTCGTGCAAGGTTCATTAGCAAGAGTTGAACCTGAAGGTCAAGTTACGCGAATGTGGGAAGCGATTGAAACCTACATGAATCGTAAACAACCCTTGATTGTCGTTGCTGGTGCCGATTATGGACAAGGTTCATCACGTGACTGGGCTGCCAAAGGTGTGCGTTTAGCGGGTGTTGAAGTGATTGTGGCTGAAGGATTTGAAAGAATTCACAGAACCAACTTAGTTGGCATGGGGGTATTGCCTCTGCAGTTCAAAGTAGGAACGAATCGCAATACCTTAGAGTTGGATGGCACCGAGCTTTACGACGTGTACGGCGACATTGAAGCAGGTTCTGATTTGGCTCTAGTCATCACTCGTAGAAACGGTGAAAAGCTTGATGTTCCCGTGACCTGCCGACTAGACACCGCAGACGAAGTGAATGTTTATAGCGCTGGTGGCGTGTTGCAACGTTTCGCCAAAGACTTTCTTGCACAGTAGGAGCTTGTGATGAACACTAAACAGATCAAAGTGCCTGCAACTTATATGCGGGGCGGAACAAGCAAAGGTGTCTTTTTCAATTTAGAAGAGTTACCTGAAGCTGCGCAAGTCGCCGGAGAAGCACGAGACGCATTACTTCTGCGTGTGATTGGCAGCCCGGATCCTTATGGCAAACAAACCGATGGTATGGGTGGTGCAACATCTAGCACCAGCAAAACCGTTATTGTTTCGAAAAGTAGTAAGGCCGATCACGATGTTGATTATCTCTTCGGTCAAGTTGCGATAGATAAGCCGTTCGTTGATTGGAGCGGTAACTGCGGTAATTTGTCTGCTGCAGTGGGCCCATTTGCTATTCATGGTGGATTGGTTAATTCGAATCGTATTCCAGAAAACGGCGTGGTCGAGGTGCGAGTGTGGCAAGTGAATATAGAAAAAACCATCATTGTTCACGTGCCTATCGTTAAAGGTGAAGTACAAGAGTTAGGTGATTTTGAACTCGATGGTGTCACTTTCACCGCCGCTGAGATCCAAGTTGATTTTCTAGACCCCGCCGATGCGAGTGGCTCTATGTTCCCAACAGGGAATGTTGTCGATTTTTTAGATGTTCCCGATCTGGGTTGCATCAAAGCGACATACATTAATGCTGGGATACCCACCATTTTTGTTGATGCTGAATCGGTTGGTTACCAAGGCACTGAACTTCAATCAGATATCAATAGTGATACCAAAGCCTTGGCTCTGTTTGAATCCATACGAGCACATGGTGCAGTAGCGATGGGTCTTATCGATTCTTTAGAACAAGCTGAATCACGTCAACATACACCTAAAGTCGCGTTTGTTGCTAAGCCTCAAGCGTACCAAGCCTCCAGTGGTAAATCGGTTGCTGTCGAAGATACTGACCTTCTGGTGCGTGCTTTGTCTATGGGACAACTGCATCACGCCATGATGGGTACGGCAGCGGTCGCCATTGCTTCAGCGGCGAGTGTGCCAGGTACGTTAGTGAACTTGGCAGTCGGTGAGGGTTCCCGAGATTTTGTTACCTTTGGTCATCCATCAGGAACCTTAAAAGTGGGTGCTAAAGCTATTCAGACGGAAAGCGGGTGGAAAATAGAACGGGCAATTATGAGTCGTAGTGCCCGAGTGATCATGGAAGGTGCCATTCGAGTGCCTTTTCCTAAGTAAAGCGATTGTCGTGAACGGTTAAATGTTCACGAGCACAACGCTGAGAAAAGAGTGCAATCAAGTGCTACTGCCAAAAGCTAGGCGCTTGGACTAATGGATAAATCATGGAGGAGGCACTATGTCTGCTACGAATCGAATGAACAGAAAAACAGACTATATCACCGAGTATCAATGGGCTAGGGAAGACCCCAATTCGTTCTGGGAAACACAAGCACAAGCGATAGATTGGTTTGAACCACCAAAAACGATATTACAAACTGACGATAACGGTATTGAACGTTGGTTTCCTGATGGGGTGATGAACACCTGCTGGCTCGCGCTGGATTACCATTGTGAAAATGGGCGAGGTGGCAATACCGCGCTGATTTACGACTCTCCAGTTACAGGAACTCAATCCTCGTACACTTACAATCAATTGCGTGAACAAGTGGCTAAAGTCGCAGGTATGTTAGCCACGCAAGGCGTTACCAAAGGTGATCGTGTGGTGATCTACATGCCAATGATTCCTGAAGCTGCCATGGCAATGCTAGCCTGTGCACGACTAGGCGCGGTGCATTCGGTGGTGTTTGGTGGTTTTGCTCCTCATGAGCTTGCCGTTCGAATTGAAGATGCCGAGCCCAAGGTGTTGATTACTGCATCCTGCGGTGTCGAGATAAATAAAGTTCTGCCATATAAGCCGATGGTCGACAGGGCGATCATGGACAGTCGTTGGAAGCCTGAGAAAGTCGTGGTATTCCAAAGAGAGCAGTCTCTAGCCGAATTGAACAACGAACGTGATGTACTTTGGCAACAAGCGGTTGAGGATGCTTTGCCTCACGTATGTGTGCCTGTTCTAGCGACTGACCCACTATATATCTTGTATACATCAGGGACGACGGGTAAGCCAAAAGGCGTGGTGCGCGATAATGGTGGTCATGCGGTTGCGATGAAATACTCGATGAGCACTATTTACGATATGCCGCAAGATGGTGTGTTTTGGGCAGCTTCTGATGTCGGTTGGGTAGTGGGGCATTCCTACATTGTGTATGCGCCATTGATTCATGGCTGTACGACCATTTTGTTTGAAGGCAAGCCAGTACGAACGCCAGATCCCGGCGCATTCTGGCGTGTGTGTGAAGAGTACAAGGTCGATGTATTGTTTTCTGCGCCAACAGCGTTTAGGGCAATCAAGAAAGAAGATCCCGAAGGCGAGTTGCTCACCAAGTATGATTTATCATCGCTCAAGTCGATTTTTATGGCTGGCGAGCGTTTAGACCCTCCAACATTGGATTGGGTTGAGTCTCATACCAATAAACCAGTTATCGATCATTGGTGGCAAACCGAAACAGGTTGGGCCATTTCCGCCAATCCAACAGGGTTAGAATCTTTACCAGTGAAAGCGGGCTCTTCAACCAAGCCAGTACCCGGTTACCAAGTGGAGATCCTCAATGAGTTGGGTGAAATCGCACAAACGAATCAACAAGGGTTTGTGGCACTTAAACGACCATTGCCGCCTGGTTGTTTACCCACGGTATGGCGCAATCATGATCGGTTTGAATCCGGCTATTTGAGTCAGTTCCCGGGCTATTATGTTTCTGGGGACGGTGGCTATCTTGATGAAGATGGGTATCTATTTATCATGGGCCGTATCGACGATGTGATAAACGTAGCGGGACACCGTCTGTCGACGGGAGAAATGGAAGAGATCGTGGGTGGTCACCCAGCCATTGCAGAATGTGCGGTAGTCGGTATTCACGATGACTTAAAAGGGCAGTTACCTCTTGGTTTCGTTGTGCTGAAAGATGGCGTAAAAGTCGATGGTATTGAGTTGCAAGCGGAGTTGGTTGGCAAGGTTCGTAATGAGATTGGCGCGGTAGCTTGTTTTAAGCAAGCCTTGGTTGTTGAGAGACTACCCAAGACACGTTCAGGTAAGATCTTACGCAGAACTATCCGACAGATCGCAGAAGGTGAGCAATATGTGGTGCCTTCGACGATTGACGACCCTACCAGCTTAACTGAAATTGCTGAAAAGCTCGGCAAATAGACGTCGCAGTTTAGGTAGTATAATCTTCGGCTGGTTGATTTATACATAAGCCAGCGTGATGGTTTACCTAAACTCTACTTTATTCATCCGCTTATCCATTGCGTTTACTATGACCTCATTATGAATCCCACATATTGAGGTCTTTTTTATGCGAGCTTACTTTTGGTTGATTGCTTTACTGGTCAGTGGTGCTGCTAGTGCCAGTATTTCAAAGGATGAAGCGAGTAGAGCGTTGTTAGAGCCATTGAGTCATCCCAAGATATTTAAATGTGTGTCCAAGACTGGCGTCGATCTCTATCAAGCAGTTTTTGATATGGGCGTGGGGTATGAAGCCAACCCGATTAACTCGAAGATGATCGTTAATTCAAGGAAAGGTCGCTACGAATATCAAATCTTAGGCGCGGTAAGGTCTGAAAGAGCTGGTGAAATTGTCGTGTTGACTCGTCATGTGGGAGACGGTGTCAAAGTAGCCGCTATGATTGATGACGAAAATGGCAAGATACTGGGGATCGGCGATAAAAATCATTATCGAGATTGCGGTGTTAGGCCACCACCTAGCGCAGAAAATATGCAAAACTTTTGGTCCAAAGGCTAAGAGCGACATGTGAAATACAAAAATTATTGAGAAAGCTAGATTGAGGAGACCTTATTGGTCGCCTTTTTTGTTTGTCAGGCTAAGGCGAGCTCAAAGATATATATCAATAAGCACTTATGCGATGGTTGAATGATACATAACTGAACATGATGTATCGTCTAAACGTGGCTTTATTTATCTCATTAACGGTTCTGCTTAAGATGGCTCTACTCCAAACGAAGAACTAAGCGAGACTCCTATGAAATTCACTAAACCTTTTCTTTTAGCGACACTGATTGTGACTCTTTCTGGTTGCGCATCACCAGCAATGGATAACGAAAATGAGAATGCTGCACGTAATCGTGGTGCTGTGGGTGGTGCTTTATTAGGAGCGACAGCAGGCGCTCTAACTGGAGATGCGGGCTTAGCCGCGAAGGGTGCTGCATTGGGTGGTGTGACTGGTGGTGTTGCTGGTTCAATGAAAGATGCGGATGATGCAAGAAACGCACAACGAACCCAAGTTACTGCTGATGGTCTAGCGCAAGACAATCGCACCGATGCAGAAAAGCGAGTTGCTGAAGTAGAGGCTGAAATTAAGCTTATTGAACTAGAACAACAGCTTGCTGATCTCAAAGAAGAGAAAGAGGACAATGGTGCATAAAGCTGAAGCTACAGCAAAAGCTAATGCCTAGATATTCGTTTAATTCAAAATAATTCAAACAGAATGGCCACGTAATGTGGCCGTTTTTGTATCTAAAATACGCACTTCAAACAATGAATTAATTCAATAACTTGTATAGATACTCACGCCAAGTAAACTAGACTCAGTTTAGATATTAATTTGGTTTGAGAAGCGCAATAGTCATGAATGTCATCTTAAGGGCTGCAAAGCACACGGATTTGGAACAACTTAACGAGTTAATGTTCGATCTCCACCATCACCACCACCTTGCTAGCCCAGAGCACTTTAAAACGGCAGAAGAGATTGAGCAGGAAAAAAGCATTGCACGTTACTTGGATGATCCTGAATGCTTAGTTTATGTGGCATTAAAAGGTGAGCTCATTGTTGGCTTTATCTCCGGACATTTTTGTGAGCTTATCTCAACGGTGAGTAAACCGGTGCCGATGGGGAGTGTCGATGAACTGTTTGTCTTGCCTGATTATCGAAAAGAATCGATTGCTGAAAAGTTGTTTAGCAAAGTTGAAGCGACTTTTGATGATTATGGGGTTGAACAAGTCTTTGTAGAGGTTTGGGACTTTAATTCACCTGCCAAGGACTTCTATCAAAAAATGGGGTTTACTCCTCACATTCAATGGATGAGGAAGGCTTTGCACAAAACGTAGGCAGCGATTTTGTGCGTGTTTGATTACAATAGACTCGTGTATTAGCAGTCTTAAATTTCTTCTATTATTTTTTAGGTAAACTCGTTGGCTATTCGATATTTATTAGTTTTCATATTATCTCTTTTGAGTACTACTTCCGCTTGGGCAAGCAACACTTTGCCCGATCATATCGCGGGCGCTTTGTGTGTAGTACGTGCTGATAACCAAATCGTGTTGGTTGATGAGTTGATCACAGGTCAATTGTCTCTACCGGGAGGCACTGTTGTTTCAGGTGAGCCGCCAGCAGTCGCGGCGCAACGTGAAACGTGGGAAGAGGCGGGTTTGTCGGTAACGGTCGGTGATGTACTGGGTTATACCGACAGTGCCGTCGTGTTTGATTGTATTTCTGACTCTGAAGTGATCAGCTACAAGGCTCGGAATGAATTAGGTGGCTTTGAGTTGCCGATTTGGTTTGCGCCTCATTACGGCGTGGAAGTCAGCCGTGCGATGTTACTTCCTCCTACTGAATTGCAAGATCACCAATACCGCTACCCAGAACAGTGGTCTGAGATTAACGAGCTGTTTTTATCTGCGACAGATCAACCTGTGACGTATGTGACTGAGCTGGTGGGCGCGGCACCGAAAGCCCATCAAGTTGAACTAAATTGGATTGTGTCGCTTCAAAACGTGTTCGATAAGATGCCAAGCTTGTTTGCGAATACTGTACTTTTAACTGACTCGTTAGCGAAGCCTTGGGTTTTCATCGTGATATTGCCGCTAATTGCTTGGCATTTTGGCCGTAACTTCGCGTTAAAGTTTGGCTTCACTTTGATTTCGGTGACACTGCTCACTTTAATCGCCCACCAAGGGTTTGGTTTTCCACGTCCGCATGCTTACTTGCCAACATTGAAACTAGTGATGAGCAGTGGGTATAGCTTTCCAAGTTTATTGGCTGGCTTATGGGTGAGTTTAACCTTGTTAGTCTTTTGGAAACTAAAGCGCCTCTTGGAGCAAAAATCGATTTTGATTGTGCTCACTGGCCTACTGTGGATCATGCTATTTAAGTCTTATTCAGGCAGTGCGTTCTTTAGTGATGTCATAATGGGAGGCGTATTGGGCGCGTTAACGACTTGGCACATCGTGAGATTAGATGCGAAACCTGATGTTGATATTAGTGCCTTGTTAAGCTCTAAAGGTGTCTGGTGGGCATTGTGCTTACTGTCGATTGTTCTCACGGTTATATGGCCTCTGCCAACATTTTCTTTCTGGGTGGCAATTTTGATGACGATTGCATGCTTAGTAACGTTAACGGACTCGAAGCCTTTGGTCGGCCACTTCTCATTCAAGATTGTATTTGGAGTGATGGCGATGTTGTTAGCGGGGAATCTGCTGATTAGCTGGGCTGGAAGTTTCGTCTCATTCAGTGGCATCGCTTCATTTATTGTTGAGACCTTACGTTTCCCAATCTTGATTCTATTTGGTGTCGTGGCGTTTCGTCTGCCATGGAAAAGAGAGTAGGCGAACCGACGAACATAAAATCAAAAAAGGCTGTGCAGTGCACAGCCTTTGTCATTTGTGAAACAAGCAAAAAGTAATTCTCACTCGAGCCTATTGACCGTTTACGAGTTGAAGATAAACTTTTCAATCGCGACGGCGACTCCGTGGTCGTCGTTGGCCGCTGTGATGTGATCCGCCAGTTTCTTGGTTTCTTCCATTGCGTTTTCCATCGCAATACCCATGCCCGCGTATTCAAGCATATGGTGATCGTTTTCAGCATCGCCCATGCAGATCACTTCTTTCGCTGTAATCCCCAAATGTTTAGCGATTGCTTCAATACCGACACCCTTGTTTGAATTTGGGTTTAAGAACTCTAAGAAGAATGGTGCACTTTGCACGATAGTAAACTGAGTCTTAAGTTCTTGTGGCAACTTGCTGATGATTTCGGTCAGCTTGCTTGGTTCCGCGACAATCATTGTTTTGATAATTTCATGGTCGTCTTCTAGTTGAGAAAAGTCGAGCTCGGTAATCTTTAAGCCGTTAATACGCGCTTCAATAGCGGTGTACTCATTGTTTTCAGGTGTTATTAAGCCATGAACCTTGCTGAAGGCATGCACATAACCACCTAGCTCTTGTGCTAATGCAGCAATCTGTTTCGCGGCTTTACCATTGCTAATCTCGCTGTGAATGATCTCTTTTGTCGATACATTCTGAACCACAGAGCCGTTGTAGAAGAGTACAAAGTCATCTTCGCCGTTGATTGAAAGCTCGTCTAACTTACTCTGCATGCCTTCTAAAGGACGACCAGAAGCCAGAACCACTTTCACACCTGCAGCGCGAGCTTTAGCTATCGCGTCTTTGTTCTCTTGAGAAATCACTTTTTCACTGTTAAGTAGTGTGCCATCCATATCAAGAGCAATCAGTTTGTACATGTTGTTCCTTACGAAAAAATTAAAAGCTAACGAAATCTAATGGGCGAAAGGATAAGGGAACTTGAAAGTTCAGGCTAGGGCTTTGATCAACTCATTTATCAGTACTCATTTGTTTGACCAAAAGGGGCAAGTGCTTTAAGGTCTGCGGTTGATTAATTTCATCAAATGATTGAGCTGAGGGTAAGTTGTACAAGATTAATGAAATGTTTGAAACCATCCAGGGCGAGGGCGTATTTACCGGCGTTCCTGCTGTTTTTGTTCGACTGCAAATTTGCCCTGTAGGCTGTTCTTGGTGTGATACCAAACAGACTTGGGAAGCGTTGCCGGAAGATGAAACGAGCCTTGGTGATATTATGGTTAAGACAGAGGATTCACCGACTTGGTCTGCAATTGATGCGCAAGGAATCGTGAATGAATATATCAAGCAAGGTTACACCGCGAAGCACATTGTGATTACTGGTGGTGAGCCGTGCATCTATGATCTTGTCCCTCTTACTGAAGCATTTGAGCAGCACGGTTGTCGCTGTCAGATTGAGACCAGCGGAACATCAGAAGTAAAAGCCACACTGGATACTTGGGTTACGGTGTCACCAAAAATCGCAATGAAAGCCAAATTGGATATCCTTGATAGCGCACTCGTTCGTGCGAATGAAATTAAGCATCCAGTAGGCACAAGCAAAGACATCGAACAACTTGACGGTTTATTGGAGCGAGCTGCGGTTGCTAGCGACACTGTTATCGCTCTGCAACCAATCAGCCAAAAAGACCGCGCTACTCAGCTTTGTATTGATACCTGCATTGAGCGTAATTGGCGCTTATCAATACAAACTCACAAATATTTGAGCATCGCATAGGTTGCATTTGTTTACTGGCCTAGATAAGTCGCTAGTAGAAGATTCTCGTAAGGATTTAAGATGAAAAAAGCAGTGGTAGTATTCAGTGGTGGTCAAGACTCAACAACGTGTCTTGTTCAAGCTTTAAAAGAGTATGATGAAGTTCATGCGATTACGTTTGATTATGGTCAGCGCCATAGACTCGAGATTGAAGTGGCTGAGTCGTTGTCAAAAGATCTTGGTGTGAAAGCACACAAAGTGATGGATGTGACTCTGTTGAATGAACTGGCTATCAGCTCTCTGACTCGCGACGATATCCCTGTGTCTCATGAGCTACAAGAGAATGGACTACCAAACTCTTTTGTTCCTGGTCGTAATATTCTGTTCTTAACTTTGGCGGGTATTTACGCTTACCAAATCGGTGCAAATACCGTAATCACGGGCGTGTGTGAAACTGATTTCTCAGGCTACCCTGATTGTCGTAATGACTTTGTGAAAGCGATGAACTCTGCGCTTGTACAAGGTATGGACAAGCCACTTGATATTAAAACACCGTTAATGTGGCTCAACAAAGCTGAAACATGGGCGTTGGCAGACCAGTACTCAGCACTTGAGCTTGTTCGCAATAAAACACTGACTTGTTACAATGGCATCATCGGTGATGGTTGTGGCGATTGCCCAGCGTGTGAACTGCGTAAAGTTGGCCTTAACGATTACCTAGGTGATCGTGAAGGTATTATGGCTGAGTTGGTTCGCAAACAGACTGAGAATAAATAACCTCAGGTCAATCAATTGGTTCGTTGTAAGCATCAATGATGCAGTTTCGGCCGTTGCTCTTTGCTTGATACAGTGCTTGGTCAAGCACAGAGTACAAGTCATCAAAGTCACTTAATGCGTTTGAGGTTGCTAGATAAGCAAAACTCGCGGTTACATTAAGTGGCTTTTTGCTTTCTGATAAGAAGACAGTGCTTGATATTGCGTAGTGTAATTCTTCAACACGCTCTCGTACTTCAGAAGGTTTAGTGTCGGTCAGCATGATAAGAAACTCTTCACCGCCTAAGCGGCCAAACAATTCATCACTCATTAAGTGCTTTCTTATTTGTTGACTAATATGGACGAGCGCTCTATCACCGGTAGGGTGTCCATGCTCATCATTGATCGTCTTGAATTTATCCAGATCGAGCAGAACGAGGACATGTTGCTTGTCCGTTCCTTTACAGCGTCTGACTCGTTTGATTCTTCGTATTATTTCGGTCCGGCCATACGCTTTTGTCATCGCATCAATGGAAGCTTTTGCGCGAATCGTTTTGTTTGCTAATACCGTAAAGCTTGCGGCGCACAGCAACAGAATAACAATGATGTTGTACAACCATCTTTGATGTTCCATTTTTTCAATTTGAACGCGGTCGAGCTTTGTCTGATTTATCAGGAAAGAATTTTCCAATTCTTGCTCATATTTAGCGTGGGTCAGGTCTAGTGCTTCAAAAGCCAACCTGTTATCGATATCGCGTGTTTCAATTTGTATAGATGAGTATCGCTGGTAGAAATAGAAAGCTTGTTGGTAATCGCTGAGCGTTTGATGAAGGTCGGAAAGCTGCAAGAGTGACTGAGCGATGTACTTGTGTCTTGTGACTTGCTCGGATACTTCTAGAGCTTGCTGAGCATAATTGAGCGCCTCGTTTGTCAGCTTTTGCTCTTCGAACATATCGCTTATCGCCAAGTAAGCGTTAATACGAATGACGTCGTTACTCAATTCATTCGAAGCTGACAGAGAGTTGACTAAGTAACCTCTTGCCAAATCATAGTCCCTAATTTGAGTGTAAGCTTTTCCTAAGCCAAGACTTGTTAGTGCGATACCGTAGCTATGTGAAGATGAGCTCAGCAGTGTTCTTGCTGTTTGAAAGTGGTTAATTGCTAAGTCACTTTGCTCTTGGTTAAGGTAGAGATCTGCAAGGCTATGATGCACTTGTGCTTTCATCAAATCAGAAGCACTTTCTCTTAATGTGAGTGCTTCTTTGAGGTACTCTGCCGATTTTTCATATTGCTTTAATTCTTTAAGCAAGTTACCCACATCATTATAGATCCCCGAAATGTCATGTCCTTGTGGGAACACGTTTATCAGTGATAGGTAGGTATCTAGCGCGGCTTGATAGTCACTGCGGAAATGGTGATTGTTGGCGATGACTCGATAAGTACCAAACTTTGGTAACACAGGGTCAGCGATGTTATGTAAATCTGATTGAAGCGCAGAACAGTAATAGTTCGCTTGATGATATTTAGCTTGCTCGTTAAGCGATCGGCATAGCTGGTATTTTAGCAGGGCTCTTCCAGTCAAATCACTGCGTGATTGCATCTTCGCCAATAGTGTCAGAAAGCTTTGTTGCGCTTCCTCATATTGGCCTTGGCCATCTTTCATTAAAGCATAAATAAACGTTTGTTCAATCGCTTGGTACTCACTGTCGTTTGAAGCGATTCCATAGAACGGTTGATCTCGGTGGCTCATGTATTGATATAACAGAGATGAAAGGTAAAGCTTATCCCCATAGACGGTTGAGCCAATGTAACGGGTTTGCAGCATGTTTAACGCACGCGATGGGGAATGAGTTAGAGTCGAGAGATAGAGTGCATTCCAATCAGCATTTGGAGTTGTGTTTGAATTTAAATTGGATGAGTTGAAAGGAGAGTCTTGGTGACGATCTTGTGTTGATACTTGGCCATGAGAATAAAAGCTAATGAACAGTAGAAGGGCAATAAAAACAGAGTGAGTCACAAGAAACTATCTATCAGATAAAGAACGATATTCTATTATTAGTTTGATGTTGCTTCAATTTTTGAATGGTATGGGTAGGAGGTTATGCGAGGTAAGTCTCTAATTTGTTGATATTTATCAGACGTGTATCGGTCGTACTGTTCGCACGACCGATATCGGAAATTAGATGTATAATTTCGCTAGGTCAGAAGGCTCAAGTTCTTTGCCTTCTAATGTTGCATTCCAGTTAATACCAACAAGAACGCCGTCTTCAGCTAGAGTCAGTAACCAATCTTCTACAAAGATATCTAGTGGAATTTCTAATACTTCGAAGTCAGCCCACTCTTCAACGTTGTGAGTCTGAGCATCTTCTTTTGAAGACCAAAAAGGCATCACTTCGCTGCTTTCGAATTCACTTGAGTCACATGCTAGCCAACCTTCTTCATTGCGAAGGCCCCATACCAGTTTAGTTTCTTGTGTTTCAGAAACGAAAAGTTCAAGATTTGCTTGAGTATCAGCGGTTAGTTTGCTCATGAATAATTTCTCTATGTTGATAACAAGCCAAGGTTAACATTATACAAGGGGTAGGTATATGGCGATCAAGGAATTATAAGGATACTGAAACGTTTACGTAACGTTTCAGTATGATTGGAGTGAGGCTGAATCTACTTGCCAATTTTAGTAAATATATGCCACTCTTCCTTGATATTACCTTTAAATCCAACCACAGAGGCTACAACTTTTCTGTTCAGTGCATGATTAGTTTCGGTGTCATTGTCACGGAAGCCGACATCACCGTAACCTACGGTATAGGCTCTAGACGGTGGAATTCCATTGCTGATAAGTGCACGCCTTACATTGTCCGCTCGCTTTTCTGACAGTTTCAGGTTGTGTTCAGCATTACCTACTTTACTAGCATAACCTTGCAATTGAATACTTGTGTTTTCGTAACGCTTTAGAAACGCAGCCATTTGACGGATTTGGCCCAGGAATACAGGTTTGATTTCTGCAGAGTCATTAGCAAACAAAATATGAAGTTCTTTTTGTTCACTAGACTCGAAATACGAGCCACAGCCATCATTATCTATTTCAGCGCCAATTTGTGTGTCTATACATAAATCGCGAGCGTTGATAACACCATCATTATCATCATCTTCGAGATCATAACTTTGTGTGGTGCTAGGAAGAGCACGATAAGTGAATTCATCATTTGTTTCAGCCATGATGTTGGCAGAAGCAACCACGAAGCATAGTGGGAGTATAGTTTTGAGAAGCTTCATTAATATTCTACCTTTTCATTCCATTCTTGTGGAGTCTCTACACGTAACCCTGTTAATAGATTACCTGTCGCATTCATGACTCTATACTTTGCGTATTGTACATCGTACTTAGCGTCTAAAAATCCCTTACGTGCTTCGAAGAGTTCATTTTCAGTGTTAAGTAGATCGAGAAGGGTACGCTTACCAATTCGGTATTGTTTTTCATAAGAGATAACGGTGTCAGAAGCCGAGTCTACGTGATCCGACAAGAAATCTTTCTGCTGAACGGTTAAGTCAAGAGCGCTCCATGAAAGGCGTAAGCTTTCTTCTACATTGCGGTAAGTACTCTCACGTAGGTCTTTTGCTTTGTTGAGTTGATAAGCGGCACTTTCGGCACGGTCTTGATCGGCCCCACCGTTATAGAGATTGTACTTTAAGCGGAGCATCGCAGAAAATTCATCGCTGTTGCCTTTCGTACCACCTGCATCATCGCGCCACCTTTGAGCGGCTTCAAAAGAAACAGTTGGGTAGTTGGTACTCTTCGACTGCTTGTATTGGAACTTCGCTGAATCTACGTCAGCTTGTGCAATTTTGATAACCGGGTGTTGGTTAAAGGCTTTTGCCAAAGCACCGTCGATCGTATAAGGAATAGAGCCTGCGTCAGCACGTGGATATACCAAGCCTAGTGGGGCTTGGCCAACAAGGCGTTTGAATTGAGTATGGGCATCAAATAAATTATTTTGAGCTGCCAGCAAATTACCATGAGCTTTTGCAATACGAGCTTCTACCTGAGACATGTCTGCCGTAGATCCAATGCCTGAATCAACTCGTTTCTTGATATCTATATAGATATTTTTGTGCGTCGCCAGATTGTTTTCAGAAAGTGTAAGCACTTCGTAAGCTTTAACGGAATCAAGATAGACTTTGGTTACTTGCAGTGCAATGTCTTGAGCGCTAGATAGCAATTGATAACGGACAGACTCTGCATCAGCAGCGGTACGATCAATGTCGTTAGAAGTATTCGCGCCATCCCAAATGAGTTGTGTCAACGTAATTGCTGCTTCTTTACGTGTTAGATCTGTTGAGCTCGAATTCGTCGCCAAATCCGTATATTCGTAACCAATGCCACCGTCTAAATCTATACTCGGGCGGTAAGCTCCACCAGAAGCATCGTTAAGGTAACGTTGACTAACGTACTGGTTATATGCCGCTTTGATTTCAGGGTTACTTTCTAAAGTAAACGCGACGGCTTGCTCTAAGGTTTGCGCGCTAGCCGGTAAACTGAGTGCAATAGCCAACCCTAATGTAGTCGTTTTAATCCAGTTCAATTTCAATCTCCCAAAAATGGAGTATCACCTAAGTTTGTCGCTTTTAAGCTTGAATATATCAAATTTAGATGAACCGCCAAAAAAATAACGAATGCCCGATGAGCATTCGTAAATGGTTGTAAAGTTGTTAACCGATCGCCGTACAATTTAAGTCGATTTTGAGTACTTAAATTTGATTTGAGTGTTTGGGTTATCTTTCCCTAAGACAATAACTTATATGGAAGTTTTCGTCATCTTAATTATCACTCAGTGACCGTTATCATTCGTTTACATTGTAAGTTATTAAACATGCAATTCATAGCTAGGAATTATATGACATTAGATGTTATATTGTCACTAGATTATAAAATTGATGTCACTATTTTGACGTCGCAAACAGAAAATGAGCTTAGGGATTTATATGGACATGACAGTATTGAATGCGAGCGGTGCATTAGCATTAGGTCAACGCATTGTTATTTCGATAGATGGCACAATCAAGGTCCTAGAAGACGGCCAGCCATTACAAGCTGGGGATGTCGTTTTAGAATCCCAAAATGCAAATTCTGAATCTCAGGTTTCAGTTAAGCGCTTTACGCCACAAGGAAAAGATGGCGATGAAGTCGATCTTGACCAAGATATTGAAAATATTTTTGCCGCTTTAGAAGAAGGGCAAGATCCTACAGAGTTAGGCGAAGAGTTCGCAACTGCAGCAGGTGTACGTGGATCGAGCTTAGTGAGTAGCGGGACAATTGAGCGTGATGGTGACGAAACCATCCCAGTTACCGAATTTGTAACAACAGGTTTCGAAGGCTTGGGTTTGTCTCGTACTCAAAGCTTAAGTTTGCTTGATCTGTTCCGTTCAATAGAAGTTGAGCCAACCGTAAGTATTGAAGACAGCCAAATTATTAATGAAGGCTCAACAGCAATTTTCGAAGTAAGTCTAAGTAAAGCTGCTTCAGGCGATGTGAGCGTTACGCTAGAGACGTTATACGGAACTGCAACAGCGGACGACATCACAAGTATTGTTGTGAAAGATGCCGCGGGTAACGTAGTGACCCCAAACGTTGACGGCTCTTACACAGTCAAAGCCGGGTGAAACTAAGTTAATCGTTGAAGTCGAGACCAAAGACGACGGCACATACGAAGGTGATGAGAAACTGAGCCTGAAAGTGACGGGCGCAACCGGCGTAACAGGCACGGGTACAGGTGAGTTGACTATCAAAGATGATGGCACCGGCCCGGTAGACCCAACCGATCCTACTTCGCCAGTTAATCCAGATGATCGCCCAACGGTGAGTATCGAAGACAGCAAAGTGATTAACGAAGGCTCGACAGCAAGTTTCGATGTGAGCTTAAGTAAAGCTGCGTCAGTCGACGTCAGCGTAACACTAGAAACCCTATACGGCACAGCAACAGCGGACGAC
>NZ_AJZM02000029.1 GCF_000272405.2 Vibrio tasmaniensis 1F-187
ACTGAATTACGCAACAAAGCCCCACAAACACGCTGGTAACTGTTCAACAAAACAACAAGTTTTGATGAAGTATCACTCAACCGAAACAAAAGTGTATTAGATTCACCATTAAGCAAAAGAATCTAAACTTCAAACAACCCTATCAGTTACAATAAGAAACAAATCGCACTTCAGAGTAACTTTTATTTAAGGAGTTTATATGTCTTTTAGCGATATGATGAACGACACCGTAGATGTTATCAAAGCAAACGGGGAGCCAATAATCAAAGGTATAAAAGCCAGTGTTCAAGAAAAGATGACCTTTATTCAATGCTCTGATATTTTAATCGAATCAGGAGACCTACTTCAAAGAAAGGCGAGTAATGGAAGTGTCTCAAATTACAAAGTAATCGATCCTGGGTTTCACGAATCTTTTGGTAGCATCAAAGCTCATTACCAAATCAAGCACCAAAACCTAAGCATTCAGGAAGCAGAAAAAATGGTTCAAAATATCACTTATAATTTTGGCTCAATCTCAGCAGAACAAATGCAAGTTGGTAACGACAATACCCAAAACACCACTATCAACATTCATCAGCTTGTTGAAAAGGTAGCTTCTAGTAATGATACCGAAGCAAAAAACAAGCTGAAACAGTTACTTGAAAACAGCACTGTTGCTAGCGTATTAGGGGCAAGTATTTCTAGTTTATTGAGCATGCTATAAAAGTAAAAACCATACCTCAAAGTTAAGGTAAAAAAACATTATGGGATATTTGTATCTTGCAGTTGCGATAATTGCAGAAGTTATAGGAACAAGCGCTCTAAAAGCATCTGAAGGATTCACTCAAACATTACCTAGCTTTGTGGCAATTATTGGTTACGGAGTCGCTTTTTATTTCCTATCGCTAGTACTGAAAGCTATTCCTGTTGGAGTTGCTTACGCTATTTGGTCGGGGCTGGGAGTCGTTCTTGTTGCTATAGTAGGAACAGTTGCATTCAATCAAAAGTTAGATTTAGCAGCAATAATTGGGATGATCTTGATTATTGCTGGAGTATTAGTGATGAACATATTTTCAACATCAGTAAAACACTAACCTAAAAGCTAACAAACACGTTTGTTAGCCTTTCTATTTATCTTCTACGCTCCTTTGAGCTGTCCTTGCAGGTTCATTATTTCTTTCCTTAGACGTTTAATAACAAGTTCACTCTCTCCTTGTTCCGCTATTTGCTTTAACAGTTCATCTCGACTGGCAGAAACATCAACTAACTTCTTATTTAAATCGTCATTTTCTCTTTCAAGCTTTGCAACTTTGGCTTTAAGAACTGCTTCTGACTGTATCACCACAGAGTTAGTATAGTAATCAAGGACTTCTCGACCAAGCTCCTTTTGGGCTTTCTTAGCTTTACCCAACTTAGCTTTTAGCTCTTCTTTCGTAGGCTGATGAGCTTTCGAGTTAAGTACATAGCTAGATAACTCAAAGTGTGCTTTAAGCTTTGCATTCCAGGCATTAATACTACTAAAAAGAAATGGGCAGTTTTCCTTAGACATATGTGAGTGGTTAAGGTTAGCTCTACCCAACTTTCCCCCCGCCACCCTTGCAACCTCACTCTTATTTATAGTGCGTTCTCGAACTTTCAAAAGTGAAGTGGCAGTATCGATGTGAACTTTTGCTTTCTCATACTCATCTTCACACACTCGATAAATAACTTGCTGTAATTCAGAGAGTTCATAGTAAGCGCTTGGGTACTCTTTTTTCTTTTTAGTTAAGCCGACTAACTTCATTTCGTCACCTCCAGCTCATTTAATTGTGACCTTAGAGCATCAATTGTTTTGATTATGCGTTGCGACTCTTGCCTTTGCCTGCATTTGTTAGAGTTAACAAGTGACATTAAATTATTAGGATTTTTTGACGACTCAAGCAGGTTTATATGAATTGTCTGAAGCTGCTCCAAAGTCGTTAGATGAGAGTCCGACTTCACTGCAACATTCGAGCAACCAAGGCAAAGGTTACTTTCACCACGATCAACTTTTGCGACCCCCGCAAAATCACGACATTTAGCCAATGGTACTCTGTCTTTAAATAGCATACAGAAACCGTATGAGTGTGGAACTAATCTTACCAGCCCATCGTCATCACTAGAGATCCAGTCATAAATTTGTTCATCTAGCTCATCCATAGTTACCCAGTTCATTGTTGAGAGTTTTTTTCGCACATACTCTACAGAAGCACCTGTGAAATTTGTTGCATTTTCTTTTCCTGCAATTTTTTTAATCAACTCATGAGTATATGCACGCTCAGCGGTACGTTGAACTTGTGGACTAACTTTATTACGTATGTAGTTATCAACATAACTCATGACATCCTTAGATGAATGAGCAAAACAGCGTCTAATTGCCCGATAAACATCGCCATCAAACCGCCTAAGTAAGAAATCAACAAACGTGTGGCGAAAAGCATGCACTGAAATGTTTTCTTCAAGATCTCGAATCTCTTTTTCTGTCTCAGGAGATAAGCTTTTTAAGGTCTTTTCATAGATATCATTAATGAATCGATTTAAAGTGCCATTTCGTGCTTCTTTTTTTACTTGAGAGTCAGGAACACCTAACCAAGCCGCTTTTAAATCATTAACAAGTTTATCGGGTTGAGTATGGTAACGCCTCGCTGCATATGTCGCTGCGTTATAAAAAATGGAGCAATATCCTTCCTTTATGACTCCACTCACCTTGTATTTTAATGGCTGAGTTTTATCTATGTAGCTAAGCTCTAAAAGTGAATTTACAGCTATGGACACAGCATCGCCAGTAGATCGGGTGACAGGTAATCCTTGATGGGTTTTATCGATTCTCGTAGTTAAATAGACAACGCCACTTTCTTCTTTTATCGCATTGTTGGCTTTGATATTAGCTAACTCATGCACCCGAATGCCTGTAAGAATAGAGATGACGGTTAATGAACAATTATGGTAATGCCTAACCTGCTCAGAAAGGACAGCTTGCGAAGGCAGCACTGTTTGCACAATAGATATAAATTCTTGTAAAGAAATACTACCTGCTAGAGCTTCATTTGCTCTATCAAACCACTTATAAAAGTTTGCAGTCATATTTTTCAGTCGAGATAGAATCGAAGGGGCATTTGAGCTTTTTACATACCCTATTGCCTCAAAGTCATCATGACCATGCTCAACAATGAGAGCAGCAGCTCCTGCTAACTTTTTATTAGCGTTAATCCACCAATTGCATTCTCCCTCATCCCTACAAACATCAAAATATGCTTGTATGACTTTATGCTCAGTACTTTCAAGTTGTTCAATAGAATAGTTAAGCATCAGCATTGCCGTGGAAAGCGATACTGTTTCAAAACTACCTCCGTAAAGCCACTCTAATACGTCTACATCTGGGTATTTGTCACTGATGTACTCTGATGCGACCTTAGATAACTTTGACCTGCTGAGTGTTGCTGTCGTAGCCCAAACGCAACTGCCATCAATCGCTAACTTAGAAAAATCATTCAAGAATTGCATGAGCGTGATTATTGATTGCTGAGCATAAATCTCTTGCCCATTTTCGGGTCTCTTATCTATGAGAAAATATAAATACTCTACAACATGCTCAAAGTTAAATTCATCCAGAATATGAACAATTTCACGAGCATTCAAATACTCACAAAAATATTCCAACCTCTCAAATACATAGAGCCTCTCTGCACTCAATGCTCCAGCGTCTAGGTATCCCCCTAACGCTTGGACAATCGCAAATCGAAGAACCACTTTGGATTCTGAAGATAACTGCGTGCCAGAAAAGCTAACATCGAGGTGACTATCACCGACAATAAACTCAGTATCATATAAATTGTTCAGCCTTACTGAAGAAGCTTCCTTCTTTTTCTGAGAGTCTAAAATATCTCGAATAGTATGATTAAGTACTACAGCCATCTATAATTTCCTCTCATATAATCGGTGCAAAAACAGGTAACTCATGCTTATGGAGTATTTCATCAGCCTTCCTATGAAGCGCACCTTCAAATTCTTCAATAATCGAAGCTAAAACGACTCGAAGAGCCTCTGTCTTAATAACTTTATCGGAGAACATTTCACCGATTGACTTTTGATCTTTAATTAGCGCTGGTAAACTTTCATCAATATGATTTACATGAGCTTTCAAGAACGCCAATACCAATGGGTGTTTCACAAACAAAATAGAGCTTTCATGCTCTACCCCCAAAAACTCAGTGATATCACACCCTGTTTTATTGATAAATTCTGAAAGCTCCATAGCAGTTAACTTTTCAGACTCTGAGCTTAAGTCAAACATGTCCTTCACTTCTGACAGTGAAACAACCTTTGCTTTACCTCTAAGCAACCTGGCTTCCTCAACCATCCTATTGGCAACTTGTTGCCCTACTTTGTGATCAGCTTCTAGCATCACTGGGCTATGATTTCGAGCTTCATACACATTGATATCCGTCTTAAGAGTATGAGACCTTTGATCTGCATCCATTTGTTCTGTAACACCATCATTCGCCTCAAAATTTGTGTCACTAACCTCTTTATCAACCAAATGATAATCAAATTGCATAACTTTTTGAGTTGTTGAAATTGCTGTGAGACCTAAGTGCAGATTTTTCTTTTGTTTACCCTGAGAGGCTGCTTTAAACTCTTTTTTAGCTGTAACCCAAGTTTGAATAAAGTGTGCAGTTTCCTCAGAAAAACATGCAGGAAAATTAGTCACTGCATTCTCAAATTGCTTTGTTACGTTATATATTGATTTTCCGAAACTTTTTGTCTGTGAGGCTTTTGAAATCGGTGTGGCTGTTATTGACAGGTTCTCTACGGAGTAATACTTGCAAAGTTTATTGTAAAACTGAGAAAAAACCTCAAACTCAAACTTATTCTTAGTTCGAGTAAATACATAAACATGACCTCGATTTGTGTTCGGATTTGAGCCGCCACGGTTCTTATTCTCTTCAATTTGTACGCTTCCGCCCTTACCTGAGCTTAAGTTCACTGAGATACAATTTGGTGTTAATCGGCTCAACATTGATTCTGAAAATTGATATTTAGCGAGTATTAACCTACAAACAATCAACTCTAGATCTGTGAAAGAGGCATCATGTCGTGGCAGTAACAACCCAGTGCTTAATGGTATCGTGACTGAACCTTTCCCTAGAACTTTAGCGTGACCCTTGAAACATTTCTTCCCTTTCGAAAACCAATAACTATAGAATCTCAACGGTGCTTCATTATCTTCGACATAAACTAGTTTTTCTGGCGAAGAGTGCAATGCTAGTAGCCTTTCATTACGATCTATATAACAGCGAGATAACGTTATCAGTAACTTCCTTTGCAACTCGGATGGGTACGAGTTGAAGCTATTCTTCCCCATATAAGCTTCGATAATTTGATTGTACAAATCCATGTCATGGCGATATTCAGATTGAATAAGTGAATCTAACTCATTCGATATCTCCCAGGCTTCACGAAGAAAACCATTAAAACCAGACCACAACTGTTTTTCTGCTTGATTAGAGTTATGTCTACCCAATAATTTTTGACCAAGCGTGTCACGTACAGTTGCCTCTTCTGCAACTGTACGTGGCAACTCTTTCAATGCATTTTTTATCTCGATTGAGTATTCGACACCGTAGAGTTCATGTGACTTAAGAACTTTATTTAAAAGTCCAACAATAGAGTTAAAGCTTCCCACTGCTACACCGTCCTTTTTCAGCAGTATGAATAACGACTTAATAAACCCTCGGTCATTAATCCTGTCTATATCATCCTCAATTGCTAAAAACAGTGTTTTCAAATCTCTAGATAATCGATTTTTCGAGCTTAAAGCCTGCTCTCTGACTGACTTAGAACTTAAATATGCAAACAAGCAATCTAAGAGTGGAGATTGAATCGAATTCGATTTAAAGCACTCGAACACTCGACCGTTAATATTTCTTTCACTAGCGATAGCGTAGAAACAAATTCGCTCAGGAGTAGACGCCTCATCCACTTCACCATTCAAAAAGTCCTCGTGGCTTACTGTGTAAGAACGGGCTAACGTACTTTCAAATGAAAACTCATTCATGTTCTAGCCTCTCCTTGCGTGATCTTTATCTGACATTTCAACAGCGAAGCTTTTAAGTCTTTCATCTTCGGTTAGGACTGCTGCAAGGTAAATATATGAAGCTAACGTTGTAGAAAAGTTAGAATGACCCATTAGCTCTTTAAGAGCGATTTGATCTAAGCGCTTCCCTTCTTTACGTTGCTGAATAACGTGGTTTGTGGCAAAGCAGTGCCGTGTTGAATACAGATCTCTCTTTTTCCACAATTCAATTTCCGTGATGTCTAACATTCCTTTGGAAATGTATGCGTTAACCATTTTTTTCCATTGCTGATCATTAAAACAGCTAGACGACTTTAAAGGCTTACCACTTAATGATGTAAAGATTGATCCTGAAAATTTAATCTGCTGTTTCTTCTCCCAAAGAGGAATCGTCACATACAAAAAATTTTTCAACGGAGCATAGACTTGTGGCGGTATGATGATTTTTCGCAATTTACCTGCACCTCTTCCTTTACCAGTAACGATCAGCTCTGTACTAGCATTGAACGGTGCATGTTTGTCTATTACTTTTAACAAGCGCTTGATTGTAAAATTGTGAAACTTGATCAGTTCATGTGGTCTTATGCCAGAGTAATAGCACAGTAGAAGAATAAGACGATCCCTCTCATGGAGGAATGGATTGATTGTTGTCAGGAAGTTCAGCAGCTTATTAAACTCAACCTCATGATAGTAAAGATCGTGGATAGCTTTATCCAAGCCTATTGTTGCGGTTTGCTTTTGAGTATATTTATCATAAAGATAAGAAAAACTTGGATTAAATGATGATAATCCATAGTCATAGCAAAACTCATAGAATTCACGAATAACGTGGATATGCTGAGTAATAGAAGAGTTTTCTAGTGGTATACCTTTCGTGAATTCCACATCACCTCTAGCTAAGAGACTCAAGTAGCCAGACACATAGCTATCATTTACTTCTAAGTGAGCAGTGCTTGCTTTTACATACCTATTCTTTTCTGGATTCTCACGATCATCTTCCAAAAACATCCAGTCATTGTAGTCAGTAAGTACCTGTGATAGATAGGTCTTCAACATCTGAGCTTTATTTCTCAAAGCATCGGTCTTTACTCTTTTCCCTTTGTATGCGAGATAAGCATTAGCAGACACTAGCGGTATACCCTCAAGGCAAAGCACATAAGCATCTTGGGTTAAAGTTACATCAAACTCGTAATTGCTAACCTTAATCGACTCCAACATAAATAATCTCTATTTATTTCTGTTAGTTTAAGATTAACACCCCATTCACACCAAATCAACATAATCACTATTTGTTTCTGTTAGTCCCACAAAAACAAAATGAAGGTTCATAAAGTAAAAAGTTTAACTAACAGAAATCAGTAAGTAGTATTATTGGTGATTAAGGCCATTAACCAACATGGCAGCCACAGTAGGGATTGTGTATCGCCAAAACTGACGACTAATTGAGTTACTCATTTCTTACTCTACTTTCTTCTGTGAGTCGCATATCAACAAGATATGACTCGAAAAATTAGTTAACAAGGCTAACTAAATATCTAAATTATTTACTTCAAAGCTTTATTTAATAATAGGTTTAGCTGCTGAGACTCTTGCTCAGACAAACGACTTTCCAATATCTGTGCCATGACCTGATAGATCTTACTTTCTTCTTCTAAGCCGACTTCAGCTTTGCTGGTCAATACGACCAACTTAGACCTCGCATCTTCGAGCGAAGCTTTACGCTCAACAAGCCCCTTTCTCTCTAGTCTCTGAACCATAGTGGTTGCTGAAGGCTTTGTAACCTGCATCTCAATCGCAAGATCAGTCAATCGGATCGGTTCAGGAGAAGATTGAATGACCTTCAAATAGTCATACTCATTGAAGCTCAATTGGCAAATAGGATCTTCATTTACCTGAGTTCGCCATATCTTAGAGGCGAAGCGCTCAATCTTTTCTAAATTCTGGTTCAGCATACTCACCTAATCAAGAATCGCATTTAGTTAGCAAGGCTAACTATTTTAGTGTTGTTTAAATAAAAAGCAATCAAAAACGAGCCCTCCCCCCTCCCTTGTTTATAAAAAAGGAGCATAAAAAAACCGCTGACAGGCAGCGGTTCTTCGGAATCAAAATATATCGTTTACTTTGTGTCGGCTTTTTCTTCGGCCTCAGCCAACTTAACTTTTGCTAAGTGCTCGGCTTTAAGAGTAGTAAATATACGACTTAGCTCTAAGAAAGAGTAACGATGCTCTACATATTCATACACATTGAAAGACACTGACAACTTGTACAAAGAGATCGCATTCGCGTAGTCCCCATTCATGTGGTAACGCTTAGCAAGGTAGAAATATGTCTCAGTTAGACGCTGCGCAAGTAACGTGTTGTCACGAGTACCGGTCAAGATCGCCTTAAAAGCCTGCTCTTCAGTAATGTCATCAAGCATAATCGCGACTAATACCCAACCCCACTGCTCATCACGGCTCTCGTAACGTTTTTGCAAATCAAGCTTGGCTTGCTCTGGCGTGAGTTCGTGCTGAATGATATACAACCAAAGCGCACGGAATGGATCACTTGGGTCATCGGTATAATGCTTCGTCATCTCTTCATTGGCTAAATCATAACGTTCGCCGTAGTAGAGTGCGATAGAGCGGTTTCTTTCTGCGTAAGAGTTTGCAGGATCAAGCTCTAACGTAGAATCAAAAGATTCATAAGCCGCATCAAACTCCCCTACCTGCGTAAAGTAAACCCCCAAAAGGTTGAAGATATCAGGTTGAGCAGGGTTCAATGAAAGAGATTGGTTGAAGTCGAGACGTGCTAGATCACGCAGGCCAACACTATCGTAGTAGTTACCACGTTCAAACAGCATCTTAGATCGAACTTCATCATTCAAGTCCGGGCGCTGTAATAATTGACTAAGACGTGCAATTTGAACCTCTTGCTGAACGCTTGGTTGCAGCGGCACAGCCATTGGTGGATAAACCCAACGTGAGGTGTTATCTGATGTTGTCGCACAACCTGTCAGTACAAGCAGTAAACACATACTCGCGGTTTGAAACCATTTCACAAATAATTACTCCTGTTATGACCGCAATAAAAAAGGGGAGCGATATGCTCCCCTTTATAACATGCTTTTTTACCAATGGGTTAGAAATCACTAAAAAGCGATAGTCCCATTAATAGGCTAAGAATTACTCAGCAGCAGGTGCTTCGCCTTCAGCTGGCGTTTCAACTGCTTCTTTCATGCTTAGACGTACACGGCCTTGACGGTCAATTTCAAGAACCTTAACTGGTACTTCTTGACCTTCAGTTAGGTAGTCAGACACTTTCTCAACGCGCTTATCAGCGATTTGAGATATGTGTACTAGACCATCTTTACCTGGAAGGATAGTAACGAATGCACCGAAGTCAGCTAGACGAGCAACTTTACCTTGGTAAATGCGGCCAACTTCAACTTCAGCAGTGATCTCTTCGATACGACGGATAGCTTCTTTAGCAGCTGCGCCTTCAGTAGCAGCAATCTTGATTGTGCCATCGTCTTCGATTTCGATTGTAGTACCCGTTTCTTCACAAAGAGCACGGATAACTGCGCCGCCTTTACCGATAACATCTTTGATCTTATCAGAGCTGATTTTCATTGTGTGGATACGTGGAGCGAATTCAGAGATATCTTCACGAGCACCAGAGATAGCTTCATCCATTACAGAAAGGATGTGCTTACGTGCACCTTGCGCTTGGTTAAGAGCAATTTGCATGATCTCTTTAGTGATACCTTCGATCTTGATGTCCATTTGAAGTGCAGTGATACCAGCGTTAGTACCTGCTACTTTAAAGTCCATATCACCTAGGTGATCTTCGTCGCCAAGGATGTCAGAAAGAACAACGAAATCGTCGCCTTCTTTAACAAGACCCATTGCGATACCCGCAACAGAAGCCTTGATTGGAACACCAGCATCCATAAGTGCTAGAGATGTACCACATACAGAAGCCATTGAAGAAGAACCGTTAGATTCTGTGATTTCCGATACAACACGAACTGTGTATGGGAATTCGTCAACAGAAGGCATTACTGCTTGGATACCACGTTTAGCAAGCTTACCGTGACCAATTTCACGACGCTTAGGAGAACCAACGAAACCAGTCTCACCTACACAGTATGGAGGGAAGTTGTAGTGTAGAAGGAAGTTGTCTTTCTTCTCACCCATTAGGCTGTCGATGATTTGTGCATCACGTTGTGTACCAAGCGTTGCAGTAACAAGTGCTTGAGTTTCACCACGAGTGAATAGAGAAGAACCGTGTGTACGTGGAAGAACACCAGTACGTACGTCTAGCGCACGAACCATGTCTTTTTCACGGCCATCGATACGTGGGTTGCCAGCAATAATGCGGCTACGTACTACGTTTTTCTCTAGAGAACCAAGCATGCCGCGGATTTCGCGCTCATCTAGGTTTTCGTCTTGTGCGATTAGAGCTTCAACAGTGTCGTTCTTGATTGCGCCAACTTGCTCGTAACGCGCCATTTTCTCAGTGATCTGGTACGCGTCAGATAGACGAGTTTCAGCAAGTTCAGCAACTTGAGCTTTAAGCTCAGTGTTAACTGCTGGCGCTTCCCAGTTCCAAGATGGAGTTGCAACTTCAGCAGCAAACTCGTTAATTGCTTTGATTACAACTTGTTGTTGGTCGTGACCGTAAACAACAGCTGAAAGCATTTCTTCTTCAGATAGGTTATCTGCTTCAGATTCAACCATAAGTACTGCGCCTTCTGTACCAGACACAACTAGGTCTAGTTTAGAGTTTTCAAGCTCAGTATTTGATGGGTTAAGAACAAGTTCGCCGTCGATGTGACCAACACGTGCAGCACCGATAGGACCATTGAATGGAGCACCAGAGATAGCAAGTGCAGCAGACGTTGCGATCATAGTGATCATGTCTGGGTTTACGTCAGGGTTGATAGAAACAACCGTAGCGATAACTTGAACTTCGTTTTTAAACGCACTTGGGAAAAGTGGACGAATTGGACGGTCAATCAGACGAGCTGTTAGTGTTTCGCCTTCAGATGGACGACCTTCACGCTTGAAGAAACCACCAGGGATTTTACCCGCAGCGTATGTACGCTCTTGGTAGTTAACTGTTAGAGGGAAGAAATCTTGACCCGCAACAGCTTCTTTTTTAGCAACAACAGAAACGAATACTGATGTATCGTCCATAGTCGCCATTACAGCAGCAGTAGCTTGACGTGCCATTACGCCCGTTTCTAGAGTAACGGTGTGGTTACCGTACTGGAATGACTTTACAACTGGTTTTTCAAACATTGTATATCCTTCATCTGAAAATCTCTTTTCAGAATAAGTGAATGAATGCTCAGCAATAACTAATCGCGACTAGTAAAAAAAGACGAGAAGTTCAATCAGACTAAACATCTGCTTTTAATAGTCGCGACCTATTGGCCGACATCTGTGACTGTTATTGTTGAGCTAATTAGGGTGCGAAATAATCAAACAATTATTCGCGTGCGAGAGTATAAACTATTTTCTTGGCAAGAGACATTTTCACGATTAAAAATCAGGTTAACCGCACAGAGAACCTTCATTTTTAACATTAAAAATATAACAGGCACAAAAAAAGGAGCATAAATGCTCCTTTTCTTCAAACTGTCTTTGCAGACATCGCTATTAGCGACGTAGGCCTAGACGCTTGATTAGGTCTTGGTAACGAGTAAGGTTTTTGCCTTTCAAGTAATCAAGAAGCTTACGACGGCTAGAAACCATACGTAATAGACCACGACGGCTGTGGTGATCGTGTTTGTGCGCTTTGAAGTGACCTTGTAGGTGGTTGATAGAAGCAGTAAGTAGTGCTACTTGTACTTCTGGTGAACCTGTGTCGCCTTCAGATTGTGCGTATTCTGCAACGATTGCTGCTTTAGTTTCTGCATTCAGAGACATAAATCTCTCCTGATAAGAGTAAGTTTATATTTGTAGCAGCCAATCTCTGATTCAGCCGCTACGCGAGCCGAGGATTATAGGGAAGTTTACGAGTTGGTGCAATAACAATCGAACTGATGAAAAACGAAAAAAGCGAACCATTAAAATTAAGGGCTCGCTTTCTATATTATTGATTCGCTTTTCCAGGCTAAGCGCCAATACCTAACTAGGTTTCAGCGCTATGCTTGTGGCTCTTCATCTCTGAAAACAACCAAACGCTTCGGTGCAACTCGGCCATCTTCAGCAATCTGAGCAACACCAACAAACAGTTTCTCTTCACCACTTGTCATGCGAACCGTACCTTCAGTTGGCGCACCAGAAACCTGAACGGGCATACCGTGCTGAACTAGGTCAGTCAGTTCCGCGTTTAAGTTAACTTCTGGTAAGTCTTCAACGGCTGTATCCATTGGCATTAATAGTGGATCAAGCAGCTCTTTGGGTGCAATTTCTTGCGCCTGCGCTTGCTCTAGGATCTCGTTCAACTGCTCCAAAGTCACCATACGATCGTACGGATACTTAGCAACACCAGTACGGCGAAGCATGGTCACGTGGGCACCACAACCTAGCATTTCACCAAGATCGTCGGTAATTGTGCGGATGTAAGTGCCTTTTGAACAATGCACTTCCATCTCAACTTCATCACCTTCAAAGCGAAGCAGTTCAATAGAGTAAACAGTGATTTTACGAGATTCACGAGGCACCTCGATACCTGCACGTGCGTATTCATACAAAGGCTTACCTTGATACTTCAATGCTGAGAACATTGATGGAATCTGGTCGGTTTCCCCTTTGAAGCTTGCAATGCAGCGTTCAAGTTGCTCTTGAGTCACGTTAACATCTCGTGTCTCTACCACTTCACCATCAGAGTCAGAGGTATTGGTACGCTCACCAAGCTTAGCGATTACTACGTAGCGCTTGTCAGAATCTAATAGAAACTGAGAAAACTTCGTTGCTTCACCAAGACAAATTGGCAGCATGCCAGTCGCAAGAGGATCAAGAGCACCGGTGTGCCCAGCCTTCTCTGCAAAGTAAATACGTTTTACTTTTTGCAGTGCATCATTAGACGAAATGCCCGTTGGCTTATCTAACAGAATTACCCCGTTGATAGGGCGACCTTTACGACGGCGAGCCATTACTCTTCGCCCTTAGACTGAGTTTCGTCAGTACGGCCAGACGCTTCTTGCTTACGCTTATCGTCGTTTAAAACTTCACTTACTAAGTTAGACATACGCATGCCTTCTACTAGTGTGTTGTCGTAAGTAAAACGCACTTCAGGCGTTAGACGGTGACGAATACGCTTACCAAGAGCCATACGAACTGGCACTTCATGCTCTTTAAGAGCAGCAAGACATGATTCAGGTGTTTGCTCACCGATACATAGGAAAGTAACGAACACTTTTGCGTAAGCAAGGTCACGAGACACTTCTACGTCTGAGATAGTTACCATACCGATACGTGAGTCACGAACTTCACGTTGTAGGATAAGCGCAAGCTCTTTTTGAAGCTGCTGAGACACACGTTGTGTGCGGCTAAATTCTTTTGACATTTTCTTTTCTCACTTAGAAAGATGGGGGGCTTGGTAATTACCAGCCCCCCATGGTGTATTCAACAACCGATTACCTTATTACCTTTATTAGTAATGTTAGTAACCTTAGTCAATATGTCGAGTCGTATAGACTGATTAGTCTAGAGTACGTTTAACCTCAACGATTTCGAATACTTCGATCTGGTCACCAACGCGAACGTCGTTGTAGTTCTTAACGCCAACACCACACTCGTAACCATTCTTAACTTCTTGAACGTCATCTTTAAAACGACGAAGTGACTCTAGTTCACCTTCGTAGATAACAACGTTTTCACGAAGTACACGGATTGGGTTGCTACGCTTAATCGTACCTTCAGTAACGATACAACCAGCGATTGCACCAAGTTTAGGCGACTTAAATACGTCACGAACTTGTGCAAGACCAATGATTTCTTGACGGAATTCAGGAGCAAGCATACCGCCCATTGCCTGTTTAACTTCGTCAATCAGTTGGTAGATGATTGAGTAGTAACGTAGATCTAGGTTTTCGTTCTGAACTGTATTACGCGCAGTTGCGTCAGCACGAACGTTGAAACCAAGGATGATAGCGTTAGAAGCTGCAGCAAGCGTTGCGTCAGTTTCAGTAATACCACCAACACCAGAACCTACGATGTTCACTTTAACTTCGTCAGTTGACAGTTTCAGTAGAGAGTCAGCAATCGCTTCTACAGAACCTTGAACGTCAGCTTTAAGTACAACGTTAAGTTCAGCAACTTCGCCTGCCGTCATGTTCGCGAACATGTTCTCTAGTTTCGCTTTTTGTTGGCGAGCTAGTTTAACATCACGGAATTTACCTTGACGGTAGTTTGCAACTTCACGCGCTTTACGCTCATCACGTACAACAGTCGCTTCATCACCTGAAGCAGGAACGCCAGAAAGACCTAGAATTTCTACAGGGATAGATGGACCTGCAGTTTCGATGTCTTTACCGTTTTCATCACGCATTGCACGAACACGGCCGTACTCTTGACCACAAAGAACGATATCGCCTTTGTTTAGAGTACCAGACTGTACTAGTACTGTTGCAACTGGACCGCGACCTTTATCAAGACGAGATTCAACAACAACACCAGATGCCATGCCTTCTTTAACCGCTGTAAGTTCAAGAACTTCAGACTGAAGAAGGATAGACTCTAGAAGACCATCAATGTTTGTACCCTGTTTTGCAGAGATGTGAACGAAGATGTTCTCACCGCCCCATTCTTCAGGAATAACGTCGTATTGAGCTAGCTCATTCTTAACGTTGTCTGGGTTTGCACCCTCTTTGTCGATCTTGTTCACAGCAACAATCAGAGGAACGCCTGCCGCTTTCGCGTGCTGGATTGCTTCGATTGTTTGTGGCATTACGCCATCGTCTGCAGCAACAACAAGTACAACGATATCTGTCGCTTGAGCACCACGAGCACGCATAGCAGTAAAGGCCGCGTGTCCAGGAGTATCAAGGAACGTGATCATGCCGTTGTCAGTATCTACGTGGTAAGCACCAATGTGCTGCGTGATACCGCCAGCTTCGCCAGAAGCAACGTGTGCTTTACGAATGTAGTCAAGTGTTGAAGTTTTACCGTGGTCAACGTGACCCATGATAGTAACAACAGGAGCACGACCTTCAGCGATAGCATCGCTATCACGGTCAGCTAGTACTGCTTCTTCAAGTTCGTTTTCTTTACGTAGGATTACCTTGTGACCCATTTCTTCAGCAACAAGTTGTGCTGTTTCTTGGTCGATCACTTGGTTGATAGTCGCCATAGCGCCCATCTTCATCATTACTTTGATAACTTCAGTTGCTTTAACTGACATTTTGCTAGCCAGTTCAGAAACAACGATAGTTTCGCCGATAGCAACGTCAGATTTTGCAACAGTCGCTGACTTATCGAAGCCTTGCTGCATTGAAGTTGGTTTAGCAAGCTTACCTTTACCGCCACGACCACGTTGGTTACGACCACCACGGTTATTGCCAGGCTGAGTTGCTGGAGCTGGTTTCTTCTTGCGACGACGAGGTGCTTTCTCATCTTTTTTGTCTGCCGCATCTTCAGCTTCACGAGCGTAAGTAGAAGTCGTCACATGGTAATCCGCAGATTTCTCTTGCTCTTTCTTCTTCTTCTCTTCTTCAGACCAACGTTCTTGGTTCTCTTCTGCTAACTTACGAGCTTCTTCAACAAGCTTAGCTGCTTCAGCTTCGGCTTTACGAGTTGCTTCTTGCTCTTGACGAGCTTTAAGTTCATCCGCTTCTTTTTTCGCTTGTGCGTTAGCGTCTGCATTTTTTGAATTCATGTCTTTTTTAGCCTTTTCAGCTTGTGCGCGTTGAGCCTTCTCTTCAGCTTCACGTTTTGCATCCGCTTCACGTGTTACTTTTGCTTCGGCTTCGCGCTGTGCTTTCTCTGCAGCATCACGTTTCGCTTGCTCTTCAGCATCGCGTTGTGCTTTCTCTTCCGCTTCACGATTAGCTACTTCCTCAGCTTCACGTTTCGCTTCATCTTCAATAGTGCTGCGCTTCACGTAAGTACGCTTTTTACGTACCTCAACTTGAACATCCTTACTCTTACCGCCTCCAGCGGCAACACTTAGCGTGCTGCGGGTCTTGCGTTGAAGAGTTAAACGAGTCGGTTCTGTTTCACCAGAAGTATCGCCGTGCTCCTTTTTAAGGTGCGTTAGCAATGTTTGCTTCTCTGAATCAGTCACTTGGTCCGACCCTGCTTTCTTCATGCCTGCATCAGCAAGTTGTTCAATTAAGCGGTCAACTGGCGTACCAATCTCTTCACTCAGTGCTTTAACTGTTAATTGTGTCATACCGCTCTCTCTCCTTGCTGAATTATTCTTCGTCGCCGAACCAACAGATGTTACGCGCAGCCATAATTAGCTCGCCTGCACGCTCTGCAGTTAGGTCTTCGATGCCTTCTAGTTCATCAACGCCTTGGTCAGCTAGGTCTTCCAATGTCGCAACGCCTTTTGCTGCTAGCTTGTAAGCCATTTCACGCTCAAGACCTTCAAGTGCAAGTAGGTCTTCAGCTGGCTCAACACCATCGAAAGTTTCTTCTTTCGCTAGCGCTAGAGTTGTCAGTGCGTCTTTCGCGCGGTTACGCAATTCTTCAACGATACCTTCATCTAGACCATCTACTTCAAGAAGCTCGTTCACAGGAACGTAGGCTACTTCTTCAAGCGTAGAGAAGCCTTCTTCAACAAGCATTTGAGCAAAGTCTTCTTCGATATCTAGGTGCTTCATGAAGTTTTCAATAGAAGCAACTGCTTCTTCTTGGTGCTTCTTCTCTAGATCAGCAACAGTCATTACGTTCAGTTCCCAACCAGTAAGTTGAGACGCTAGACGTACATTTTGACCGCTACGACCGATAGCTTGCGCTAGATTGTCAGCTTCAACCGCGATGTCCATTGAGTGCGTATCTTCATCAACGATGATAGAAGCAACATCAGCAGGAGCCATTGCATTGATAACGAATTGCGCCGGGTTATCATCCCAAAGCACGATATCGATACGCTCACCGCCAAGGTCGTTAGATACAGCTTGTACACGTGCGCCACGCATACCAACACACGCACCAACAGGGTCAATACGTTTGTCGTTTGTTTTAACGGCGATTTTAGCACGAGAACCAGCGTCACGTGCAGCACCTTTAAGTTCAATTAGCTCTTCACCAATCTCAGGCACTTCAACACGGAATAGTTCAGCTAGCATTTCTGGCTTAGAACGAGTAACAAAAAGCTGGAAACCACGAGCTTCTGGCTTAACTGCGTATAGAAGACCACGAACACGGTCACCTGGACGGAAGTTTTCACGAGGAAGTTGGTCATCACGAAGGATTACCGCTTCAGCATTGTTACCTAGATCTAGAATCACTGTGTCACGGTTAACTTTCTTAACTGCGCCAGTGACTAGCTCGCCTTCGTTATCAATAAACTGTTCAACGATTTGAGCGCGTTCAGCTTCACGTACTTTCTGTACGATAACTTGCTTAGCTGTTTGAGTCGTAATACGGTCAAACGTTACTGATTCGATATCATCTTCGATGAAACCGCCAAGTTCGATCTCTGGATCATCGTACTTTGCAGCTTCAATAGAGATTTCTTTTGTTGGGAATTCAACTTCCTCAACAGCTTCCCAACGGCGGAAAGTTTCGAAATTACCCGTTTTACGGTCAATCTCAACACGAACTTCGATTTCTAGTTCGCTTTTCTTTTTTGTTGCCGTTGCAAGCGCGATTTCAAGCGCTTCAAAAATACGCTCACGAGGAACTGCTTTCTCATTAGAAACAGCTTCTACTACCGCCAAAATTTCTTTGTTCATTAATCTAGCCTCTTAAGCTCTTCTCTCTAGGAGAACTAAAATTTAGGGATCAGGTTAGCTTTCGCAATATTGCTCAGGACGAATTCTTCTTCTTGTCCTTCAACCAATACTTTCACTGTCTCGCCTTCGATAGATTGGATATCACCTTTCCATTTACGACGGTTGCCGACAGCCATTTTCAAAACGATGCTTACCTCGTGACCAATAAATTGTTGGTAATGCTCAGCTTTGAACAGTGGTCTCTCTAAACCTGGTGAAGACACTTCAAGGTTATAAGCCACTGAAATTGGATCTTCAACGTCCATTACGGCACTTACTTGGTGACTAACTTCAGAGCAATCATCTACATTGATACCATTTGGTGAATCGATGTAAATGCGTAGCGTTGAGTGCTCACCAGCACGAATAAATTCTAATCCAACTAACTCATAACCTGATGCTGCTACTGGAGCGTCAAGCATTTCAGTAAGTTGTCTTTCTAAACCAGTCATTTAACCACTCCAGAAACAAAAAAAGGGCTCAAAGCCCAATTTAAATTCCAAGCAAACATTATCATCTAAATGCATTTATAAATGCTTAGATAACAAAAAACCCCGTATAAGTCGGGGTTTTTGTTGCTGGACCCTTATATGTTAAGTGTCATCATATTTGATATCACACTTAACTCACAGTGAGGTTCACACTGTGCAAACTTGCTACCAATACAAGCTATATAATAGCATTGAAATTGGTTGCGGGAGCCGGATTTGAAC
>NZ_AJZM02000030.1 GCF_000272405.2 Vibrio tasmaniensis 1F-187
TACGAGAGAGAGTGGTGGTAGCTGCTCTCTCTCGTAGATTCTTAATTTAGTTCCACTGAATTGCGAAACAAAGCTAATCTTACCACTTAACCAACTCATTTACGTTCCAATGCCTATGGAATTGGGTCTCGCTTTTGGCTGGCTAAGCAAATTATAATCATTTACCAAAACTTTAAAAAAGTATACAAAATTCAATTAGATAAACATAATTAAGATGATGTAATTTGAGGGTGAAAATGCTATTTCCGACCATTTTACGGAGACCATCGAAACTGTTCCCGTAGAAACATAAAAAATAACGGCTACATATGATTGCCGTTTTTTTGTTGCACGTTAATCTAAGTGGTAAAACCATGACAAATTGAACAGGATAAAATGGACAGAGAAAGTAATGTCAAATACTGGCTGAGAAATATCAACGAGCAGCTAACTCTAATTGACCGTCGGTGCCATATGCGGGTAGACGAGGCTCATTCCCTCCTGGTCCAACTCTCTGAAGATGGACAGGAGCTTCTACTTCATGGTGAGATAACGGATATTTCTATGAAGGATGAATTGTATATACTCCGCAGCAGTATGGTACTGAACGGACAACAGGATACGATGAAACGTTGTTGGTTAGCGACGCATCAAAATAAACTGCTTCTCATTCATGAGCTTAGCTTAGTTGATTGCGATGAAATCGACTTTGAGAACACGATGAACAACTTCATTGTGCTTATGAGTACTCTTAGAACTCAATTTAGTTCGGTATCAGAACCGATAAATGAAGTAACCATGCCTTATTCTCAACAGCTTATAAAAGGATAAATATTCATGCCTATTGGATTGAATCCAGTTCAAACGACTAATGTCACAAACACTTCAACTCATACCAAGAGTCCATATGAACTAAAGGTTCAGCCTGACAAAGCTAAACTACTGCAGGATATCGCGCCAACAGGACCTACACTGAAACAACCCACCACAGGAGAAAAAACTGCTATCACGATAAGTATGGATGAAGCAATGACAGCAATGACAGCAATGAACAAAGAACAAGCGAAGGGAGGTTTTACTCTTGATGACGGACGACAGTTCGAAATTCGAGATATGCATGTAATCAGACAGAACAAGGGGGGCTTGATAAGCCGGATGAAAGAAGGTTTCATCAAAGCATTACATGGTCAAGGAGCTTCATCCTCAGATGCTAAAAAGCTGACCGCAGCGTTACACCAAAAAGCCGATAACCCAGCAGTTCAGGAAAACTTTGTGCGCTCGTGGGATAGTGGAGGTTTTACAGATCCTACAGTAGTAAGTGGTGAAATGGGAGTGCGTGGGCACCAGTCAAAACAAGATTTTCAGTTTATTGTCCACACCGCACCAATAACTCACTTGATGGAAGGGAAGGGCGTTTTTAGTATTGATGCAGAAAGTGCGCTAACCTCCTGGGATGTAGCATGCACTAGTATCGTAAACCAGAGCAAGACTTTCACTTATGGCTCCGTTGGTGTAATTTTGAAAGTTCCGGAACAAAATGTTATTGCCGCTAGTCCAAACGATCTGATGTCGGAAACCAACATTGGTCTTCTTGATCGGACTGAAGATCTTGTCAACGTCTCAGATAAGAACGCTACAAAGACCCGCTATGAGGCAATGCCTGACTATGAACGTACAGGGTTACTAGCAAAAAAGGAATTACCGCGACATCAAAGGCATACCAACACTCCAAGTGAAGTCCTGAAGAAAACCTATGGGATGCGCAATGAAATTCTTATCTGTACGTCTGGAGGTGTAAATCTCCACGAGGGGCAGAAGGCAACCGAGAAGGTGGAAATAGCAGGGTTTTTCCTCAACGACAGCGCCCCAACAGCCTCTCACCAAGATTTAGCCGATTGGAAAGGAGAAACGTTGTTATCCAAAAATGATAAGTACGAGTTATTCAAGCAGCATGCTGAGCCCCTAGCCCAAAAACTTGGAGTGCCAATTATTTACTTAAACGGTACAGCGGATATTGCGGAAGTTTTGAAGTAGAAATAAATATAAAAACGCAAATTTTTATGTAGTCTGGTGTTGTAGGGCAAATGAGAGGCGAGCGTCTAATAGTTGATTTTCTGAACATATAATAACTAACGCAGATACCACCAACTAAGGTGGTGTCTGCAATTTAAGTTTGAAGGTCAAATCGATAGAAGTGTGTTAAAATAACTCTTTTTCTTAACTGAATTAAACAACAACGTCGCATTTATCGTAAAACAGCTTTAGTTATGGCATAAATCGTCATTATATCTATGTATGCATTGATTTTAAACAATATTAGAAGGTGATGAGAGTAAGAAGTTTTTTAAACGGCTTTATAGATGGAGTTATTCTCCTCCGGCAACGCATGTAAACAATGAGGATTACCTTTCCCCTACAAAGATAGGCGTCTAAGTAGTGCTGAATCTTTGGCTACCTAAGCTTCACGGCTCAAAAAAACGGGAAGCAAAAATTTGACTATCACAAGTGTCCACTATCTGAAACAGCGTGTATTGTGTGCTACAGCTATTAGTACCGCTTTAACTCTGTGTCATTACAACGCACAAGTTGAGGATAGTTACACAAGGCTCAAAACTAGGGCCGATTTCGATTTATGGTCGTTTTTATTGAGACTGACTGATCACTTGGATTTTTCTATTCAATAAGGCTTGTACAGAATGAGGGTCTTTTTCGAAGCTTAAGATTGAGTTATAAATTTCCACATTCGCATGCATCGACAACAACTCACTTAACTCCAGTTTGGAGTTGGCTCGATTCGCCTCTCGCTCTCCAGGACTAGTCTGTACAACGGTTCGCCCCAGAAAGGTGCCTTGCGTTGCGAGGGGAGGTTGTCCTTTGCTCTCTAAGTTATTGAAATATATATCATTTATTTTTGGTTTGATGTCGTTGGACATAAGGTACCTAAACTCTTAAGTCTGAGCTCTGAAGCATAGACGGTGAAACTTCTGTTACGACATGAGCAGACAACAAGGACTCCCAAGATTCGCTCTGTGTGAGCAGTTCAGCAAGTCCACTCTCAAACAGCTCATAGTCGAGTTTTTCGGCACGAAGCAACCTGTTTAAACACAGCTTGTGCCTGTGATTATCTAGACTAAAAAATAGTTGATGTTCAGACCAGTGATAGTTGAATGACAAAAAAGAACGATAAAGATCAGAATTAACAATTTGTAGGTCAACAATCTCTACTTCTAGTTGAAGTGTTTCTATTTTAGAGTGAAAAATTAAATGCACTCTTAACTTATCGTCAAAAGCTAACCCCAGTTCGTCTTCAGTCAAATGTAATTCAGGCAAGCCTACTCGACGAGAAAACTCTATCAGAACCTCATCTACAATTTGGCGTACTGACATAAAAACAGTCCTTTCATTAAATGTTAATAGTTATTATAGGTTAAACAGGTGTTTTTTATATTATTATTGGTTGATATTTTTTATATATTACGTAAGGTTCAGTCAGATCGCAATTACCAAAATACGCAGTTCTTCGGCATTCGCGCTTCTTAAGCGTGATTCTATTCCTTTTATGGTCTCAATAAGGGCACGAATGTACTTTGTTAATCTGATGTAAACAGAACGGAGGCTCTGTAATCTTTATTCCATGCAGCTTTATTCATCTTCCTTGGTACTGATAAGTCCCTTTCGGATTTCCTAAATCAGTCCTGAACAAAACGTTGATGATGAAACTGATTCAGTGACACACTCTCAAAGGGCTAGTTGTCTTTGTTTACATACTTTGTTAATAATTCTTGATGTAGTACCAATGGAGCAAGAATTGTTGCCTCGCCTTCAAACCAAGTAGCTCTTCCTGAACCAAGCATCCCGATGTGACTAGGGAATACTGTAATCAACTTGCGTGTGAAGCAAGTTGAGAGCAGACCGCTAGCTGTAATAGTATTTCAGCTCCCTGCAGTTTATTAGGTTAATACAATTAAACGCGAAAAGTTGTAGGGTAAAAATGTGATTCTTTGTCGATAGATTTTGATTCTATATTGTTAGCTAGAGAGGTTATTTGTTCATAGTATTGGCTGAGCAATTCCAATTGTTGATATACCGTGTACCGATCGGCTTGAACGATAGGCTGATGATTCCAAAGAATGAGGTTATTACTTTTATTATCAAAGCCAACAACTGGTTTTTTCTCATCTTGGCTAAACATATTCATTTCAAGCAAAACCTGAGCATTGTTTTTGTTGAGTTCACCTAAATTACTTAACATCATCAAACGTCCACTTGGGTGTTCGGTAATGTGGCACTCTTGCTCTCCTACTTTAATGCTTGTCACATTATTCGTTTCAGTGTTTGCTGCCTCTAGACCGAGCTCTTGGCAAAGCATTTCAACTACTTTTATATATTGCTGACTCATATTGTTTACTTATTTACTGTAAAAAGGCGTGTCAGTAGACCAAAAAGTGAGTTTAATAACGGCTTTGTCGCGTAATTCAGTTAGAGACAGAGTAGCCCCATTTCGTGCGTTTCTTAG
>NZ_AJZM02000031.1 GCF_000272405.2 Vibrio tasmaniensis 1F-187
ACACAAAACAACGCCTTCTCAGATTGGGTTCAAGGGCAGCAGGAATGTGGCGCAGGAGGCAAAGCAGCGGGTCAGCTAAAGGACGCCAAAAAGGATCCAGCCCTGAAAGACATGACCCAAACCAATCACAACGTGGTCTGGTCTGCGATCATGAATAACGCTTTTTTGTCCTCCGACAAAAATCTAGCGCAATTCATGATGAGTTTGTCAGGCTCTTACGTGTACGACAAAGACGGCAATCCGCGTTATTACCCTAGCCTTTTGACCGACAACAACAACCTCGTCAACGTGCTGCTCGAAGGGGGCAAGGCTGACGTTTATCAGTGTCGCAAAACAGGCCCAGATGCGTGCATTACCATTACCAAGCGCAATAACTTATCCATAAGTCAAACTAACGGCATACAAAACCAGATACGCAAACAACTGGAATCGATACTGCAAAAGATAGCCACCGACCAAAGACTCACGCGTCAACAAGAGGGTTTTCTGGAGCTGATTCAAACGCCGGTACTCAAGTTCTTTATTGACGACTTATCCGCCAATCAAACCCCCGATACCAGCAACTACTCGCGAATGATAGCGGTGGAGCTGCTTAATCAGTACCTCGTGAGCATGTTAAATGTTGCCCGCCAATCCTTGGCCAACACCAACAACAGCCAGGATGACATCGCCCTCATCACTCGTGATATCGATAACGCCAAACGCTTTACCGCGGGGCTGGCCGAGAACGCCATTGAGGCGCTCAACAACCGCAATCAACTGATTGACTCGCAAAGAAAGACCACGCAGCAAAGCACAAAAGAAATCAGCACGACCACCAAACCTACCCCGGCTTATGGGAACTGACCTATGATACTCGAATATTACACTTACACTTCCGGCGAAGTGGTCAACAAAGCCTTTAATGCGCTGGCCACTTTTTTTAGAACCAATACCTTTGGGGATTACTTACAGATGTGCATGATGCTGGGGCTTATCACCAGTTTGTTTATCTTCATGCTGTCACGTAACCCCAAAGACCTCATCAAATGGATGGTGGTGTTCTTTGCCGTACCCCTGTTTCTTATCAACATGAAAGCCGACATGCTCATCATTGATAAGACGCAACCGGGTAAGGCTTACAAGGTGGATAATGTCCCTTACCTCGTGGCCGTGCCTACTTACTTTTTCTCTTCTATCATGGTGGGGATGGCCGAAGGTGTGGAAGGCATTTTCACCACCTCCGACGATGAGCGTTATGGTCGTACTGGGATGTTGTTTGGCTCGGAGCTGTATCAGCTCTCAAGACAATCCAG
>NZ_AJZM02000032.1 GCF_000272405.2 Vibrio tasmaniensis 1F-187
GTTATCCGCCCGTGGCACTTTGAAGTCGTTGCTTGATTTCATCAAAGTTGGGGAGCTTGGTGTTGGCACGCATTTCCGGGTAGAACTCTTTAAAATCAATGTGTTCAAAATTGATTTGACCCAGTTCTTCGGGCGTAATGGCGGCGCAGGTGGGATTTTTAGCACTGCCTAACCGTTTACCCAGTTGCTGAAGAGACCCTTGCTCTTGGATGATTTTGGCCAGCTTGTTGTCGTAAACGCAGTAACTGCGCTTTTTACGGGTGCAGACACCCAGCACTTTCTTGGCGCAGTATTGCCCCACGTACAGGGTTAAGCCTTTCTCTTTGGCTTCCCCCAGCGCTTCTTCCGCTTCGCTGCATTTCGCTCCCAATCCTTGCCCCCATCCTGAGTCTTTACAACAATCGTTGAAGCCCGCGAGTTTCTTACTGCACTTCATCGGCTTTCCCGTGAATATTTTGGGTGGGTCGCCGATGTCTTTCACGGCTTCGGCAAGCCCTGCCAGTGCCGCAACGGACTTATCAAAATTGTTATTCAATTTGGGCGCCTCCTCGTAACACTCCCCGTCAAGACAGAAGGAGTGCTCCCCACATTGCAGATCAGTGGCTCGGCATGTCTTCTCAGCACAACGCTTTGTGACCTCTTGCTCGATGCACACCCCATTTTGCTTAAGGCTGCAATGTTGAGTTTGAGTCGTACAGTCTTTCGGGAGGTTTGCGCAGGTATTAGGGCGGTCACAATGATGGTCTATCCGATATTTCCAACAATTGAGCGTGGTGGGAATGCCATTAATGGTGCGGGTGGCTCGACCTTCAATACATTGCTGGCGAGTGATCTTGCACGAGTTCATCAGGCGGCATTGTGTTCGCCAGGTCATGGTGTTTTTGATGCAGTTCCCTCCGGATAAGGAGAATCCGTTTGAACAGCTCAAGGTGGCTTTTTTCGTTTGTGTGGTGGGTCGACAAATCTCGTAGCGTTTATCCCAGTGTT
>NZ_AJZM02000033.1 GCF_000272405.2 Vibrio tasmaniensis 1F-187
TACTCGCTACTCGCTACTCGCTACAGCATATCAACGGCTTTTTCTATCGCCGCTACGAGCTTTTCAACATCATCTAGATTGTTATAAATACCAAATGAAATACGAACCGTTCCTTTCACATTAAGTGCATCCATTAATGGGTGAGCACAGTGGTGTCCAGCACGTACTGCGATACCTTGTTGATCCAACAGGGTTGCAATATCTTGGTGGTGAACGCCATCCATCACAAAAGTAATCACACTTGCGTTGGGTTGATAACCCAATACCTGAATATCATCCAGTTTACTGAGTGCAAGATAAGTCTCGTGCTGTAGCTGGTGGATATGATTTTCGACATCTCGTTGAGCAAAATCACTTAACCATTCTATTGCGGTACTTAATGCTATCGCTCCTGCTACATTTGGCGTGCCCGCTTCAAACTTCCCCGGCAGTTCAGAAAACGTGGTGCCAGAGAAAGACACGCGCTCAACCATCTTGCCACCACCATGCCAAGGTGGCATCGCTTCGAGCAATTCAAGCTTGCCATAAAGCACCCCAATACCAGCTGGAGCATAGAGCTTATGCCCAGAGAACACGTAGAAATCAGCCCCTAAAGCAGCAACATCAACGGGCTCATGAACAATACCTTGCGCTCCATCGACCACAACAATCGCATTCATCTTGTGTGCTTTCTCAATAACTTGTTTAATGGGCTGGCGAGAACCCGTAACATTGGTTATCTGAGCCAGAGCAACAATCTTAGTTCGTTCATTCAAAAGGGCGTCAAACGCAACAACGTCAAAGTCACAATCTGATGTCATCGGTACTTTTACGACTTTCGCTCCGGTTTGTTCTGCCACAATTTGCCAAGGTACGATGTTGGCGTGATGCTCCATTTCGCTCACCAAAATCTCATCACCAGCTTGAAGCGTACTTCTTGCGTGCGTTTGAGCTATCAGGTTGAGTGCTTCGGTTGCACCGCGAGTCCAAATGATCTCTTTTGAAGAGCTTGCGCCGATAAACTGAGCGACCTTATCTCTGGCGGCTTCAAATTGACTGGTCGCGTTGGCTGTTAAGCTATGACTACCACGGTGAACATTGGCATTTTGTTTGGAGTAGTATTGGCTAATGGCATCAATAACCACCTGAGGTTTTTGTGTCGTTGCCGCGCTGTCTAAATAAATCAACGGTTGTTGATTGATGGTTTGTGATAGCGCAGGAAACTGCTCTCGGATGTGATTGATATCAAGCATCTATTCTTACCTAAAATCTTGGAAATTGTTGCTAGCGTTATGCTGAGCGGTATCGTTATTTTATCGCGACTTGTTAATCGTTGCTGACTAATCTTGATGATTCCAGCTATTTTCTCGTTCTTTAACCTGCGTAAACAGCTTTTGGTTAACAGGAACTTCTATCTGATGTTTGAGTGCTGTCTTTATTAGGTGTCCGGTAATGAAGTCGATCTCTGTCTTGCGCTCATAAAACATATCTTGCTGCATGGAAGAGTTGTTTTGAGCCGTGGCTTGAATAACGTGTTTTACGCTTGTTTCTAATTCGTCGAATGAACAAGTAATGCCTTCCGCCTGCATCACTTGCGTGAGTTCTTTAATTATAGAACTCAGAGCTCCGCTAAATCTTTTGTCAGCAAGCTCTCCGTTTTTGATTTGTTCCAGCCCAGTCAGTGGGTTGATCGCACAATTTATGGCGAGTTTAGCCCACAGCGCCGTTGTTATTTCTGGATTCCAACTCACGGCAGGGAAGGCATGTTCCAACACATCAACTAAAAAAGTGCACTGTTGCCCCTTTAGGTTAAAAGCACCCAATTGAGTTTGGCCGATTCCGGTGTGGGATACATTGTTGCTATTGGGTTTGAATGCTGCTTGAGTCGTGGTCGCCAATACTACAGGGTGAGCGTCAATTTGATTAGCAATGTTATCGACCGCTCCCATACCGTTGTGCATGAACATGAGAATAGTGTCAGGGTCTAGGTGTTGAAGCAGTGGAGTAGTTGCTTCTTCTACTTGCCAAGCTTTGACCGTGAAGATCATTAGGTCACTTTCTGATAGCTTCTCGATATTGTTGTTACTGAAGGAAAGTGAAGCTTGTCCATCAAGTGATAAGTCAATTGAGTGATCCGTGGAACGACTCCACAAAGCCACATTATGACCTGCTTGAAGCAGTTTTATTGCCCATAAAGAGCCTATAGCCCCAGGGCCAACAATAGTGATGTTCACAGCAATACCGAGATAAGAAAGTGGTGCTGCAAGGATAGCGAGGCATTAAATGAAAGCAATAAAAAATGGCACCCGAGGGTGCCATTTTGGAAACTTTCTTAGAAGTTCGATTAGAACTTGTAAGTTACTGCGAAGTAGTGACCTACGCCTGAAGTAGAGAACTGGCCGTATTGTGGGTTAGCACTATCAATTTGAGCACCATCTCTTAGACCGTATACATCTTGGTATAATTTAAGACCGTAACCTACAGCAAATTGGTCATTGTGCCAGTAAATACCATTGAACATAGCTCCGCCGTTGCTCGACTGGTTGTATGAACTATCACGACCAAACTCGTAATCGATGTAACCTTGGTAAGCAATGAATGAACCGTTATCGAAGTTTACGAATGGCTTAAACCAGTTTGTAGAAAATTGGTAACCGTTCCAATCTTTCGTATTTAGATCGTACGTAGCGTAAAGATTGAATTGCATTTTACCAAACCAAGGTACCATTACGTCTGAACCGATACCTGTTTTAGTTGCGTAACCACCGTCAGCTTTGCCATCGATAGTTGTGTAGTTTGCAACGTATAGTTCTTGTACTGGACCAAAAGAAAGGTCTTTACCAGTTAGGCCATCGATAGACATACGAGGCGCAAATTTAACAAACAGTTGATCGTCTTTTGCTTTATCGCTGCCGCTATCGTTAGTTAGGTTGAATACATCAATGTAACCGTAAAGATCGAAGATACCAGAGCGTCCACCAAACTCCATTTCAAGATAAGTATGATCTTTGTCTTGAGGCTTCTCATCGATAGTGTGCATGATATTAAACTGCATCCAGTTGTAATCATTCTTGTGAGTATCGCCGTCAGAATAATCAGCCGCCATTACTGGAGCAGAAGCTGCTGCAAGTAGGCCAAGAGTTAAAAGTGATTTACGCATAATGGAACTCTCTATGTTTGAAATAAGTAACCCGCTAATCCGTGCGTGTTTATATGTCCGAATGCCGAGCATAATAGCGATTTTGTTCTCAAATAAAAGTGAGACAGAGTGAAAACTATGATTATTATGGTGAGCGTGATCACACTAACGATCTAAATGATGGAACTTTAAAGTTGTTATGCATCTTGATGAGTCCCTACTTCTATTGATTTTGTGAAATTCGATTATTTTGTGTATAAATTGGTGAAATACCGCTCTAAGCAAACGATTCTACCAAAAATCGTGACATGCATATCAAAATCAACAGTATTCCTTTCCAAGGATTTTCGTGCTGAAAAGTGACTAAATCAAATCGCCCTCCATCCTGTATTTGATCTATTTTCGACCAACTTCGTAATGGTGTTGGAATCAATTGATGAACAATTCATGTGATGACTAGCCTGACTTTTAAATCTGTTTGTTTTTTCATCGCTGATAATATTGAGACCGTTCATTGCACCAAATTTGAGGCAACATTTAAAGATCTGCTCCTGAGCTTATCTGCTGTGTGACGAACTGGTCGAACTTTTTGGAGAGAAGACCAATGAAATATTCACCTATACTCGCTGTAGCGATGTCAGCCCTATTCATTGTAGGGTGTAATGATGACGATCAACCAACAACCCAGCTGCAAGCTGTTCACGCATCGCCAGATGCTCCACTAGCTAATGTGTTAGTTAATAGTCAGGCTCGTTGGACTGGGGTTGATTATGCTCAGGCATCTGGATATACCTCGGTCAATCAAGGCCAGACAACTCTACAGGTCGATGTTCAACTCCCTGGAGATGGTGTGGCGACAGTGATTCCGCCAAGCCAGTTCGATTTAAGCGGTGATTTAGATTACACGGTGATGGTGGTCGGTGATGCTGACGGTTCCAACAACCCAGTTGAGGCTCTCGTTGTGACACGACCTGCAGCAGGCACGGCGACGAGTTCGAGTTTGGATGTGCAAGTTGTTCACGCGGCAACTGGAGTTGGTGATGTGAATCTATACGTTACAGCACCGAATGATCCTCTAGGCGCACCGATTGGAACTTTGGGATACAAAGGATTTACCGATGTGCTCAATATTCCTGCTGGTCAATATCGTGTGAGATTAGAAACCGTGAGTGGAAGTGCTATCGCGTTTGATTCAGGATAGATCACTCTCCCTCCTGGTAGCGAGCTGACCATTGCAGCCGTGCCAAGAGCGGATTCAACCAGTACGTCTCCGGTGAAGCTGATGGTAATGGATGGCAAAAGTTCATCTATAATTTACGACATGGCAGAATCTGCAGAAGTGAGAGTAGGGCATTTAGTTGATGGTGCACCCTCTGTGGATGTGTTTGTAAACTCGGCTAAGTTTGCTCCTCTTGATGCTCTAATGTTTAAAGAAGTTCGTGGCTTCTTAGATTTGGCAGCAGGCAGTTACGATATCGATATTTATGAAACAGCAACCACCTCTCCAACATTCATTGATGTTGACGGTTTAGCGGTGTTTGCCGGAATGGATTACAGTATCTATGCCGTGGGGACGGTAAGTCCTTTCAATTTGGAAGCGCTAGTTGTTCCAGAAAATCGACGCTCTGTTGCAACCAGTGCAGTATTGAACATTACTCATGCTGCAGCTAATCCAATTGCAGCTTCGGTTGATATTTATTTAACCGAGAACGTGGGAATTTCTGGAAGTACGCCTGCGTTGAGTAATGTGAAATTCAAAGACTTCGCGAATGGTATTTATGTAGCTGCGGGAACTTACTATGTGACGATTACGGTGGCTGGCGATCCATCTACTGTTGCTATTGACTCCGCGCCTGCGACCTTAGTTAACGGTGTTGTGTATCAAGTAGTGGCGATTGATGATTCGATGGGAACGGGATTTAACTTAATAGTAAGTGAAACTACAGATTAATCCGTTAAGCGTCTGCAAATAGAAAATAGAAAATAGAAAATAGAAAAGAGAAGAGGGTAGCTCAATGCTCCCCTCTTCTCTTTTGCTTTCTTTTTCTTTTATTCGTGGTTGTTTTTCGCTTTTTCTAATAAATCAGTGAAAAAGTGGCGTAACGAATAGAGCATGATCAAACTCGGAATCACCATTAATGACGTCAGTATAAAGAAGGTTGACCAATCATTGAGGTAATCGACGAGCTCGCCACTGAATGAAGCCAGTGTTGTTCTACCGAAATTGCCTAAGGATGCTAATAAGGCATATTGCGTCGCTGAGAAAGCTTGACCAGTCAGTAAGGTTAAGAAAGAGACAAATGCTACCGTCGAAAAGGCGGTTGTGAAGTTGTCGACAATGATAGTTGCCAAGAACAGAGTTTCACTAGGGCCAGCCTGAGCGATCCAAGCAAACATTAGGTTGCTGGCTGCCATTGCGATGCCACCAATCATTAGTCCGCGTACAATACCGAATTTCACATTGAAGATACTGCCGAGCAAGGTGAAGAATATCGTCGCGCCCCAACCGATTAACTTAGAGTAGTGGCCAATCTGTTCATTGCTAAAGCCTATCTCTTTATAGAAGGTGATTGACATTCTACCCAAGAAGGCTTCACCTATCTTAAATAGGAACACAAACAGTAGAAGGGTGATGGCAACTTGAACTCCGTTTCGTTTGAAGAAATCATAAAACGGTTCTAGCACTGTAACGCTGAACCAAGCGACGACTTTTGAACCCACAACTCTGTTGTGACGTTGTTGTGCTTGCTCTTGTAATGCTTCACGTTGTGTATTGGGTTCTCCGACAAAAAGAGTAAACAGCATTAACACGACAACCACACCAGCCATACCGTAATACACACCATTCCAACCGATTGAGTCAGCATTGATAAAAGCAAGATAACCTGGAAGAGAATAGCCAGTCCACCATCCCATCACGGCCATTGCGGATGCTTGTGGCAACTTTGATGCTTCCGATTTTGGAAATGAATCAATACGGAAGGCATCTATTGCGACATCTTGAGTTGCTGAGGCGATAGCTATTCCGAGAGCAAGCATAGAGGTGAACATCAAGTCATTGGCTGGGTTTACTCCAGCAATGAACAGGGTACAGATCAATACCAAGCTTTGGCACAAGAATATCCAACTGCGTCGTTGGCCTAATATCGCGTGTAAAACTGGCAGTTTGACTCGGTCTACCAACGGTGCCCATAAAAAGTTAATAGCATAGACAGCAAACACACTGCCGAAATAACCGATCGCAGCACGAGTTAAACCGGCATCTTTTAGCCAACCAGACATGTTGGATCCAATCAGAACCCATGGGAAGCCACTCGAACAACCGAGCATAAACACCCAAAGTAGACGTTTGTCTAAGTAGCTGCGGAAAGTTTGCATCCAAGAAAGAGAGGGGGTGCCTGATGACATGGGGCGTCCTTGTATAGAAAACGCCCTTAAGAATAAGGGCGTTACATTGGATTACTTAAGAAGGGTCACTTTAGTGATGACGATTGGGTCGACAGGAATGTCTGACATGCGGCCCATTCGCTTGGTTGGAATTGTTGCCATCTTCTGAACAACGTCAAAACCATCGGTTACTTTACCAAACACAGCGTAACCAGGATTACCGCCTTTCGCGTTTAAGAAATCGTTGTCTGCAAAGTTAATGAAGAACTGGCGAGTTGCAGAATCTGGTGCATTGGTGCGAGCCATTGCGATCGTTGCAGTATCATTCTTCAGGCCATTGCTGCCTTCATTTTTGATAGGCGCATAAGTTGCTAATTGCTTCATATCTTGATCGAAGCCACCACCCTGAGCCATAAAGCCCGGGATCACACGGTGAAACTGAGTGCCTTCGTAGCTACCGTCAGCAACATATTTCAGAAAGTTATCAACACTAACCGGTGCTTGCTCTTGGTTTAGCTCGATAGTGAAGCCGCCTAATGTTGTTTCTACGTTCACTTTAGGACCAGCCCAAACGCTCACGCTCACCAGCATCAATGCGATAGAAGATAGAATGCGCCCCATTAGAAACGTTCCTTCATGTAAGTTTGCAGCTCTTGGTCATTGGCAATCTCTTTAAGAACTAAGTCGATAACATCGTTTAGTACCATTGCGATATCGTCATTTGATGCACTTAATGCACCTGTGCGAGTTGCTGTACCATTGAATGTCTTAACTAGCTTGCCTTCAGGCGTTTCAGCGGTTACTTCAAGAGTTACTTTACCATCCATTTGGTTTTCCATGATGGTGTGCTTGACGGTAACAAGCGCTTCTTGAATCTCTAAAACAATTGAGTTTTCACTGTTAACGCTTGCACGAAAACCTTGAGACTCCAATTGTTGAGCAATAGCGTTTTCTAGAGAAATACGCATGTTTTGCTTAGCGTGAATTGGCTGAATGTTTGAACGGCCACTATCAACCAATGCAACATATTGAGCGGCACGAACATCTTTACTGGTTAGTGTGTATGTTTTGCCTTGTACAAGGTTGCTTGAGCTTAGTGAAGCTTCTGGCATTACGTTGATCTGTTCTTGCTGAGGGGCTGAACATGCTGTCAAAGCCAAAATAGAAGCAGCCAAAATCAGTTTTTTCATTCCTTTATCCTTTCTAAATTCACACCAGGAGCTCGGTATCTTAAATTCTTGTGACGTCGTTTCTGCTTATTTATTAAAATTCGCAGGTTCTCTTGTTGCTTGTAATATCTCAAATTTCTGGTTTAGTTCAAGCGTTTCAACGTTTGCTTCACCAAATAGTCTTGCTAGTTTGACATCGTATCCGAGGTGTCGGTTACCAATAACAATTAATTTGCCTCCGTTGCTAAGAACATGCTTTGCATCACAGAACATTTGCCATGCAATGTGATCTGTAATCGCTTGTTGTTGGTGGAACGGAGGGTTACACATAACTAAGTAAGTGCTGTTTTTCTTAAAACCATCTAAACAGTTATTGGCGATGAACTGGAAATTACCTTCTTCGCCAAGGTTATCCTTAATATTTTGGCGCGCTGATTCCACTGCCATAAAGCTTTCATCAACACAGGTGATACGCGCTTGTGGGTTTAATTGCCCAGCTTTTACACTCAATACACCGTTGCCACAACCTAGGTCGATAATATGACGCAGTTCAGGATCTTGAGGGATGTGCTCTAGCATATAGCGAGCGCCTTGATCGAGTGCCTCGCCTGAGTAAACGTTCGGTAAATTTTTCAGGCGAATATCTTCACCGTCTACATCCCATTCAACAAAAGGCTCGACCGTTTGAATCGGCTGACAATTTGGTGAAGAGATAACCAAGCGATGTTTCTTCTTCGCTAGAGAAGTTTTGGTTTCACCTAGGTATTTTTCGAAAATATTAAGTGTAGATGTGTGGATGTCTTTTACTTTGTTTACACCGATGACTTGGCAGCCTTCTGGCAACGCTTGGCGTAGTTGGCTCAATTGCCATACTAGATGACGGTTTGTTTTCGGTAGTTGCATGATCACAAGATCGATACCGTGTGGGATATCATCCATCGTATTCAGGAAGTTCACACGGTTACTTTGATTGCGCTGCAAGTTTTTTAGCGCACCGCGATGAGAGATAAACGAGTCGCTCATCATGGTCACGTCATGATCTTTGGAGAACCAAGCGGATAGGGCGCCAAAACTGTCGTTCATGATCAGGATGTGTTTACCAGGTTCAAGATTCATCTCTTCAACGTGACTAATAATGTATTCGTCGCCCGCATCCCAAGCTTGAAGGGTTTCATTTGAACGGTTGGGGAAACGATGTAAGGTCAAAGTTCTATCGAGAAGAGTAAGTTCGGTTTTCATAGCTTGAGATACTTATGTAAGAAATAACAAAGATATTGTCTCAAATGCAGCCTGAACAAGATAGAAAAAACTCAACCAAACCTAAGTCGTTCGTTATGAAATACTCAGACAGTCGACCAGTTAGGGTTTATACTTCCCCCACAGATAATGCCAATACGTTATTAAGGAATCATAATGATCCAAGAAGTTATCGAAACAAAATTGCACAATGAGTTTTCACCAAGTCATTTAAACGTGGTCAATGAGAGCTACATGCACAATGTTCCGGCTGGTTCTGAGAGTCATTTTAAAGTGATTGTTGTCAGCGATGCGTTTGAAGGCTTGCGCCTTATTGGTCGTCATCGAGCGGTAAATAAAGCACTTTCAGAAGAGCTAGCGAATAATATTCACGCACTATCTATTCACACTTATACAAAAGATGAATGGATGAAGCAACTCGATAACGTGCCAGACAGCCCTATGTGTATGGGCGGTGGTAAGTAATAAAACTAACTGATAGAAGAGGTGGCTATGCTGCCTTTTTTATCGCCAGGCTGATGTGTTTTTAGGGTTTATATCACTCAAATTGATGTCAAATTAGGCGTCTTTAAATACCCACAATGAGTAATGTTTTTATTAACAGTGTTTCAACATAACTCGTAAAATATTAGTTTGTGACAGAGTATTAATCTCTTGTTTAAAACACGATTCAAAAGCCATTTTATCTGTGCGGCTCGTCAAATTTATACATATTTGAGAGTCCATATGCTTCAAATCTCACCAAATTAAGGCCGTATTCAAGTTATTGGTCATGGCATCAAGTTGTCAAAAAATGCTAGAATACGGCACCTGATAAATCTCACATAATCTTTGTGATGAGTTTATTAATGTAATGTTGCGATTTTGGTATCTCTAATTTACCAAAACCGGACACTGTAATGTCGTGTCTAAGGGCGATTTTAAAACGTCCCGAATTTACGCAATTAAAAGAATCTTTTTCCCGATAAAGTAGTGCAAGTGCGTATGATTACAATAAAGAAGGGTTTGGATCTTCCTATCGCAGGAACTCCATCCCAGGTGATTAATGATGGTAAGTCCATCACTAAAGTCGCCTTGCTTGGCGAAGAGTACGTTGGTATGCGTCCTACGATGCATGCTCGCGTTGGTGATGAAGTGAAGAAAGGCCAAGTTCTTTTTGCAGATAAAAAGAACCCAGGTGTTGTATTTACTTCTCCAGCAAGCGGTAAAGTTATTGAAGTGAACCGTGGTGCTAAGCGTGTTCTTCAATCAGTAGTGATTGAAGTAGCAGGCAATGAGCAAATCACGTTCAATAGCTATGAAGCTAACCAACTAGTAAGTCTTGACCGTGAAACGGTTAAAACTCAGTTAGTTGAGTCTGGCGCATGGACCGCTTTGCGAACTCGTCCGTTCAGCAAGGTTCCAGCAGTTGATTCTGAAACTCAGGCTATTTTCGTTACTGCTATGGATACTAATCCGCTAGCAGCTGAGCCAGAATTAATCATTAACGAGCAGTCTGATGCTTTCGTTGCTGGTTTAGATCTTCTTTCAACTCTGACTAACGGTAAAGTGTACGTTTGTAAAAAAGGTACTAGCTTACCTCGTTCAGCTCAGTCTAACGTTGAAGAACATGTTTTTGATGGCCCACACCCTGCAGGTCTTGCAGGCACGCATATGCATTACCTATATCCGGTAAATGCACAAAATGTAGCGTGGAGCATTAACTACCAAGATGTTATCGCATTCGGTAAGCTTTTCCTTACTGGTGAGATTTACTCTGAGCGTGTTGTTTCTCTGGCTGGTCCAGTGGTGAATAACCCACGTCTAGTTCGTACTCAAATTGGTGCTAGCCTTGAAGAGTTGACAGACAGCGAGTTAATGCCAGGCGAAGTTCGTGTGATTTCTGGTTCTGTACTTACGGGTACTGAAGCAACAGGTCCACATGCTTTCCTTGGTCGTTACCATCAGCAAGTTTCTGTTCTACGTGAAGGTCGTGATAAAGAGCTATTCGGCTGGGCTATGCCTGGTAAGAACAAGTTCTCTGTTACTCGTTCATTCCTTGGTCACCTGTTTAAAGGTCAGTTGTTCAACATGACAACGACGACAAACGGTAGTGACCGCTCAATGGTTCCAATTGGTAACTACGAGCGCGTAATGCCTCTAGATATGGAACCTACATTGCTGCTTCGTGATCTATGTGCAGGCGACATTGATAGTGCTCAAGCACTTGGTGCGCTAGAACTAGACGAAGAAGATGTAGCATTGTGTACCTTTGTATGTCCAGGTAAGTACGAGTACGGTCAACTACTTCGTGAATGCCTAGATACGATTGAGAAGGAAGGGTAATTTTCATGGGCCTTAAAAAGTTTCTTGAAGACATCGAGCATCATTTTGAGCCAGGTGGTAAACACGAGAAGTGGTTTGCGCTTTACGAAGCAGCAGCGACAGTGTTTTACACGCCCGGTCTTATCACAAAGAAAAGCTCACACGTTCGTGATAGCGTTGATTTAAAACGTATCATGATCATGGTTTGGTTCGCGGTATTCCCAGCAATGTTCTGGGGTATGTACAACGCGGGTGGCCAAGCTATCGCTGCACTTAACCATATGTACGCAGGCGCTGAATTAGTTTCTGTTATCGATGGTAACTGGCACTACTGGCTAACCGAAATGCTTGGAGCCTCCTTAGGGCCCGATGCTGGTGTTGGCAGCAAGATGCTACTTGGTGCGACATACTTCCTACCTATCTACGCAACGGTATTCATCGTAGGTGGTTTCTGGGAAGTTCTGTTCTGTATGGTGCGTAAGCACGAAGTAAACGAAGGTTTCTTTGTTACTTCTATCTTATTCGCGCTTATCGTTCCGCCAACACTTCCTCTATGGCAAGCAGCACTAGGTATTACCTTCGGTGTTGTTGTAGCGAAAGAGATCTTCGGTGGTACGGGTCGTAACTTCCTGAACCCTGCACTTGCTGGCCGTGCGTTCCTATTCTTTGCATACCCTGCACAGATTTCAGGTGACGTAGTTTGGACTGCTGCAGATGGTTTCTCTGGTGCAACTGCTCTTAGCCAGTGGGCTCAAGGCGGCGGTAGTGCACTAATGAACGTAACATCAGGTGAAGCAATCACTTGGATGGACGCATTCATTGGTAACATCCCAGGTTCTATCGGTGAAGTATCGACTCTAGCACTTATGATTGGTGCTGCGATGATCGTTTACATGCGTATCGCTTCATGGCGTATCATTGCCGGTGTAATGATCGGTATGATTGTTGTGTCTACGTTGTTCAACGTGATCGGTTCTGATACTAACGCAATGTTCAGCATGCCTTGGCATTGGCACCTAGTTCTAGGTGGCTTCGCATTCGGTATGTTCTTCATGGCGACAGACCCAGTATCAGCTTCATTTACCAATAAAGGTAAGTGGTGGTACGGCATCCTAATCGGCGCAATGTGTGTAATGATTCGTGTAGTTAACCCTGCATACCCAGAAGGCATGATGCTTGCGATTCTATTCGCAAACCTATTTGCTCCTCTGTTTGACCACGTTGTAATCGAGAAGAACATTAAGCGGAGACTAGCGCGCTATGGCAAGTAATAACGATAGCATTAAAAAGACGCTGTTTGTTGTTATCGCATTGAGCCTAGTGTGCTCAATCATCGTTTCAACAGCTGCAGTTGTTCTTAAACCTAAGCAGCAAGCTAACGCAGTTCTGGATCAGCAAACTAAGATCCTTGAAGTTGCGGGTATTGAGCTTGCAGGTGATATCCCAGCACTCTACGCAGAGAACATCGAACCTCGTCTAGTTGATTTCGCTACTGGCGATTTCGTTGACGGCGATGCTGCTGCATACGACCAACGTAAAGCGGCAAAAGATCCAGCTCAGTCAATCAAGCTTTCAGCTGAAGATGACATCGCTAAGATCATTCGTCGTGCTAACACGGGTACTGTATACCTAGTGAAAGATGGCGCTGAGACTTCTAAAGTTATCATCCCTGTTCACGGTAACGGCCTTTGGTCAATGATGTACGCATTCGTTGCGGTAGAAACTGATGGCAACACAGTTTCTGGTATCACTTACTACGAGCAAGGTGAAACTCCTGGACTTGGTGGTGAAGTTGAGAACCCAACTTGGCGCGCTCAATTCGTTGGTAAGAAATTATTCGACGAAAACCACAAACCTGCTATTCAGGTTGTTAAAGGTGGCGCTCCTCAAGGTTCTGAGCACGGTGTAGATGGCCTTTCTGGTGCAACACTGACTAGCGTTGGTGTTCAACATACATTTGACTTCTGGTTAGGTGATATGGGCTTTGGTCCGTTCCTAGCAAAAGTTCGTGACGGAGGTCTGAACTAATGTCTAGTGCAAAAGAAATTAAAAAGAGCATCTTAGCGCCGGTGTTGGATAACAACCCAATCGCGCTACAGGTTCTTGGTGTGTGTTCTGCTCTTGCGGTAACCACTAAGCTAGAAACAGCATTTGTTATGACTATCGCGGTAATGTTCGTTACTGCTCTGTCTAACTTCTTCGTTTCTTTAATCCGTAACCACATTCCTAACAGTGTGCGTATCATCGTTCAGATGGCAATTATCGCATCATTAGTAATCGTGGTAGACCAAGTGCTTAAAGCATACCTATACGATATCTCTAAACAGCTATCTGTATTCGTTGGCCTAATCATTACTAACTGTATTGTAATGGGTCGTGCTGAAGCATTCGCAATGAAGTCTGCGCCAATCCCATCGTTTATCGACGGTCTTGGTAACGGTCTTGGTTACGGTTTCGTTCTTATCACTGTTGGTTTCTTCCGTGAGCTTCTAGGCTCTGGCAAACTATTTGGTATGGAAGTACTACCTCTAGTGAGCAACGGTGGTTGGTATCAGCCAAACGGCTTGATGCTTCTAGCACCTTCAGCATTCTTCCTAATTGGTTTCTTGATTTGGGCAATTCGTGTGTTCAAACCAGAACAAGTAGAAGCGAAGGGGTAAGGTAGTCATGGAACATTATATTAGTCTGCTAGTTAAATCGATTTTCATCGAAAACATGGCGCTTTCTTTCTTCCTAGGTATGTGTACGTTCCTAGCGGTATCTAAGAAAGTTAAAACTTCTTTTGGTCTTGGTGTTGCGGTAGTTGTAGTACTTACAATTGCTGTTCCTGTAAACAACCTTGTTTACACACACATCCTGAAAGAAAACGCGCTTGTTGAAGGTGTCGATTTAAGTTTCCTTAACTTCATCGCATTCATCGGTGTTATCGCGGCACTTGTACAAATCCTAGAGATGGTTTTAGACCGTTTCTTCCCACCTTTGTACAACGCACTAGGTATCTTCCTTCCACTGATCACAGTTAACTGTGCAATCTTTGGTGGTGTATCTTTCATGGTAACGCGTGACTACAACTTTGCTGAATCTGTTGTTTACGGCTTCGGTTCTGGTGTGGGTTGGATGTTAGCTATCGTTGCTCTTGCGGGTATCCGTGAGAAGATGAAGTACTCTGACGTACCTCCAGGTCTTCGTGGCCTTGGTATCACGTTCATTACTGTTGGTCTGATGGCGTTAGGCTTTATGTCTTTCTCTGGTGTTCAACTGTAGGGTAAGCACCCAGTAATAAGGAATAACAAATGCAAAGCATTATTCTTGGCGTAGCGATGTTTACCATTATTGTATTGGCTCTAGTACTAGTGATTCTTTTCGCTAAGTCTAAGCTAGTACCATCAGGTGACATCACTATTGCTGTAAACGGCGACCCTGAAAAGGCGATCGTTACTCAGCCTGGTAGCAAGCTACTTGGTGCCCTAGCTGGCGCTGGTATCTTCGTATCTTCTGCTTGTGGTGGCGGTGGCTCTTGTGGTCAGTGTCGTGTAAAAGTTAAGTCTGGTGGTGGCGACATCCTTCCAACTGAACTTGACCACATCACAAAAGGTGAAGCTCGCGAAGGCGAACGTCTTGCATGTCAAGTTGCTATGAAAACTGACATGGAGATTGAACTAGACGAAGATATCTTTGGTGTGAAGAAGTGGGAATGTACTGTTATCTCTAACGATAACGAAGCTACTTTCATCAAAGAACTTGCACTAGCAATCCCTGAAGGTGAAGAAGTTCCGTTCCGCGCGGGTGGTTACATTCAGATTGAAGCTGAACCACATCACGTGAAATACGCAGATTACGATATTCCTGAGGAATACCGCGGTGACTGGGATAAGTTCAACTTGTTCCGTTACGAGTCTATCGTTAAAGAGCATTCGATCCGTGCTTACTCTATGGCTTCATACCCAGAAGAGAAAGGCATCATCAAGCTTAACGTGCGTATCGCAACTCCGCCGCCAAACAACCCTGACGTAGCTCCTGGTGTGATGTCTTCATACATCTGGTCTCTTAAAGAAGGCGACAAATGTACTATTTCTGGTCCATTTGGTGAGTTCTTTGCTAAAGACACAGACAATGAAATGGTATTCATCGGTGGTGGTGCAGGTATGGCGCCAATGCGTTCACATATCTTCGACCAACTTAAGCGTCTTAACTCTACTCGTAAGATGTCTTACTGGTACGGTGCACGTTCTAAGCGTGAGATGTTCTACATTGAAGACTTCGACGGCCTAGCGGCTGCAAACGAAAACTTCGTGTGGCATTGTGCTCTGTCTGATCCTCAACCTGAGGACAACTGGGACGGTTACACTGGTTTCATCCACAACGTATTGTACGAAAACTACCTGAAGGATCACGAAGCTCCTGAAGACTGTGAGTACTACATGTGTGGTCCACCAATGATGAACGCGGCTGTGATCGGCATGCTGAAAGATCTTGGTGTAGAAGATGAAAACATCCTACTAGATGACTTCGGTGGTTAATCCATTTAAGTGATTGATATTATGGCTGACTCTTACGAGTCAGCCATTTGTTTTTCTAAGACTACTCGTGACAACAAACTGGCTTATATAAGAAAGAGTAAGGCATTTAAAATACGTATTTTTCACTCTTATTTTTCCTTATATAAATCCTCAACATTAGACAGGAGTAAGCAAGTGAGAATTTGGCTTGTTGCATTAACTTCTTTGATTTTTCTTGCGGGCTGTGAGCAGGCAAGAGAGCAAGTACATTTAAGTGGTCCGACAATGGGGACCAGTTATAACATTAAGTACATCAATGGCGATGAATTTCCTGAGTCTAAAGAAGTTCATACCGAGATCGATCGTCTACTTGAAGAAGTGAATGATCAAATGTCGACTTACCGTGAAGATTCAGAGCTGAGCCGTTTCAACCAACACAAAGGTGCGGACGCATTCGAAGTATCTGAACAAACCGCTATCGTTGTGAAAGAAGCGATTCGTTTGAACGGTCTTACTGAAGGTGCATTGGATGTTACGGTTGGACCATTAGTTAACCTTTGGGGTTTTGGTCCAGAAGCACGTCCTGAAGTGGTTCCATCAGACGAAGAGCTTGCGGCTCGTAAGGCTAAGATTGGTATTCACCACTTAAGCGTTGAAGGTAATAAGCTAAGCAAAGATTTGCCTAACTTGTATGTTGACCTTTCGACTATCGCAAAAGGTTGGGGCGTGGATGTCGTTGCTGACTACCTCGATTCAATTGGCATTCATAACTACATGGTAGAAGTGGGCGGTGAAATCCGTTTGAAGGGCTTAAACCGTGAAAGTGTGGGTTGGCGTATCGCCATCGAGAAGCCAAGTGTTGACGAGCGCAACATTCAAGAGATCATCGAGCCTGGTGATATGGCGATCGCAACGTCTGGCGACTACCGAAACTATTTTGAGCGTGATGGTGTTCGTTATTCACACATCATCAACCCAGAAACAGGTAAGCCACTTCATCACAAAGTGGTTTCAGTGACTGTTTTAAACCCGTCTTCAATGACTGCAGACGGTTTATCTACTGGCCTTATGGTCTTAGGTGAAGAAAAAGGACTGGAAGTCGCAAACCAACATAACATCCCAGTGTTCATGGTGGTAAAAACAGCTGATGGCTTTAAAGAAATTGCTTCAGAAGCATTTAAGCCATACTTAGGTAAATAAGGTAAGCGAGATAATTATGAATACATTTCTGATTACATTTGGTGTTTTTCTTGCAGTAATCGCAGCGATGTCAATTGGCTATATTATCCAAAAGAAAGTTGTGAAAGGTAGCTGTGGTGGCTTAGGTGCTGTTGGTATTGATAAAGTATGTAACTGCCCTGAACCTTGTGATGCGCGTAAAAAACGTGAAGCACGTGAAGCATACCGTAAAGAGAAACTGGCAGAACGTCAACAAAAAGAAGCGGCTTGGAGTAAAGACCGTATCGCTTAATTGGTGACAGTCATAGGGGAATAGAGTTGTCTATGCCCTTAGAATAAGAAGCTCAAGATTATCGTCTTGAGCTTTTTTTGTTTGAGTGAACTGTCTTTTTGGAATGCTAAAAACGGAAACAAAAACGAATTTCTAGTGGTCGATTTGCATGTTATTGCGCGCAAAGACCAGTTGGTTCCTACCTTGTTCTTTTGCAGTATAAAGTAGTTCGTCCGCGGCTTTTATTTGCTCATCCAAACTGCCAACTAAGTCGCTTACCCCGATACTCATGCTGACTTTAATCCGTTGTGAGTCATGAATAACTTCTTGGTTTTGTATCGCAATCCTCATTGACTCTAGCGTGTCGACAAATTCTTCAAATGGTCGGCATGATTGAATGCAGAACTCTTCACCGCCGAAACGAACGGCGACATCATCTTTAAAATGATTTTTGATGATCTTTCCGACTTCAATGAGTACCGCATCGCCACCATCATGACCGTAGGTATCATTCACCTTTTTAAAGAAGTCTATATCCATCATGGCGATGCTGCGATGTTCGCAGCCTTTACATGTTTGATTGAATAGATAACGACGGTTCCAAAGCCCGGTCAGAGCATCTTCATTTGCATGACGAAATAGCTCATTGGTGGCCTCTTTCATATCGAGTAGCTGATGAATACGGCAGAAAAACTCTTCTTGGTTAAATGGCTTGTAAAGGAAGTCGTTGGCACCAGCCTTAAGGAAACGAGCTGTCATGGTTCGGTCGTCACTGCCAGATAGCCCAAGAATAGCGAGTTGATTACGATCATGGTGTACTCGAATGTCACGGGTCATCGAAATGCCATCTTTGTTTGGCATGTCATGATCGGTAACGACGAAAGTGATGTCGGGGTCGTTTTGGAGAAGCTCTAGTGCTTGTTCGCCATCTTCCGCTTGAATCGTTTGAATATATTGGTGCTCAAGAAGTTGCACTACATATCGACGAACAACAGCAGAATCATCAACAACCAAGGCTTTATGATATCGGTTATTTGAGATTCGATTAACCAGAGGAAGCAAATAACTGACTGATGACATGCTGTCTTTGAGGATGTAATCAATCACACCCTTCGCGAGTACTTGTTCTCGAAGTGTGTTGTTGAACATGCCGGTTAGGACTATGATTTTTTGTTGATAGCCGAGTACCAAATCAATGATCTCGCCATCTTGACCATCGGGTAAGCAGTAATCGAGCACCGCGCACAAGAAATCCGTATCTTGTTCTAAGATAGCTTTAGCTTCAGCCACTGATTCAGCCAGCGCAACCTCATAGCCATCATTTTTAAATTGCTGGTACAGGTAGTTTCTGAATGCTCGACTATCTTCGACTACTAGTATTTTATCACTCAAAAGTTATCCCTACTTATAGGTTAAATACTCTCTAACAATACTATCAGAATAGTAAGTGGCTAATGAAGTTAAAGCTATTTAGCTGGGCTCCAGATCATTTTAAATCTGAGAATAATTGATTATACTGTTTATAAATACAGTTGCAAGGTTGGGTTATTCCTAGATGTGTAGTGCGGGTGAAGAGAAAGTAAGAAAGATAATCCACGTTGATATGGACTGTTTTTATACTCGCAGGTGTTAATTTCTGGAAAAACTTGTAAGTTAGATAATGCCTACTACATTTAAACCTCAGGACGACAACGTCGGGGTTAAAATGTATGCAGCGTATTTGTGATAAGTTATATAGCGGGCATTGGATTTATCTTTATGATGAAGATGTTCCTATTCTGCTGCCTTGTCTTTATAGTCGATACACGCATGTGACTGGTCTTACGGTCGTTAATGAAAAAAAACGTGTTGAAATAACGGGTGCTTTCGATTTCTTACTCAAAGAGGTGGAAATTGGAGATTATGCTCAATACGAGCGTGGTCAACAACTTGGTTTGTTCTTAGAGTGGGTAGAGGAATATGACCACCCTTCAGTCTCCCTTGCTTGGCACACAGCCCTTCCCCCCGAATTCATTAACGAATACATTAATGAATACCTAATTGTGAAGCAGCAAAAAAGTGAAGTGGTTGTAAATAAAGCAATTAAATCCTTGCGTAGCTATTACAACTGGTTGACTTACTTTTTTGATGCAAACTATAAAAAAATATTTATGTTTGCTGAATACAGAGCATTAGCTAGAGCGAATAACAAATCTGACCTCGTTGTAAAATACCTTCTTCCTGAGACAAGAGAGCTTCTCTATCGACATACGAACAGTTTGCTAGAGGAAGTTGTTCTTAGAAATGGCGGTGAATTGGGCTGTCGAACTTCCGAAAACCAAGGGTTTTATTTAGATGACTTTCAGGCTGATGGCAAAAAGCGCAAGGGCTTGCGGAGCTTATTTAAAAAACTGAAAGAATCACCTGAAAAAGAGGAGTTTGAATATCATTTGCCATCTTTTGTTACGAAATACGGATCTGCACGAACACTCTATATATCTTCTACACATCTAAAATTGATGGAACGTTACCATAATACGGAGCGTCCAGAATCAGCTTCAAATCATTTGCTTGTTTCCAGCTCAAAAAATCATACGAAGGGCGAAGTGATTAGCAAACGATACGGAAGTGCCACTTTTTCCAAGGCATTAAAGAAACTGATAAAGGTAATGAGCGATAACCCCCAGGCTTACTCAGGTTATCAAACGTTAGATAAAGCAAATGTATACCATCATTTAAGGCATTCGTTTGGGACAGATATATTTCATGACTTATGTTTTGCTGCAAATAAAAACTACGAGTCTATAACGACAGAGTCGCGAGTTTACATTGAAACAGCTCGGCGTCTTGGTCACAAGGTAGGCGGTAGATATGCTAACCAAACAACAAAAATTTACATCCATGCCTGTGGGGAACGATCTGCATTGCTAAGGGCTGTTGTAAATGCATAACAGTGATTTAAACAACCTTCAACGACCAGTGACAAGCGCGGAAATCGAAACGTTACTTGTAGACGAGTTCAAATCAAATAAAGTCGTAGTACCAGTAGAACAGCCGTATACTGCGATGTCTCTTTTCATACCTCAAAGTGACAACAACTCTGAACATACACTGACTATGACAGACTGGTCTCAGTCAGATAAAGTTGTGATCTACAAGGCGGTGATCGCTGCATATAACTATGCTTTTTTTGACAAAGAAGCTTCTATAAGTGCCAAAGAAATTTTTTCAAAAGGGACTCGCTTTTTTATTGAATGGCTAAATGAACACTCTGTTGAAAATCGTTATGAAATTTTAAAGCGATATGAGTCTTATCGTATGGATAAGTTAGGGAATCATGGTGGTAATAGCCCGTTGAACTCGGTTTTGACAGTTTTGAACTACGCGATAGACTCAGCTGATTTTCAAGTTGAGGTCAGCTCAGATGATTATGGATATATAACGGAGTTGAGAAAAACGAAGGTAAGCCCCAACCTCAATAAAGCGCAGAAATCACTTGCCAGTTATTTTGGTGAACTCGACTGGTTAAGACGAGATGATATTGGTGTTGGTAAAGATGTGTACTCCGCGCTTGCTTCACCTAGGCTAACAGTTGAATCTCTGAGACTCACCGCTGCAACGGTTATTCTGGAACTAAAAAAATATAGAATCGCGTTAAGTGCCTTAATTCAAAAGGCGCAGCCTAATTATCCGGAATGGTTGTGTGTAGACTTTTCATCTTTAACAAAGTCAAAAAAACAAGAATACATGGGCAATTTCCTATATCACACTATCAGTAGTTATCATCAAAATAGTGATAAATCGGAATTATCAAAATGTGCTTTAGAGGTGTTGCTGTTATCCAGAGCGTCAAGCGAAAGGGCTTATTTTTTGTTGTTAGAGACACTTGTCTCTCAAGAGGCTTGTGACGCCGTATTTCTAAATAAGGCAGTGAAAAGACATAAGGTTAGCAGTAATGTTTGTAGAAACAATATAACGGCTAATCATGGAGACTGCCTGTTTTCATTGGAAATGTTGCACTCTTTATCGCGTGGTGAAGTAAAGGAAATCACTAGCGTGGAGAGCATGATGTTTGGTTGGCTAATGGCGAGCCTGACAGTTCAGCCTAACGATATTCCACAATTGACTTCTGAATCCTTTAGAAAAATGCGTGTGGGGGGGAGAGTCACTCAGATTGAGTGTGAGTATTTCAAAGGGCGAGCTAGAGTTTTTCATATAACTCGCTCCCTTTCTACTAGAGATATCGAGGGACGGGCCTTATTGTCTTATCTCGATATAGTGGGAAACAAAACAAAACTTTACACTCAAGTTGAGCAAATTATTAGTAGAGGGATACGCTCACTTACCGGTAAGTTTAGATTACTAATTCAATGTGATGGTATGAATACCGCTTTAAGAGTTTCACACAGCAAAAAGAATACCCCCTTTATCTTACCTTCTGTGTACTGTGCATTGATTGCAAATGGTCTTCATCCAGAAAATATCACTGTAAACCCGAAAAAACTCTCGTTAGACGAGAGGATTAAACTGGCCAGAAAATCTGAGTCATTCTGTAGAAAGTCTTTATTTGGCCTTCAAGCGATAAAAAATAGCGCCGTTCATGCGTTTAGTGATCCTTATACCTACCATTATCTAGTTAATCGTAATTCGCATACTAACCAAACAGAAAAAATCAATTACCTCACGGAGGATAATGAAGAGTGGATAAATAGCGCCGGGCGTATTACGCGAGAGGTGATGTTTGACTTGATCAAAAATATTTTCACTTTGGACTTTAACCAAGAGACGGCAGAAAAGCAGAAAAAAGAGATTGCAGCATTTAACAGTGAGTTTATGGCTGTATCAGAGGTAATTTCATACAAGAGTGAAGAGATGAGTGCACGGCTGCGCATTGTTACAGGACAAGCCCGAGGCAAATTGAATGAGGTTGGAGTGTTCGCCTTAAATGACAAGACTGATGAGCCTCTAGATCCAATTTATGTCTTGGATAGCCCTTTAACTGTGCTCAAGATGTATAACTATCTTCATGAGTTTAAAAAGAACTATAAAAAACTGCTTGCAACCAACCCTGACTTACTTTTTAAAACGGTGATGCCAACAGTGGAGTGGATTGAGAGTACATTGAGAAAAATGAGTAAGCACTCTCAACAGAGCGGTAGAGAGCAATTTGATGAAATGATAAAAAATGGCGTTGTGATAAGCGTCTTTCATTCATTATGATAGAGGTTTAAATGGCATTAACGGTATTTAACAACCAGATTGATTCCTTATGGAACGACCAGAATCTGAAATTGCTGTCTAACCAGTTCTTCATGAGTGAACGTGGAGATTTTTATTCTGATGTATGGTATTTCTCCGATGGAAAAAGAATCACTCCAATTGATTTTTCAGTTTTCGACCTACCCATTTTTAACCTTGACTCCCCCGCTATTTTTAAAAAGAACGAAAGTGAATGTGTACTTAGTAGTAAAGAATACGCAAAACTGTTCTGCTCTGGTGTGTTGACACCAAAAAGTTCGCAAGTAGTGCAAATTGCTTATCAAATGGTTATGCAAATTTTTGCTTGCCTTAAAGAGTGCCATGAAATAGTGCTTAGTGTCTCTTTACTCGAATGTTTCTGGACGTCGTTCATGGCAAGAGCTGTCAATAAAAATGGTTTTTTCAATCGTGTGTCTGCACCTTCGTATTTGGGTTCCATAAAACCTGTGCAATTGCCAAAATTGAGGAACCAATTATTTTCCATTGGTGTTGTTGGAGTGATTGGACAAAATCTAACACAGAAGAAAGTTGAGAAGAGCTTAAATGAGGTGTGTAAATCGCAATACAGCATGACGTTGACTGAGTTTAAAAAGGGAGGCAGTTACAATTTTTTAGGATTAGAGCTAGGGCAGTATTATGTGGATTATTTGAACCATGTTTACCAGAGTAATTTTCTTTATACCGTAGTATGTAAAAAAACAATCAGTGAGATAAACGAAGTAATAGACAAGGCTGAAATCACGGACCCCGCATCGAGAAATCGACTTATCAACGCTATGCTCACTGGGATCGTAGGTGGTGACTTGGATTTGTCACGGGTTACTACCTCTGGTATCTCTCATAAAGAGCTAAAGGCTTTAACAGAGAGAACGCTTGTTGTCAGTTATGGTAAACACTTCGAATCGATTTGCTCGTTGAGAGATAAAAATATTGAATCGTTAGTAATAGATCTAGGTTTAAGTGCTAGATTTGATGCTGTTGAGGTTATTCGAGTCCTGATGTTGAAAAAATATCTTGGTCTGCAGGGGCACAAATCAGCAGACGAAGTTTGGAATAATTATCTGTCGTCACTGGATAAATCATTTATTGATAATAAGTTGTTGAGTTCGATTTGTGTGGATGATATTTACGCTAAGATGCAATTAAAAGTGAACCAGCAAAGGTTGGCTGACAAGGAATGCCTGACCGAAGTTCAGCAGTGGGCTACAGAGTTGATGGCTACCTCACCTTCTAGTACTTATAAATCGCTGAAGGCTTTGCTTGACAAACAGCTTCACGCTATGACGGCTCTTGTAGTCGCATGGACAGGGTATAGAAAATCCGAGTACGGGTTTCCCTTGAATGCTATGTGTGCTGAGCCAAATCTGGATATTCTGGACAATGCCTATGTCCCCTTTCGATTTAAGTTAAAGTGGCTCGTTCCCAAAACTAATGGCCACACGAAAATCAACAGGGAAGTGACCTCACAATGCTATCAGGTGGCGGCGCAGCTAAATGAGCTGTTTGGACATGAACATGATGAACCCTGTCTGTATGCTCAGACAAACTCAAAGAATAAAGAAAAAAGCTATCAATCAGAAATGTACATAGAAAGAAGAGTTACAGCAAATTGGGGAGGTTTTGTTGATAATTATCAGCCTTTCAAGGAAGTGGAACGATTAAATGATCTGCTACACAAGAGTGGAGAGTTGACGTGTATAGAGCAAAAGGAAGTTGAAGCTTTATCCTTGAAATATCCAGTTGGCAGCGCACGCTATCGACACTTACTATCTTCTGCAAAGGAAGTTAAAAGAGACTGGCTTCGTTTGTCTCATACTTCCTTTGCTGGACACGAAGCACAAAGAAAATTTAAACAATCTCTTGTGGCGTATTCTCAAGGTTACACTGTTCAGAATGATGAGTATCAAGCAATTATCGATAGGTATGTATCGAGTGAGACAAAGGAGCTGCTTAGGTCTGGTTCGGTAAATTTAGACGATATTAAAACTATGCGAGATATAAGCTCTGAGGTATTGGAAGGAGTGCGTTATCCATCGCCTCATGCCTTTCGTCATATTTGGGCTGAGGCAGTATTAACCCGCTATCAGGGTGATGTCGGCGCAGTCATACGTCATCAGTTCTGCCATTTGGATAACTCCTTCTTCATCGCGTACCTTCGAGATAAGGATGCCAGAGGTCTTATGATATCGGCAAAGCAACGCTATTTAAACTCAATTGTTGAGCTGTTAATTCTTGAATCGGAACAGTTTAATGAACAACACTCAGGAGGGTTCTTTCGGTTTGTCAAAAAGGCCTCCCAACTGACTCAGGTAAAAACTGAGAGTGAATTACTTATGTTGCGAGAAAAGATTGCTGGACGAATCATAGAGATTCAGCCTAGTCGCTTTGCGGTGTGTATTCCCCGTTACGGTGGGGAGAGTCGTGCTAAATGTGCCAAAATGGGAATTTTAAATCCACAGGATGCAAAGCCTGAGTTTTGTTTAGATTGTATCAATGCGTGGATTACAGAGGGGCATATACGAGGTATTTGGCAAACGATTCAACCAATGGTTAAAGAGGCAATTCAACCAAACGGAGTTGGATTTTTACTGGAATCACATCTTCCAGCTTTGACATCGGGTTGGAGGAGAATAAAAGAACTCAGAAGTGATAGAAACGGGGATAGTGTAGATAAAATACTGTTAGTGATTGAAGAAGCAATTGATTCGATTCAGCACAAAGTAGAAATCGAGGCAAAACAATATGGCTACGAATGAAATAGATGAACTATTTACTGACTCCTTCCTTGATTCGTTGGATGGTGACTCAACAGTTGAGCAGGGTGCCTCAGTCTCTTGGGTGGTTGATGATAAAAGTAATACCACTTACAAAGCGTACCACGCGATTCTTGAGCTGAAGGCACTAGCTGAGCAAGCAATAGATAATTTTGGTGAAGTAGAAACCAATAAAACACCTAAGTTTTACCAGTTGAAAAAGTCGAATGTGGCTAGAATTGTGGGTATATCTGCACAAAGTATTTTTAATACATCGTCTTTCAGCCCTCATATTAGAGCTTTTTTTGATGATGTTAACGAAGAGCTTCTGACGTTACTGATCCGCACCAGAAGTTTTGGA
>NZ_AJZM02000034.1 GCF_000272405.2 Vibrio tasmaniensis 1F-187
ACAGCCGACTATTCTAGGCGGTATTGAAAAAGTATCGATCGACTCTATCAAACAAAGCTTCGATGCTCGTGTTGATACTGGCGCAACCACCTCTTCTTTAAATGCCGTCGACATCAAAGAATTCGAACGCAACGGTAAAGATTGGGTTAAGTTCCATTTGGCAGATAAAGCACAAGCAAAAGAAGACCAAAAATGGATCGAAGCGCCCGTTGTACGTTATGTGAAAATCCGTCAATCGACGAATGATCAAACAGAACGTCGAGCTGTGATCGAATTATGGGTAAAAGTCGGAAAAATCCATGAAAAAGCGCAATTTACATTGGCGGATCGCTCTCAAATGAGTCACCCTGTATTACTAGGGCGCGAATTTATCAAAGACATAGCGCTAGTAGATGTAAGTAAAAAGTACGTACAAACGGAAGTTAAATAACAATAGTAGGGTAAGCTATGACGTCAAGAATTCCATTTTATATTTCTATATTCCTGCTCATCGTGGCAGGTATAACTCTGAGTATGTTCAGACATACAACCTACGGTGTACCCTGGACTCCAGGCGAAACTAATCAGGTTTGGGACATTGAAGCTCGTATCGAATTCAATGCAGTGGGCAAAGAAGCAAAAGTTTCACTAGCCGCACCTCACACACAGTCTAACTTTACACTTATCGGCGAGTCAGCTTCATCACCAGGCTACGGCATTTCATACTTGAATACAGATTCAGGTCGCCGTGCTGAGTGGTCAATTCGTCACGCAGATGGTCCGCAGACTATCTACTACAAGACACAGTTCTTAGTCGATAGCCAAGCGAACGTTACCTCAACACCTCCAGAAGGTGATGTGGCTCAACCAAGCTTTGATGGTCCTGAAGAAGCCGCGGCCCTTGCTTTGATTGACAGAGCAACCAAGCGCTCAGCAGACAACATCACCTTTACTCGTGAGTTAATCAAAACGCTTAACGATCCAGACAGCCAAAACTCAGCGCTGATTCTGAATAACATGACCAAAGTGGAAGCGACACACAAGCTACTTTCTGCCGCTAAAATCCACAACAAAGTCGTCGGTGTTATTGAACTGGAAGACGGACGTCGTCGCCAATCAATCCAACACATGAACCAAATTTGGGATAATAACCAGTGGGTTCTATTCTCTCCTGAATCTAGCGAGCAGCAAGTTCAACCAAACCTGTTAATTTGGGATGAATCAAATGTATCTCTATTAGACGTGGTTGGCGGTCAGAACAGTAAAGTTCACTTCTCTATGATTGCTCAGGAAGTTACTCCAACTGAAGCAACCAACAGTAAAGTATCAGCGGATCAACTGTTAAACCTTTCCATTCATAGTCTACCGCTAGAAGAGCAAGCGATGTTTAAAACCATCATGCTGATTCCTATCGGTGCTCTGATTGTTGTGTTCCTACGTGTCATCATAGGTCTTAAGACTTCTGGTACGTTCATGCCCGTTCTGATTGCTGTGGCATTCGTTCAAACACAGTTGGTTACCGGTATTGTTGGCTTCCTACTGATTGTCGGTACCGGTCTTGTAATACGAAGTTACTTATCCAAACTCAACCTATTGCTCGTGGCCAGGATATCCGCTGTAATTATTACAGTAATTATGATTATTTCGATATTTACTGTAGTCGCGTTTAAAATCGGACTTACAGAAGGCCTATCAATTACGTTCTTCCCAATGATTATCTTGTCTTGGACTATCGAACGTATGTCTATCCTTTGGGAAGAAGAAGGCGCGAAAGAAGTTGTACTTCAAGGTGGCGGCTCTCTATTTACCGCGGTGCTTGTTTACTTAGGTATGACTAACCCGTTCATTCAGCACTTAACGTTTAACTTTATTGGTTTACAGCTTGTTATTCTAGCGACCATCTTGTTACTAGGTAACTACACAGGCTACCGTCTAACCGAGCTTCGTCGCTTTAAACCGCTAGCGGAGGACTAAGTTATGTTTGATCAATTTACTTCACCGTTTAAGTTGAAAGACAAAGGCATAATGGGAATGAACAAGCGTAACCATAGTTATATTGGCCGCTACAATGATCGTTCCAAGTACCCACTCGTTGATGACAAGCTTAAGACTAAAATCATTGCTGAACAGGCTGGCGCCACCGTGCCAAAGCTTATTGGCGTTATTAGTCACCAAGCTGAAGTAAAAACAATCCACAAGATGGTTAAAGAGTGGCCGGGCTTTGTAATCAAGCCCGCTCAAGGCAGTGGTGGTAAAGGCATCCTTGTTGTGATCTCTCATAAAGATGGGGTTTACACCAAACCATCGGGTTCTACTATCAATGAAGAAGATGTAGAGCGCCATATCAGTAACGCGCTCGCGGGCCTTTTCTCGCTGGGTGGCAAGAACGATGTGGCCGTAGTTGAAAACCTCATCAAGTTTGATGAGTGTTTTGAAGGCTTCAGCTACGAAGGTGTGCCAGACGTACGAATCATCGTATTCAAAGGCTACCCTGTGATGGCGATGATGCGTCTGTCCACTTCAGATTCAGATGGTAAGGCTAACTTGCACCAAGGTGCTGTTGGTGTGGGTATAGACATTGCGACAGGTAAAGCGGTTCGAGCGGTTCAGTTCGATCAGCCTGTTACACACCATCCAGATACGGGTAAAGAACTCGCGTTATTACAAGTTCCTCACTGGGAAAAGCTGTTAACTCTAGCATCAAGTGCTTGGGAAATGACGGGCTTAGGCTATATGGGTACTGACATGGTATTAGACCAAGAAGAAGGCCCTATGGTACTAGAACTTAATGCTCGACCTGGTTTAGCTATCCAAATCGCGAACGGCGCGGGGCTACTTCCTAGACTGCATCATATTGAAAACCTTGGCACGCCTGCTGAATATCCAAAACCTGCGGAGCGTGTTGCTTACGCTGCAAAACAGTTCGGTCACAACTAGTCAAAATTTTGTCACTTAAATTTTAGGCCAAAATTTGGGGTGTTTGGGGTTATCTCCCCTTGCATCCCAATCCTTTCTATACGCTTACTTCAGCAACACATTCACACCAAAAATAGATTAAAAGGTACTTATTTGTGCTAATTCCGCCTAGGAAGTAGAAAAATACGCACCATCAAAATCAATTAAAACCCATCAAATTTGTGTAGATACCCTATTCACTGTAAATCCCACGCATAAGTATTCACACTGCTTGTTTGTAACGACGTTCCCTTACAAAACGACCAACAAATAAATTGTAACCCTATGTTAGCATACAGATAATTTAGTCAATAAAATAAGCAACAACTGTTAAGGATATGCTCTGATGACCGTCAAAAATAAGATTATGCTAACAATTAGCGGCCTAATCTGTTTAACGATTTTAGTTATATCTACGATAGGATATTTCGAATTTAAGTCTGCCACCACGGATGACTACCGTCATAACTTGTCTACGAAATCGTTTCTTGTAGCCAAAGCTGTCGAAGGGAAAATGGAAGCGTATTTCGGCGCTTTGGAAAGCATTTCAACCAGTATCCATACTGATAGATCCGGTAACATCATGATCAACCCGATGCTGTTGAAAATGATGACGAACAGTAAAGAATCTCTTGGTGTTCTTAATATTTACATCGGTCTTCCTGATGGCAAAACTTACGACGTTAAAAATCAAGGTATCATTCCTAATTTTAATGCTAAGCAAAAACAACGCGAATGGTTCAACCTTGGGTTTTCAGGTGCAAAACGATCAGTAACTAACCCTTACCTAGCAACAACAGGGCATTTAACTATGTCAGTTGTTATTCCATTTAAAGCCAGGGGCGAAACGAAAGCAGTGATTGGCCTTAGTCTTAAAATGAGTGATATTACAGACTATATAAACGAGCTATCTGAAGAGCCAAACTTATTTGTCTCTCGCCAAGATGGTTTCCTTGTTGCCGCTAGCTATGAAGATTTTATTGGTAAAAATATCTACGATCTTCGACCATCATACCGTGAACACGGTAGTAAGATGACCAGTGAGCACTCTTACAATGTTCCAGATAAAGGCGACTTTTATGTCGTTTCGTCTCAAATTGAGTCATTAGGTTGGAATACCTGGGCTTGGGCAAGTTGGGACGACATTGAAGCGCCTTCAAATGCGATGGTGAAAATAAATACTGTAGTTGGTCTAATTTTCGCGGTTATGGCAACCGGAATAACATTCTTATTAGTCACCCGATTAATGTATCGTCCTATTGGCGGAGAGCCACAATACATCGAAGCTCTTGTTAGTCGAATCTCGGCAGGAGACCTGACCAACATCCCTAAATTAAATGGCGATGAAACGGGGATCTACCGTTCAACTCTTGAAATGGCAGGTAACCTCCAAGGCATTATTGGCAATATTGAGCAGTCTTCAAACTCTCTCTCATCACAATCTTCATCTCTTGAGACCTCTTCAAATCAGTTAAGTACCTCATCAGAAGAGCAAATGATGCAGCTAGAGCAAGTTGCAACCGCGATGAATCAGATGACCGCGACTGTTGCGGAAGTGGCTCAAAATGCGATGCAGGCATCATCATCATCCAATGAGGCAAGCCTTTCATCTCAGTCAGGTCTTGAGACTGTGGGTGACATGAACCAGCAAATCAGCTTACTTGTAACGAATATTGAGCAGGTTCAAGATTCGATTCTTGGTGTTGAAAAAGAAACTCAAAATGTAGGTAGCATACTTGATGTTATCCGAGGTATTGCTGAGCAAACAAACTTGCTGGCATTAAACGCAGCAATTGAAGCAGCTCGAGCGGGTGAGCAAGGTCGCGGCTTCGCCGTCGTGGCTGACGAGGTGCGTAACCTCGCTAACAAGACACAAGAAAGCACGAACGAAATACAAACCATGATTTCATCACTTCAAACTCAAGCAAAACAATCTGTTGAGCTTATGGTTGAAAATGCGGAAACAGCTAAAGTAACTCGTGAAAAGTCAGATCAAGCGAGTCAAATGCTGAATACTATTCAGCATGAGATTGGGACAATTCAAGACATGAACAACCAGATTGCAGCGGCAGCGGAAGAACAATCGCAAGTAGCCGTTGAAATCAACGAAAATGTAGTGAATGTAAATGATTTGGCGCGAGCGACTGTCGATGACGTCCAGCAAAATGTTCAAACAGCGCAAAATGTTAATAATGTTTCGGACGAACTGCATCAAACGATAAAGATGTTTAAGATCTAATCTTAGATAAGCTAAACGTACCGACAACCTATACGTTAAAGCCTAAGTATCAAAATCTTCGGCTTAAAAAAAGATAACGTAATTAAAACCGCCTTCTCTTCTGAGAAGGCGGTTTTTTATATGGTAATAAGTTCAGGCTGAGTCATGCCAATCACAGTCAGTCATTATAAATAGCTCAGGAATACCACCCTCACCAAAAGAATACGAGACCCGTGAAGCTGCCAAACAAAAAAAGCCCCGAAGTGTATACTTCGAGGCCATTAATTTACGGTAGATAGATTACGCTTCTAAGGGGTTTCGATAAGCTATTGAACAGGAGATACCGGTTTGTTTTTAGCAAAACCACGCAGACCAACAACGTGTACGTGTTCGTGGTCTTTGAAGACCTTACGTACCAGTTTGTAGGTTGTACCTTTCTCTGGGCTAATGTTCTCTGGCGCAGCAATCAGAAGTTGCATACCTAAACGGTCACACAGTTCAAACAGCGTAGAGATCGACTTAGAATCCAGACGAGCGGCTTCATCAAGGAACAACAAACGACATGGAACGATGTCTTTACTACGAAGTCGACGTGACTCTTCTTCCCAGCTCTGAATAACCATCAATAGGATTGATTGACCAGTACCGATCGCCTCACCCGTAGACAATGCACCCGATTCCGCTTGTAACCAACCGTCTGAACCACGGTTAACTTCAACACTCAGCTCTAGGTAGTTACGGTAATCCAGTAACTCTTCACCAAGAACTTGCGGAGAACGTTGACCCATATCGATATGTGGATTGACACGTTGGAACAACTTCGCCATCGCTTCAGAGAAGGTAAAGCGCGTTGATTCAAACAAGTCTTTGTGTTGATCTTGTTGAGTCGCTAGCCCTGATAGCAAGATCTCGTGGCTTTCACGGATCTTAACGTTCAGACGCACGCCCTTAACCTGACCAAAGTAAATGTTAGACAGACCTTGGTTGAGCATACGAATACGGTTCTGCTCGCGCTGAATCGTTTTCTTTATGATACTTGCTACCGACTCAGAGCTGATCGCTAAGCGGTTTTCACGCTGCGTCAGTTCTTCTGTTAGTCGAGCTAGCTCTACTTCCATCTCTTCGATTGCTTCAACCGGATCATCCGTATGAATGATGTCTTGGCGAATGCGCTCTCGAAGGTGTTGGTAAACCGCAATGTAAAACAGAACCTTACGCTCTGGATGTGCGTTGTCTTCAGAGAGACGCAGCGAATCACGCAGGTCGTCATTGTCAGCTACAGCCAGACGTAGCGCACCCAGTGATTTATCCGACATAGAGCGAAGTTCGCCCGCCGTTAAATAAGCCAGTTCACGTTTGTGCAGACGACGTTCAACGTCATTCTCACGAGCTAAACGCAGTACTGAACACCAGCCGGATTTTGCTGCAACAACGAAGGTACGAAGCTCTGTGTACTCTTTCTGAACTTTCTTAAGACGCTTAGCCAGCGCTTTCATCTCAAGTTCAGTTGAGGTAATCGTGCGTTCGTATTCACTCTTACGGCTACGAGAAGTATGCAAACGCTCTTGAAGCTCGTCACGACGACGAACCGCGCGCTCTTCAGCACCTTCATCAGCGTTAACACCGAACTCTTGTAGCTCTTGCTTGAACTCTTGAACCGTCTCTTGCTTCGCTTGGTGCGAGCTCTTCAGTGCTGCCAATACTTGGTTGTACTGGTTCATCTGTTCGCGAGCTTGCTTCAAGCCATCGCGGCCTTTAGCTCGTGCTTGTTCTGCTTGAACCAACTTCGCTTTCAGTTGTTCGCTCAGTTCGCTGCTCTTGTTAAGCAGGTCAACAGAATCTGCGTAAGCAAAGTAGTGACGACGTTCGATTAAGTCAGAAAGAGCAAACACTTTACCTTTTAGAGTTTGTAACGCGCTGTCCGCCTGACGATACTCGGCTTCCAAAGCTTCGAATTGCTCTGGGTCAGCATCGAGTGCAGAAACGATTTGCTCTAATGAAGTAAGTGCTTTGCCATGAGTGTTCAAGTAAGACTTAGCTTCGCTTAGACGCTCTAGTTGTGCTTCTAATTCAGCGAGACGCTCAGCTAATGTTTCGTCTTCAAGAATACGAACCATTGGTGCCAATTTGTCCAGTGCACCAAGTGCTTGCTTGCTTTGTAGAAGCTGACTGCGTTGTTGTTGCTCTTTAGAGTCAAGCTCAGCCAGAGAACGAACAATTTGATTACGCTTATCACGAATAGCAGCCAGTGCTTGTTCTGGATCTGCGTTAAACGCAACGTGCAGATGCTTAGCAACAAAGCTGTTAAATGCTTGGTATAGGCGATTCAGTTTCTGAGAGTCAAACGCAGCTTTGGCATGGTTTTCTACCACAACGTCACGCTCTTCACGCAATTTCTCTAGGCGTTGCTCACGAGCCGCACGGCCAAACAATGGAATCTCAGGGAAGCGCGAGTAACGCATTTGGCGATCGTTCAGCTGAACACACACCGCACCTTCAAGCTCATCGGCATTGAACGAGCTGTCATCAAACGCATCTACATCGCCTTCTAGGATGTAAAGATCTTCTGGACAATCATCAAGATCCACCAGCTTCTCTTTAATGCCATCAAGGTCCGAAACCACAATTGCGTGACGAGCCGGGCCGTACATCGCACTGAAGTACGGTGCATCGCCAATCGTGATGTCATCGTAGATCTCAGAAAGCAGCACGCCACCAAGCGTATCCGCCAGACCTTTCAGGCGAGGATCGTTAGAGCCACCCGGAGAAGCTAAACGCTCTATCTCTTGTTCAAGTTCAGAACGGCGCGTCGCCAATTGATCTTTCGCTACCGCTTGAGATTTTTCGTCTTCAAGCACTTGCTGCATTTGAGTCATTACTGCTTGGCTATCTTCTAGCTCAGCTTCTGTTTGATCTCTTAGGGCTTCAAGTGCGTCGTTCGCCGTGATCCACGTTGGAGCAATAGACTCAAGTTTTTGAATCTCTTGGTCGTGGTTTTGTTGCACACGACGTTGCTCACTCTTCGCTTCACGCAGCTCTTCTTGAGCGTACTCAAGAGAATCGATCTGCATTGCATGGCGTTCACGTTCTTCATCGAAAACCGCTTCGTCAGTCAGTGAGATGTTGTGTTGCTTTTGGTATTCAGTCGCAAGCTCTTTTGCTTGACGCTGCTGCGCCACATCACGAGCCATGTCGCGGTGCTGAGCACGCCACTGTTGTTCGTTTTCAACAACGTGTTTTGCGTTACGGCCTTTTTCTAACGCTTGCTTAGCACTGTTAGACGCTTCTTTACGCTCAACGTCACCAACGATGCTTTTAACAAGAGCGAGCGCTTTGTCGAACTGCGCAGACGCAGCAGAAGACATGTCTAGTTTATGCTTAGTCGACAGTAACGTTTGAGTGCTTGATTCTTCTTGTGCTTTTAGCTCAGAAACCAGAGTTAATGCGCTTTCTGCCGTAATAGACTCATCATCAAGTAGCTGCTTAGTTTTCTCTAATGCTTGAACCGCTTGTTGGTATTGAAGCGCACGAGTCTGCTGAACATCCAACGCTTGTTGGTAGTCAGCAAGCTGAGTTTTCAGGCTATCCACTTCTTCTTCAGTAATGGTTGCCTGTTCTTCAGCAAGAAGTACTCGTTCTTGAGCTTCTTCAGCTACCATCATCTGTTCTTCTAGACGCTCATTAAGCTCTTCTAGATCTTCACTGTAGCGAGCAATTTTCTCTTGCTGACGAAGTGCAGTTTGAACCAATTGAAGATGATCCGAAGCCGCTTGATAATCTTGCTCTAGTGCCGATTCTTGATCGACCAACAGCTCAAGCTCTTCTTGAACGCGGTTCAACAAGTTGTTTTGATCAAGCAAGGTTTCGCGAGAACCAAACAGTTCACCACGGAACTTCATCGTTTGATCAAGCTTGTTGCGACGATCGTTGGCATGGCGCATGTAATCTGCTGCCACGTAGTTCGTAGATTCAGTGATCAAGTGCTTGAACAAGTCACGATCCGACTGAGTCGTTTTGATCGCTTCTAGCGTCATGCGGTTTTCGCGTAGTGCTGATTCCATGTCTTGGAATGCTTTCTTCACGCCACCATTTTGCGGTAGAAGGTAATCACGCAGAGAACGCGTAATCGCACTAGAAATACCACCGTAAAGCGATGCTTCAATCAGACGGTAGAACTTAGAACGGTCGCTGCTGTTACGCAGTTTCTTCGGTACCACACCGTATTCAAACATCTGTGAGTGGTAATCAACAATCGAAGAAAAGGCTTTAAAGTGCGCCCCTTCATATTGCGCTACCGCTGCTTTCACGTCGTTCAGTTGACACACACGAGCGTGGCTGTCTGAAACGTTCTGGATCAATACATCCGTTGGCTTCACATGGCTTGGAAGGCCTTGGATTACAAACGGTTTGATGTCGACCTTCTTATCACGACCCGCAACTTGCTGCAGTTTTACTGCAAACAATAGGCGTTGATTACGAGAGTTCACAACATCTAGCGCGGCGTAACATGCGCCAGGTTGAAGCTTACCGTAAAGACCTTTGTCGCGTGATGATTGTGAACTGCCCGCTTCCGTTGTATTACGGAAATGCAGAAGGCTTTGGTCAGGGATCAGTGCAGTGATGAATGCCGCCATTGTGGTCGACTTACCCGCACCGTTACCGCCAGAAAGCGTTGTAACCAATCCATCAATATCAAAAGTACGCGCAAAGAAACCGTTCCAGTTGATCATGGTTAATGATTGATACTTACCTCTTTCAATCATGCTTCACCTTCTACTTTTGTTTGTTCGCCATCGTTTGACTCAAGGTCAAAGCCGGCTTGATCGTTAAAAATGTCTTGTTGACCGTTTTCGTCCACGTTTAGTTCAACTTCTGATACGGCTTCCGTTTGCTCTTCATTCAACAAGCTACCTTGGTTAGGTTCTTGAGTATGAACAACAGCTTCACCATCACGAATAAGTCGTAATTGCGCTTCTTTCATATCATCGCCAACACGAACATCTGCACCAAAACGGAACACCGCTTCGCTGATACGGAATTTACCTGTTTCACCAATCACGATCAGCATGCCGATACGACGTAAACGGCGTAAAGAAGTACGTACTTTTTCAAACAGCTTTTCTTTGTCTAAGTCAGAACCAGACGCACGGTTGGTTGCTAGCTTCATGAGTTTTTTCTCATCCGCTAACGACATCAGTTCATCAAACAACTCTTGATTGGTGAAGATGCCTTCATGAGCCAAACGCTCTGGGCTTAGGTATAAGAAACACAATACTTTGCCAACCAGCATGTCGAGCTCAGACAACACACTACGACCAATTAAAGACGTAGAACGCGGGCGCAGATAGAAGAAACCTTCAGGCGCTTTTACCAGTTCCGTATTGTAGCGTTGATAAAAATGCTGAAGCTCAACTTCAAAATCAGAAAGCAACGCATGGTTATCGAGGTCTTCTGTTGAAACATGCTTGCCTGAACGCAACATGCTATCTAGCGCAGGAAACAATGGGTTCGCTATCGCTTTTACCAGTTTCTCTGGCATGTAATCATCAGTACTTGTTAATGACATTTGCTTGTACCTTTGCACCGAAATCGTTGATTGCCTGCCAATCTGGCTGAATAGCCTGATAGTCAGACTCTGAGTAACCTAAGCGAACGGCTTGGTCGACAACAATTCTGGCTAAATCAAAATGGTGTGTGCGAGGGTGCGCGGCGAGGTAATCACGCAGCACAAGGCCCAGATCAATTGGCGCACCTTGCTGTTTGTGAGCTTTCAACATATCTGCGATTCGTTCTGAAAGTAGATCGTTCACTTGCTCAAATTCTTCGTATTCTACGTCGATTGGGGCTTGCCCCATCACTTCGTCATCACGGAGCACAAGTGCTTCATCGCGAAGATCCGTGAGTTTTTCTGCGTCTGCGTAGGTCAATAACCAAGGCGCATCAAAGTAGTCAGTGACTGACTGACGCAAGCGTTGGCTAAAGGCACGGTTTTTATCCATATCGATCGCGGTACGGATAAATTTATGCACGTGGCGATCGTAGCCGATCCACAAATCAATCGCTTGTTGGCCCCAACTGGTGATTCGGTCTAGCTTCATTTGCAAACCAAATAGGGTTTCGCCAACGAACTCGAGCTCATCGTCACCATAAACAATTTCTTGAATATCAAGAATCTGGGTTTGCAGTTCATCACCCGCCGCTTGCAAGGTGTCTTGCAACTCTTTTAGCGTGGCTGAGGTTTCTGATAGCAAAGACTCACAGTTGTTGATTGCTTCTCGCCAATCTTTATTTAACAGATCCGCAATTTGCTGCTTGACGGTTTGTTGCTGTTCATCCATAACCCGCTGGTTGAGATCGATCTGATCAAAAATTTCGCCAACAGAATACTTGAGCACGCCGTACACATTCCTTCTCCAATGTCCCGGAGTTCCACCTTTCTGGGCGGCTTCAATGGCTTTTGCCATCTCATCGGCAACCATAGAAAGCTGGATAGACAGTTTTAATTTAGAAAACTGGCGGTGACGTAAGTAATAATCTGAGATACCAATCGCCAATGGCGATAAGCGATAAATGCTTGCACCATCTGTGATTTCGCTGGTAAAGCGGCTGATCAACTTCTGTTTAACCAACTCATTGATAGCGTTGTTGGCACGAAACGCAGACGCTTCGCCAGTATCTTCAAACAGTCGAGTGACAATAGTGAATGCATCGTGCAGTTCACCCTCGCCCAACTCTTCATCGAACCTTTCATTGCTTAATACGGCGATAGCAATCAAAAATGCTAAGCGCTCTGGTGGCAAGTTTAATGAAAAATCATGCTGCTTGACCCAGCCCACCAACTCATCAATTGGCTGCTCTTCGGCAGTTTGAGTCATTTCACTCATTGTGGTTCCTGTTACTGTTGTTCGTCATATCGAACGTATTAGATATGACGCCTATTTCTTTATGACGCGGCTTCTTACGATGGCATAGCGCATGTTGTGGCTTCTTTTACCACATTCACCGCTGTTATTGCGCAGGTTTTTGAGCCCAAACGTGAATATAACGGCCTAGCGACAGATATGGCTCTTGGCGACATAGCTGTTTCTCTAGTTCCAACACATCTTCAAATTGGTAATCACCCATGTACTCCATATTACCTATGTAGTCACTGAAAGAGCGAATGCCTGATTTACCACAGATATCTAGACCAGCGTCTTCTATCCATTGATAAACCTCTTCAGGCTTCAAGCCTTTTTGTGGTTGCAGCTTAAACCTTTTTCGATGTGGCATCCCATTCAATACATGAGGAATGTTGCCACAAATCACATTTTTCAGGACTAAACCATGGTGGTTGTAAAACATTATCGAGGCAATACCACCGGGTTTTACTTGTTCCAACAATAAATCAAGTGCCTGTTTGGGGTCTGCTAGCCATTCCATTACGGCATGAAACATCACAAAATCGACTTTCTCTTCGAGATGCTCTGCCACTTTTTGTACCGGAGAATGAATAAATCGATATTGCTCGAGCAAACCCGCTTCGCTGATACTTTCTTCTGCGAGCTTCAACATTTCAGAGGAGAGGTCGCACAGAGAAACGTTGTGGCCTAGTGTCGCAATTTTTTGTGACATCTGTGCAAGTCCACCGCCTGCATCAAGGACATGCAGCGGCGAAGCGGATTGATCAAACTTGCTCAAAGCTTGTTCTAAATCTTCCCATACGATGCACTGACGGATCTCTCCTTTGTCAGAGCCGTATATGTTTTTTGCAAATTTGTGGGCAATATCGTCGAAATTACGGTCTTCAGTCACGGCTACTTGAGTTATTATGTCCTATCGTGCCTGCTATTCTGTCACAGGAATTTCAGGAATAAAGAGGCGATGTCTCTTTTTACTACTAAGTGATGTTTTTTCGGACTATTCGGATATGTTTGAGCTGAAAAAAGTAGTGTCTTCGTTACTGATGCCACTGCCAGCAATGTTAATTCTCGCTTTTCTGGGTTTAGCCCTAGTGATGTTTACTGCAAAAAGGAAGACAGGTTGCCTAATTACCCTTTCAGCCCTCTGTGGTATTTTCCTAATCGCTTTCCAGCCTGTTTCTAGTCAACTTTTAATGCCAATGGAAAGGCAACACACCGCTTTTTTACCTATCGATGATACCGTCGATTACATTATGGTTCTTGGAAGTGGTCACGTTGTTGATGACCAAATCCCACCAACATCAGAACTTAGCCGCACCGGTCTGATGCGCTTAAGTGAAGGGATTCGTATCTTACGTCTTTACCCTGGAGCTAAACTCATTTTGTCTGGTTATGGCGCAGGCACTGAGGTGAGCAACGCCAAAATGATGGCTAAAGTAGCGCTAGCACTCGGCGTGGCAAAACCCGATATCATTCTGCTTGAAACTGCGAAAGATACGTGGGAAGAAGCTCGCCAAGCCGCTGCATTCGTTAAGAATAAGAAAATGGTGCTCGTGACATCAGCTAGCCATATGACTCGCGCACTTAATGAATTCAATGCCGCGGGCATGAAACCATTACCAGCTCCAACCAACTACCTTGCACAAGAAGGGATTGTTGAACCATGGAATAAGTATATGCCTAAGGCTATCTATCTCGAGCAGACTGAGCGCTATTGGCATGAGACGATGGGATTAGTTTGGCAAAGCTTGCGAGATTGGCTAGACACAAGTAATGACCCTGTCGAGAGCAGTACTCCGACGGTAAACAATTAAAAAGTTCAGTAACAAAAAAAACCGAGGCATCATTGATGTCTCGGTTTTTTACGTTCAAGTATCGTTACTGAAATCAGCTTTCCACGGGAAATTAGTCACCAGCAAACATGTAACCTTCACCGTGAACCGTCACAAAAATTTGTGGATTCTTAGGGTCAAACTCCATTTTTGCACGCATACGACGGATTAACACGTCGATAGTGCGGTCATTCGGCGCGTCTACTCGATGGCTGATCATATTCAAAATACGTTCACGGCTTAATACTTGGTTAGGGTAAGAAGAGAGTGCAACCAATAGTTCATATTCAGCTTTGGTCAATTTCACCGGCTCGCTGTTCTTGCTTAGCGCACGGCGAGGTATATCAAACGTCCATTCACCAAAACGAACCACAGATTCGTCTTCTGTTTGTTCTACCGCAACCGCTGCAGTTTTACGAGCAGCCGAAATACGCCACAAGAGGTTTTTAACTCGAACCAACAACTCGCGAAGTTCGAAGGGTTTAGTAACGTAATCGTCTGCGCCCATTTCAAGGCCAACGATCTTGTCAATGCTATCCGTGCGTCCAGTAACTAAAATTATTCCAATGTCTGATTGACTGCGTAATTCGCGAGTTAGCATCAATCCATCTTCGCCTGGCAAGTTGATGTCTAACATAATGAGGTCAACGTTATTTTCTTCTAACATTTTTCTCATTTGAGCCCCGCTTTCAGCTTCGCTCACTGTGTAACCTTCATTCTGGAAATATCCAACCAGTTTACTTCGGGTTACCACATCATCTTCTACGACTAATACGTGATAGCTCATCTACACCACTTTTCTTATTTAATAGTTTCAGTGACCATTCTATTCATAACTCGTAACAATTCTAGTACTACAGAAGATAAAAGCCAGAAACATGATTTTTTTTTGATACAAGACAATCTTAAACCTTGCTATTTGTCGCCCATCGCAATTCAATATAGGCATTACCACTAACGAGTAACTTTGCGTTTCGCAAATAACCTTGTTATTCAGCCTTGGTGTGCCTATACCCAAATCACTCGACGATGCTAGGTATACACACACCACAAGACTAAATCAGGATCTAAGAAATGAAAGATACGAAAGCATTCAACGAACAACGAGCAGAAATATACTGGTGGCTATCAAGCTTGTTCGCTAAAGAGCTCACTCAAGAAGAACTCGATCACTACCACTCTGTTGAAATTCGTTCTTTCCTAACTGGTTTAGGTGAAAATGAAACACTAAAGCCGGCGATTGATAGCTTAGTGGATGCGCTAAACCGTCTACAAACACGTGAAGATGCTCAATTAGAATTGTCTGCTGACTTCTGTGACTTATTCTTAAAGACTGATAAACATGGCGCACTTCCTTACGCTTCTATGTATATCGGCCAGACTGGCCTTTTGAACGATAAGCCAGCAAAAGATATGGAAGAGATCATGGCTAAACACAACTTAGTGGTTAACCAAGACCTAAAAGAGCCAGCTGACCACATTGCTATCGAACTCGATTTCCTAGGTAATCTAATCATTCGTTCGAACGAAACTGAACTAGAAGAAGAACTAGAGAAATCCTTTGCTGTTCAACAGCAATTTATCGAACAGCAACTGCTTACTTGGGTACCAAAGTTCAACGTTAAATGTCATGACATTGACACATTCGGTTTCTACGCATCAGTCTCATCCCTGCTATTGGCATTTTGTAAATTAGACACTCAATACCTAGCTGGCGAATAAGCTTTTTTTGACGACTCGATAAATAAATTCAATAGAATTGTGACCATTCACCCGGATTTCTGGGTGAATTTTATTGCGAGTAATTTCTAGTCAGTCTAAAATTGTGACCGCAAACGATAAAATATGAAACATTCACGAAATGCTACACTTATTGAAGTTCAGAGCATTTCGGTGTTAAGACAAGCCGCTCAATAGCGGTTTTTTGTTTTTTAGCACTTTAGTACCCAAAGAGCCCTACAAATTTAAGCTCTTAGTTAGGTAGCTTAACGGCTACTTCATTCCGTACTTTGGGAAAGTAGCTTCTAATAGGATAAAAACATGGCCACTATAAAAGATGTCGCACGCTTAGCCGGCGTATCAACAACAACCGTTTCTCACGTAATCAACAAAACTCGCTTTGTTGCTGAAGCGACTCAAGAAAAAGTAAACAAAGCCGTAGACGAACTGAACTATGCGCCAAGTGCCGTTGCTCGTAGTTTGAAGTGCAATACAACCCGCACCATCGGTATGCTAGTGACTCAATCAACTAACCTATTCTTCTCTGAAGTTATCGATGGTGTTGAGAGCTACTGCTACCGTCAAGGTTACACTTTGATCCTATGTAATACGGGCGGTATCTACGAAAAGCAACGTGACTACATTCGAATGCTTGCTGAGAAACGTGTAGATGGCATCTTAGTTATGTGTTCTGACCTGACTGAAGAACTAAGAGAGATGTTAGACCGTCACGCAGACATCCCTAAAGTTATCATGGACTGGGGCCCTGAAAGCTCTCAGGCTGATAAGATCATCGATAACTCTGAAGAAGGTGGCTACCTAGCAACCAAATATCTCATTGAGCGCGGTCACTCCAAGATTGCATGTTTAAGTGGCCACTTAGACAAAGCAGCGTGTGTTGAACGCATCTCAGGTTACAAGCGCGCGCTCAATGAAGCGAAGATTACTGCCGATGAAAATATGATCATCGAAGGCAACTTTGAATGTGACACAGCTGTGATTGCTGCTGACCAAATCATTGAGATGGAAGAGCGCCCAACCGCAGTATTCTGTTTTAACGACACGATGGCATTAGGACTGATGAGCCGATTACAAGAAAAAGGCATTCGTATTCCTGAAGATATCTCAGTGATCGGTTACGACAACATAGAATTGGCTGAATACTTCTCTCCACCGTTAACGACGGTTCACCAACCTAAGCGCCGTGTTGGTAAAAATGCATTCGAAATACTACTAGAGCGTATAAAAGACAAAGATCACGAAAAACGCGTCTTCGAAATGCACCCTGAAATTGTTGAGCGAAGTACAGTTAAAACGTTAAATTAATTGATGTAATGAGTTTAGTTTAATCAAGCGCACCTTTAGGTGCGTTTTTTTTCTCAACAAACAAAGTGCACTTGCGTGCATATCTCAAAGATCATTAATTGAAGCAATATCACATTTTGAAATAAGAAGTGTGAGCCTAATTCAACAAAAACTTTATTCTAATAACCCAGTCACGCACAGGGCAAACCACTTGAAAAAGTGGGACGCAAAGCTTCCGGCCTAAACCACTCGTTGGTATGGTAGCGGGGTTACCGATGGCAAAATGCAGTAACTGCTAATACTTTAGTAATTTACAGCCTATTGACAATTTAATTGCAACATTTTGCTAATCTCTCGGACCTGCTTATTTGGTGGCGTAGTTCAAATACACCGAGATAAATAACATGGATAAACCGATACTAAAGGACTCAATGAAATTATTTGAGCCCCTAGGAAAAATTAAGTCACGCTCAATGTTTGGTGGATTCGGGCTTTTTGCTGATGACACTATGTTTGCCCTGGTTGTGAATGACCAGTTGCATATACGAGCTGACAAATGCACAACACAACAATTCGAACAACAAGGATTTCAACCGTACGTCTACAAAAAACGTGGTTTTCCTGTCGTTACTAAATATTTCGCTTTACCTGAAGGCTTATGGCAAGACCAAGAGAAAATCTTGCAGCTTGCGACTACGTCTCTAGGTTTTGCTAAAGAAGAGAAAGCTGAACAATCTTCTGCTAAACCAACTAGACTCAAAGATCTGCCTAACCTTCGACTCGCTACCGAGCGGATGTTGAAAAAGGCAGGGATCGATTCTGTAGAACGTTTATATGAATCTGGCTCTGTAAACGCATTTAACGCCATCAAAGAATCGCATGCGTCTTCTGTCAGTATTGAACTGTTATGGGCGCTAGAAGGCGCGATCAATGGTACACATTGGTCTGTTATACCGCAGCAACGTCGTGAAGAGCTTATCAATCACGTCAATTAACATTGTCAGTGCAAACTATATAGATAACTAAGCCGCATTTTTGCGGCTTTTTTTATATCTGGTGAAAGTTATTCTATGCTTTGCCTGTCTATCTATACTAGTGGTATACATTGAAAAACTAATGGTATGCATTGAAAATTTAGAGGAAGTATCAATGAGTAAAAAAATGATATTGGGTATTGTGTTGGTCATAACCATCGTCTTGTTAGGCGTCAATTTCGGCCAGTACTTAACGCTTGAAAATGCAAAAGCCCAGCAAGCTGTTTTGAATGACTACATCGAGAGCAATTTCATTGCCGCTGCCGCTATCTATTTTGTCGCGTATGTCATGATTACGGCTTTCTCAATTCCTGGCGCTGCCGTTGTTACGCTGTTAGGCGCTGCGCTGTTTGGGTTTTGGAACAGTTTACTGCTGGTGTCTTTCGCGAGCGCTATTGGCGCAACCCTCGCCTTCTTAAGTAGCCGTTACTTGTTACGTGACTGGATCCAAACCAAGTTTGGCGACAAGTTAGCCACCATCAATAAGGGCGTTGAGAAAGACGGTGCATTTTACTTATTCTCGCTACGTCTAATTCCTGTTTTCCCATTTTTCCTTATCAATCTATTGATGGGTCTAACACCGATGTCGGTGAGTCGTTACTATATTACTAGCCAAATCGGTATGTTGCCGGGTACCGCCGTTTTCTTGAATGCCGGAACTCAACTCGCAGAAATTGATTCACTTTCGGGCATCGTGTCTCCCTCAGTACTGTTGTCATTTGCCTTACTGGGTGTGTTCCCAATTATTGCTAAATGGTTGATGAACAAATTTCGCTCAGCACCTGTCGCTGAGTAACGTATATAGCTAGCTAGATAGCTAAATAGCTAAATAGCTAAATAACTTAGCAACGCATGCAGCCAAATAAGGTTCTATTTCAATGAAAATCTTCAGTGCATCGAATCCAACAGAAGCTCATATCATCTGTGGATTGTTAGAAAGTGAGAATATTGCGTGTGAAGTCCGTGGTGAGGGTTTGTTTGGTTTAAAAGGTGAAATCCCATTTACCGAAGATACAGACCCTTACGTATGGTTATATGAGCCAGAACTCGCTAGTAAAGCCCGCACGATCGTCAATGACTACCAAAAACAGCAAGATTCGATCATCTATGAAGAGTGGCGTTGTGGTGAGTGTCATGAAATCAATGAAGCACAATTCGGGTCTTGTTGGCAGTGCGGCGCTGCTTCGCCTGAATAGCAAAGTTTCAGTTATTACAGACACGATTCGGTCAAATACCTCCTCCAAATAAAAACGGGAAGCTAAATTAGCTTCCCGTTTTTATTTTAATTCTATTGGATCATCTAGTCTGATAACCAACCCAGAGAATCACTGAATTTGCTTTTGGATAAAAGCGATAGATTGTTGATTGAATTCTTCAGGATTTTCTACATTACATACATGCCCACAGTTGGCAATTTCTACCAACTCGCTCGACTCGTGCGCTTCGACCATTTCTTTAACGGGTTTGATGAACATGTAATCGCGCTCGCCCATCAAATACAAAGTCGGAATCGGCAACTCCCTGTCTTTAAAGTATTTCATCAATGGGTTCACATCAGCCGTGAGGATAAACCAGCGCTTGAACTCTTTTTGGCACAGCTTTTTCGCTTCGCGGATAAACAGGTGACGTGATTCTTTCTGACTTTTTTGCGGCATCACAACATAAGCAAAAAGGCTGTATAGCCACATATAAGGAATGATGTGCTTACTCAGGTTTCCTAATTTGATTAAGACTTGAGATCGAGTGTTGAGTTTAGTGACAGCACCACCAAGCACCATCGAACGTACTCTGCTTGCCGCCAGTTCGGCCACGTTACGAACGATAATTGTACCCAAAGACATACCAACAAAGTGTGCGGATCGGATTTTTAGATGATCTAACACTTTAAGAATATCGAGCGTTACTGATTTGAACGTATAACGGTTCGAAATCAGATCTTTAAGTATGTTGTCTGATTTACCGTGCCCTCTCAAGTCAATGAGAAGCAAGTTGAAATGCTGTTTATACGCTTTGATCTGCTTAAACCAAATGGAGGAACTGCCCCCTGCGCCATGCACAAACACAACCCACTGATCACTCGTAGGGTGAGTAAATGTTTTATGAAATAATAAACTCTCAGACATACCTATCGCTTAATTTATTTATGGAGCTAAGCCTCATCACAAGGCGATGACTAAGGATATCACGCAATTAAGAATTTTAAGTGATAATAGTGTCAAACCCAACACTAGTCATGTGAATACCTGACCACCTTTTCTACCTGACTAAAATGAGTTTGCAAGCTTTGTCTTTGGAAAAGTGATGTGATCTGACCAGAAAAAAAAAGGCACTCTATCAGCAGAGCGCCTTCTTTTATTATGAACAGTTGTTATTCAACAACTGTATTTTAAAGCTAAGTCAACAAGTTAAAATGCAGAATGGTACATCGCAAGATATTCTTCTGCCGCATCTTCCCAACTAAAATCTTGTTGCATCGCGTAAAGTTGAACGCGCTTAATTTCAGATGGATTTTGAGCATAAAGTAGTAATGAGCGATGTAATACCGCTAGTAATGCTTGCGGTGTTGGTTCTTCAAAAGCAAAGCCTGTTGCTATCTCGGGATCCTGATCGTAATCATTCACACTGTCCTTTAAACCACCAACAGAGCGCACAATAGGCAAAGTGCCGTAAGCCATGCTGTAGATTTGGTTCAAGCCACAAGGCTCAAATTCAGAAGGCATCAAGAAAAAATCAGAGCCCGCTTCAACCAAATGCGCTAGTTCATTATTGTAGGCTTCTACGAATGAGAACTTGTCTGAATGAAGTGCTGATAACTCTTTCAATTGACTCGCCAAAACCGGATCACCAGTACCGACAATCACGATCTGCAATTCGTTTTTCAAGAACTGCTCGATGACAGGCAGTAAGTAATGAACGCCTTTTTGGTTGGTCAGACGACAAACCATGCCATAAACCGCACAATCGGTAACGGGTAAACCAACATCTTGTTGCAGTTTTTGCTTACAAGCAGATTTTCCACGAGTCATGCTGTGTTTCGTTGCTTTGAATTTACGAGGAAGGGAAGCGTCTGTTTCCGGGTTCCAAGCTCCATAATCACAACCGTTGAGAATACCAAATAAGTCGGCCGAACGATGTTGGAACTCTGCTGCCATGCCATGGCTACCTAACTCCGTTTTCAGCTCTTCCGCATACGTTGGGCTTACTGCATTGACCTTATCGGCACACATCACCCCTGCTTTTAGCATGGTGACATGCGTGTCACTTACAGATGCTTCAGGCACATTGTAACTGTGCATCTCTGGCAGACATTGCAGTTCATCGTATGCGAACACCCCTTTGAAAACTGCATTGTGAATCGACATAACACTGCGCGTATTTTCAAAGAATTCGTGTTGTTGATAACGTGATTTAAGCAAGAAAGGCACAAAGCCTGTGTGCCAGTCATTTGCATGAATGATATCAGGTTGGAACGCGAGCTTAGGAAGCATATCCAAACAAGCCGTACTGAAGAACGAAAAGCGCTCTCCGTTATCAGCATACGCTTGATTGTTCTCTGCGTACATTTCAGGACGGTCAAAATACTTGTCACATTCAATAGCGAAGATTTGAACACCTTCGACACTCAACTTTTTGACTTGATAAGCAGTATGAGGCCAATGATCGAGCTCGGTCGACAAAATCACTTCAGCTGAATCAATGTTTGGAATGTTTCTATAAGCAGGGATGGTCACTCGAACATCTTGTTCGAGTGTTTGTAACGCTTTTGGCAGTGCCTTGGCTACATCAGCCAAGCCACCACTTTTAATCAAGCCTTCAACTTCAGACGCTACAAAAAGTACCGAGAGAGTCTTAGTAACCAACTCGAGCTCCTTTGGAAATAACTACTACACCATCGTCAGAGACATGGTAATGCTTTTTATCTTCTTTCAGATTTACGCCAATCTGTGTTCCAGGTGCGATATCTGCATCTTTATCGACGATGACACGACGAAGTACGCAACCTTCACCCACTTTCACATCACCGAGTAAGATACTCTCACTAATATCACACGCTGATGCGATATTACTGCGGAAACCCAATACACACTTCTCAATGCGAGAGCCACGTACATAGCTGCCGTTACACACTAAGCTATCGATGATCTGAACACGGCCGTTTGCCGAATCAGTAAACGTAGCCGGCGGTAGTGGCGGATAGTATGTATGTAGTGGCCACTTGCGGTTGTATAGCGAGAATGGCGCATCTTTCTCAAGAAGATCCATATGAGCTTGCCAGTACGCGTCAATCGTACCTACATCGCGCCAATAAACTTCTTCTTTCTCACCAGTAATACGGTTAGTACTGAAGTCATAAACAAACACATCACCACGCGGAACCATGTTTGGAATGATGTCTTTTCCGAAATCATGTGTCGAGTCTTCTTTATCTGCATCTTCAACAAGTTCTGCGAACAACTCGTTAGCTTCAAATACGTAGTTACCCATAGACACAAGCGCAGACTCCGGGTCACCTGGAATTGGTTTCGGGTTAGCCGGTTTCTCTTCAAAACCAATCATACGTCCTTCAGCATCCACTTCGATAACGCCGAATTCAGATGCTTCAGCAAGCGGCATACGCAATGCAGAAACGGTTAAAGCCGCTTTCTTCTCTTTATGGAAATCAAGCATCTGCTTAATGTCCATTTTGTAAATATGATCTGAACCAAAAATACAAACTTGATCAGGTTCTTCCAACTGCATGAAGCGAAGGTTTTGATAAATAGCATCTGCAGTACCTTCATACCAACGCTTACCTGTACGCATTTGCGCAGGGATTGGGTCGATAAAACGGTCTGTTATACCACTGATATTCCAACCTTTTTTCATGTGATGGAACAGTGATTGTGACTTAAACTGTGTTAATACGTAGATCTTCATTAGATCAGCATTAACGAAGTTATTCAGAGCAAAATCAATTAAGCGGTAACTACCACCGAAAGGAACCGAGGGTTTGCTGCGAGATTCAGTTAAAGGTCTTAAGCGAGAGCCTTCACCACCAGCAAGAATCATTCCTAATACACCAGCCATTTTATTCTCCATATATTTATAGCTTGTCGATGTTAGTGCTCTAAGAGGTATCTTCCTCTGGGGGATGAGCACCAACACTTATTTCGGTACTTAACGAATATCCATTCACATGCAGTGAAAATATCCTAAGCCAAACGTTGTTAAGTGTGCACTATTGTTTGCACTTGGTTTTATATACGTTATCGACTTTCCGGTCGATTTCAATTTTTAATACGCCATTCTGTGTTATGTAAGCCGATTGCTTTCCTAAGACTTAAAGCAGCTCACATTACACTGTTTTTATGAAACATTAAGTTAACACTCGGAATACATCAGGTATACAACTAAAACCTGATCTGTGACTTACAATATTTTAATTAAGTTACAATCACGTTAAGGTTGCATAATTAAAGATTATTATCCATTTCATTTATTTCATGACCTGAATTTAACAAATAGACACAGGTAAGGCCGACGATCGAGAGACAGCATAATTAGTCATATTCAGATCAAAAAAAAGCAGCCTAATGGCTGCTTTTTTCATCAATAAAATGTCAACCCATATCAGATCGGGTCACACATTCAGTTACTTCTCTTTAGGCTTTTTACGTTTATCCGTAACTTCCCACTTACCGTCGATGTACAAAGCGGTCCAACCTGAAGGTTTACCGTCCACTTCGGTACGAACGTAGTTTTCTTTTGTCTTACGACTAAAACGAACTACTGTCGGCTTGCCATCAGGATCAGCAACCGGTGCTGATGCCAGATACTGGAATTTAGGTGAAATACGGTCTTTAAAACGAACCAGCTCTTCCACTAATGGTGCACGTGTTTCACGTGATTTAGGGAAATTACTCGCGGCCATAAACAAACCAGAAGCCCCATCACGAAGTACGAAGTATGCATCTGAATTTTCACATGGGAGTTCAGGGAAATGCACTGGGTCTTCTTTAGGTGGCGCTACTTCGCCATTCTTCAGAATCTTACGAGTGTTCTTACAATCTTCACTCGTACAGTCCATGTATTTACCGAAACGACCATTCTTCAAAACCATGTCAGAACTACATTTGTCACACTCAACAAGCGGACCATCATAGCCTTTCACTTTGAATTCGCCGTGTTCAACCACATAACCTTCACAGTTAGGGTTGTTACCACACACATGCATCTTACGCTTATCATCGATCAGATAAGCATCCATTGCCGTTTCACAAATCGGACAACGCTTTTTCGCTCGAAGTGCTGCGGTTTCAACGTCTTCTTCAAGAACGTTGATAATACCGTCTTCATCACCAAGGTTAATGGTTGTCTTACAGCGCTCTTTTGGTGGAAGTGCATAACCAGAACAACCTAGGAATACGCCAGTCGAAGCTGTACGAATACCCATTTTACGGCTACAAGTTGGACACTCAATATCGGTTTCAACGATATGATTTGGCTTCATGCCACCAGCGTCTTCATCTAAATCGGCTTTTTCCAAATCGCCTGTAAAGTCTTCGAAGAAGTTATCTAGCACGCCTTTCCAGCTTGCTTCGCCTTCTGCAATTTGGTCTAACTTCTGCTCCATACGAGCCGTAAAGTCATAGTTCATTAGGTCATTGAAACTGCCATCTAGACGGTCAGTAACAATTTCACCCATCTTCTCAGCATAGAAACGACGCTGTTCAACTTTTACATAACCACGGTCTTGAATCGTAGAGATGATTGATGCGTACGTTGAAGGACGACCAATACCACGCTTCTCAAGCTCTTTAACTAGCGCCGCTTCAGTAAAACGGGCTGGCGGCTTAGTGAAATGCTGTTTAGGGTCTAATGCGATTAGGTCTAGCTTTTCACCAACCTGTACAGCAGGAAGAATCGTATCTTCATTTTTACCCATTGGACGTTGAACGCGAGTCCAACCATCAAACTTAAGAATACGGCCTTTCGCTTTTAACGTGTACTCATCAGCTTTAACGCTTACCGTCGTTGAATCGTATTGCGCAGGTGTCATTTGACATGCAACAAATTGATTCCAAATCAGCGAGTAAAGCTTGTGTGCGTCCGCGTCTACGCCGTTTAGGTCTTCAGACTTAACATCGACACTCGAAGGACGAATCGCTTCGTGAGCCTCTTGTGCGCCCTCTTTGCTGCCGTATACAAGCGCTTTCGGTGGAAGATATTGTGCACCAAACTCAGAACCAATGTATTCACGTGCGGCTTCTACAGCTTCTGAACTCAAGTTGGTCGAGTCAGTACGCATATAAGTGATGTAACCCGCTTCATACAAACGTTGAGCCAACATCATGGTTTTCTTTACGCCGTAACCAAGACGTGTGCTCGCCGCTTGTTGCAGAGTCGACGTGATGTAAGGTGCAGACGGCTTACTCTTAGTTGGGCGGTCTTCACGTTTACATACTTCGTATTGCGCTTTTTCTAAAACGCTTACTGCAGCTTGTGTTTGCGCTTCATTATCAGGTTTAAACGCAACACCGTCTTTTTGAGCGACTTGCAGTCTGAAATCTGTTTTCTCTGCCGTTTTGGTATCAGCATGCACATCCCAGAACTCTTCAGGGATAAAAGCGTTGATCTCGCGCTCACGTTCAACCAGTAGTTTTACAGCTACAGATTGAACACGGCCAGCGGATAGGCCTCGTGCTACTTTTTTCCAAAGCAGTGGTGACACCATAAAGCCAACAACACGGTCCATAAAACGTCGTGCTTGTTGTGCGTTTACGCCGTCGATATTTAGCTCGCCTGGAGTTTCGAAAGCTTGTTGAATAGCATTTTTAGTGATTTCGTTAAAAACCACTCGTTTGTATCGCGTTTCATCACCACCGATGATCTCACGAAGGTGCCATGCGATAGCTTCTCCTTCGCGGTCCAAATCGGTTGCGAGATAAACATGGTCTGCGTTCTCAGCCAGTTTTTGCAATTCAGCAACGACTTTTTCTTTGCCCGGTAAGATTTGGTAATTCGCTTCCCACTCTTGATAAGGGTTGATACCCATCTTTTTAATAAGCGCTTTGCGATCTTTTTCTTTCTTGATACGAGCTTTATCTTCTGGGCTCATACCCTTGGTTGAAACTGCAGCAGCCTTTTGACCTGTACTTTGACCCGCCGTTGGTAAATCACGAACGTGACCTACACTCGACTTAACGACAAAGTCTTTGCCAAGATATTTATTGATAGTTTTAGCCTTGGCTGGCGACTCCACTATAACGAGCGATTTACCCATATTGACTCTAACGTCCTTAATCACGATGCTTCACCACCAACAATTTTACTTGTGGGCTTTTACGCATGATATTCTAAATTCATTGCTTCTTTTTTTACTATTGTGCGAGATTACTAGAAGATCAACCGCTTTTTTCAAAATTGGATCTGATCGCTCGACAATTCGACGACTCATAGAGAAAAGAGTCACAATATAAAGAAGCTATAAAGTACTCACTAAGAATACTTGCAAGAGCCTATTCATCAGGCATTACGTCTAAACGCGCTCATACTAAGCTTGTCGGCGAATCTAACGCGAGCCCCATTCAATTATTTTTGTCATAAATCACAAAATAAATTGTGGATGTTTGAAAAGACTCTCTTAATCGGTTGTGAAATCATTGAATTTCTAGTTCGACACCATAAACTCAACGTTATATTCAGTTATCAGAGATAAACTCATGACAAAGAAAGTAATAGCAGAATTTGATTTACTGCTTATCGCAAACCAAATTATCCAATCACATGATGACTACATTGAAGGCATGCGCGCAAACAGCGTAGTAGAAAAAGACGATGTACTCATTTTCAAAGGTGAATACTTCTTAGACAACAATGGAATGCCAACAGAAAATACAACCGCGGTATTTAACATGTTTAAGTACTTGGCGCATCACCTTTCGAAAGAATTTACAATTCAGCAATAATTAAAAAGCTTGCCATCTAGGCAAGCTTTTTTGTTCCTGGACCTTTATATACTTATCATTTTTATAGACTTAGTATTTTTATAGACTCAGCATTTTCAGCTTATCGAAGTAGTCAGGGAATGTCTTGGATGTACAACCTGGATCATTGATCGTCACCGGGGTGTCACTCAAAGCAACCAATGAGAAACACATCGCCATGCGGTGATCATCGTAAGTATCAATCGCCGCGTGCGTCAGTTCAGCCACAGGGTTAACAATGATGTAGTCTTCACCCTCTTCCACCTCAGCGCCTACTTTACGTAGCTCTGTTGCCATTGCCGCTAAGCGATCCGTCTCTTTCACACGCCAGTTGTAAACATTGCGGATTGCGGTTGTTCCTTTAGCAAACAGAGCCGTTGTCGCAATTGTCATCGCCGCATCTGGAATATGGTTATAGTCCATATCAATGCCTTTTAGCTCACCACAACGAGAGATAACGTAGTCATCACCCCACTCGATTTCAGCACCCATTTTCTCAAGTGCATCAGCGAATTGGATATCACCTTGGATACTGTTTTTGCCAATACCTGTCACTTTAATCTCGCCACCTTTGATAGCAGCGGCTGCAAGGAAATATGACGCAGATGATGCATCACCTTCAACCAAGAAATCACCGGGTGCTATGTAAGATTGCCCAGTTGGAATCACAAATTCTTGGTAGTCATTGTTGATAACATCCACACCAAATTGCTTCATGATATGCAGCGTAATATCGATGTAAGGCTTAGAAACCAATTCACCTTCGATTTTGATGGTCACTTCGCCTTCAGCTAAAGGTGCAGCCATCAAAAATGCCGTCAAGAATTGACTAGAGATAGAACCATCGATAGAAACTGTACCACTCTTTAGCCCAGTACCCGTGATCTTCAGCGGTGGGTAATTTTCGTTCTCTAAGTATTCGACGTTGGCGCCGGCCTCTTGCAGAGCAGTCACTAAGTGACCAATTGGACGCTCTTTCATACGTGGCTCACCAGTAAGAACGTATTCACCGCGACCTAAACAAAGTGCAGCAGCCAATGGACGCATTGCTGTACCCGCGTTACCTAAGAAAAGCTCTAGGGCTTTGTCACTTGAGAATGCACCACCAACACCTGTCACTTCACAAACTGTTTTGTCTGCAGACAACTGATAATCAACACCTAACTGTGTTAATGCATTCAACATATGACGAATGTCATCACTGTCTAGTAAGTTTGTTAGGCGAGTTGTTCCCGTTGAAAGTGCAGCCAAAAGAAGCGCACGATTAGAAACACTTTTTGAGCCAGGTAGGTTAACTTCCCCGCTCACTTTCTGAATTGGTTGTAACGTAAGGCTTTCCATTAGTTCTTATAGTCCTTGTACCACCCGAAGTCACTGGCGCGTATTTATTTTCGGGTGATGAATAATTCTTCGTACTTGCAGACTAACGAACTTTTCCAACGAACTCCAGAGCTAATCCCCTCGATAAAGGCGATTAATTAGCCAACCAAACACATTTGCATACTAGTACGCTAGATCAACTCGAACGCCATCTGAAAAATAGAGAATCCGCACATCATCACCTCTATTGAACAACATCGAATTGTCAACGTCTTGAATGATGTTAACCAGATTATCATCCTTGGTTTTAACCAATAATTCAACGAGTTTATATTCCACCCGATATTGCGTATTGCCGCGATTACGAGCGATCCCCGCCCCCGCTACAGCACCAACCGCCGTTGCGACTTCTTTACCTGTGCCGCCACCAAACTGATTACCAACCAAACCACCAATTGCCGCACCCAACAAGGTTTCCCAACCATTCGCTTTCGACTCTACGATCTCCTGTTGGGTAATGTACCTGACCGTATCAACCTCACCGTAAACGACCTCATTCACTGGTCTGGCTTGGTTTCTGTTGTAAGCTGCATTTGCCAACATGGGCAAAACAAGTAAAATCCAAAGCAACTTCTTCATGGTAAAACTCCTAAAGACCTCTTGGTCAGTGATTAATCTGTAATGCGGTACTTATGACTATATACCTAACCGAACTTGATACTACTAGTATAGAGTTTCCTTCGCCCTTCGACGCGCTTGATGAACCCAACGGTCTACTCGCGTTCGGTGGTGATTTGTCACCCATACGAATTCTGAACGCTTATAGCCAAGGTATATTTCCATGGTATGGCCCAGGTGAGCCTATACTTTGGTGGAGCCCTGCACCGCGAGCGGTATTTAATCCTAAGACATTCGAACCGTCAAAAAGTCTTAAAAAGTTTCAAAGAAAGCACAATTACCGAGTCAGCATCAACCAAGCGACGGACAGAGTAATTGGTTATTGCTCTTCACTGAGACCGGAAGAGGAAACTTGGTTAAACAATGACATGCAAGCAGCCTACCGTGAACTCGCTTCATTAGGGTTCTGCCACTCAGTTGAGGTTTGGCAAGATGACGAGCTGATTGGCGGGCTTTATGGGTTACAAAGAGGCCAAGTCTTTTGCGGTGAATCGATGTTCAGCCTGAAGACTAATGCCTCTAAAATTGCGCTATGGTACTTTTGTGAGCACTTTACACAATTCGGCGGACAACTCATTGATTGCCAAGTCATGAACCCACACTTGGAATCCTTGGGCGCTATCGAGGTTGATAGGGATGAATTCCTGAGTTCTCTTCGATTACTCAAAGAAACGTCCGTTAACGATGCATGTTTTAAAAAACAATGGCTAAAGGAAATGCCTTAATGAATCCAGATTTACAACAAATCAGAATTGGATTAACAGACAATCACGCTTGCAGTTACTTACCCCATCTCGAAGAAAGAGTGGCAGTCACGCTTGATGAACACATGCACACCGCAGATAACTATGAAGTTCTACTTGCGAATGGATTTCGCCGCAGTGGAACAACCATTTATAAACCACATTGCGATAATTGCTCATCGTGCCAAGCGATTCGACTGTCAATTCCCGAGGTCAAGTTTTCCAAGAGCCAACGACGAATACTCAACAAGGCCAAAGCGCTGCGTTGGGAGCTGAAAGATGAAATGGATGACAACTGGTTTGACTTGTATAGCCGCTATATAACCGCTCGCCACCGTTCAGGAACCATGTATCCACCGAAGAAAGAAGAGTTTCTGCATTTCTCTAAAAATGAATGGCTTGCTACAAAGTTCATGCACATCTATGATGAGGGGCAGTTAGTCGGCATTGCCGTTACAGACATCATGTCTCACTGTACGAGCGCGTTTTATACCTTCTTCGACCCTGATATCGACATTTCCATGGGAACTCTTGGCGTTCTATTCCAGATCCAACATGCCCAGAAAGAACAAAAACAATGGTTATATTTGGGTTATCAAATCGATGAATGCCCTGCGATGAACTATAAAGTACGATTTCAACGTCATCAAAGGCTAGTAAATCAGCGGTGGCGAGGGTAGAATACGCGACAACTTTACATATTTTGATTTTAACGGCACAATCAAGCCGTTGAAAACCGCCAAATTTCGAAAGAGGATTAGATGGCTAAAGAAGACGTAATCGAGATGCAAGGCACTGTCCTTGATACTCTACCAAACACAATGTTCCGTGTTGAGCTTGAAAACGGTCACGTAGTGACAGCACACATCTCTGGTAAAATGCGTAAGAACTACATCCGTATTCTTACTGGTGATAAAGTAACTGTTGAGATGACTCCATACGACCTTTCTAAAGGCCGCATCGTCTTCCGTGCTCGTTAATTTTTAATTACCGAATACGATAAGAAGCGGAGCCCTCAAGGCTCCGTTTTTTATCGCCTGAACTTTTTACCACTCCAACAACACCAACCTAGCATCTAGCATCTAGCATCTA
>NZ_AJZM02000035.1 GCF_000272405.2 Vibrio tasmaniensis 1F-187
CGTTGAACAAGCTTACTGGGTTATAAAACTTGTCGTATTGACTAAGAAGCACACGAAACGGTGCGAATCTGTCTCTAAACTAAATTAAGCATCAAAGCCTCTTAAAGTTCATTGAGTATAAAAACTTCCGCCCGTATTTAATATCTTGCCATTCCCTCATCTTTATAATTCTTCTCACTACGAATAAGAACCCTCAGAAAAATACACAGAAGGAACACAATGGATATTTATCAGGAAAGTATCAGTTTTTTAGGTAACGGCGTGGATTTTGATGAAAACGGATTATTTCAATGTGAGTTATCATCGGATACGAATAATCATGATGAAGCACTTTTCTTAACCGTATTTAAGAACGAAACCACCATTAGCTTACACATGTCTCTCACCAGCCCTGTGGAGTTGCCAACCCCTCTTCCAGAAACGATTGCTATCGCGATTGGTGAACATGCTCTGGAACCTTTCCGTGGTGGTTTCGGTATCGGTCTAATGCCTGATAGCCGAAGGTTAACGAGCTACAAGGTTATTTTTCTCTCAAACAAACCTCAAGATTATGTGCAGAACACTTTTCAGCAACTGTTAGAAAGAATGGAGCAATGGCACCATTTTATTGAGCAAGCGGATAACGCAGAGACAATCCCAGAAACACTTCCTGCTGGGATCTTTGTTTAAGTTCCCTTATTTAAAATACGAGTTTAATGTATGTCTACAATTCAAATTAATAGCCAGCATCGAGGTAATTTAGACCTCGCAGATATTCAAAATATTAAAAGTAGCGCCAAAGAAGGCGATACCGTTAAATTTGGTTCTGTATTTGGTAAAGAGTACAGCGTAACTAAAAATAGCGATGGTGACGTTACTCTAAAACAAAAAGAAAACCGAAGCTTTTTTAATCGTTTCTTTAGTAAAGCCGATTCTTCAAAAAACGGTGATTTAAAGCTGAATCAGATGAATCAACAACTGCATAAAAAAGAAGGCAGCGGCAACGTTAAGGTCTTAACTTTGACCTATAACCAAGCAAACCAAAAGATGCCGGAAGACACAAAGAACTACTTCCAGAACCTGATTCAAAAAGGTGACTATGATGTGGTTTTGTTTGCGGAACAAGAGTCTAAATTGCTTGCTAACGATCTTGAGCTTGATGGTATGAACCTTCTGAGTCAAAACAAAATGAAAGTTATGACGAAAGGTCTTGGTGAAGGTGTTAGCTACACTTCAATGTCCGTTTTTGCAAAAGACGGCGTCGATATTAACGTCAAAAAAGAGTCTGAATACCGTCATGGTATCGGTGGTCGAAACATGGAATTCTTCATGGGTATCACTGGTAACAAAGGTGGCGTAAAAACGGCTCTAGAGATCAATGGTCAAGCTCTAAACGTCATTTCTGCACACTTGGATTCTAACAAAGAAGTCAAACGTGAATTCGAAGGTAACAAGTTGATGGAAGGGAGCAAACCGCATGAAGAGGTTCTGATCACTGGTGATCTGAATGAGCGTGAAAAACGCACCGCTCAAGGTTCTGATGTGATGTACGATCCAGTCGCACATGATGATACGCATTTAGCCAAGCATGGCTTTAAGTTCAATCCTCTTAATAGTCACACTTACATGCAGCTTGATAAGCACACTGGTAATATTAAACAAAAAGAAGGTCGTGACCGACCTGACTTCGGTGAGCTCGATAATACTGGCTTAACAAATAAAACAGGCAACTTACAAAACCATGAAACCAGTGTTATCACTGAAGGGTTTGATAATGTCAGCGACCACAAGCCAGTACAGTCTACATTTGAAGTAAGAGGCTCCTCTCAAAAGCTGATTGAAAACGCACAAACACATACAGCAGAAGACTTCAAAAATGAAGCAGCGTACTTAAATCCTGGTACTGATCCGGCAAAAGCGACGTTTGATGATGTGACCTCAGCGAATCAAGCTCGCCTTGGTCTAGAAAACTTGAGTAGCGATGAACAAGCGTTTGTAAAAGAGAACTTCACTAGCTTTATCATCGGCAAAGATGCCATCTTTAGCCAGCTAACAAATGGCTTTATGGAAGAGATGCGTCAGCTTCACACTGCTAACCTGACCACCGGTCAACTACAGACTCAACAAATTGAATTGACCGAGAAATACGAACAGCTTAACCGCAAAGTAAACGCTCAGTTTAACCAGCAGTTCATTGCCAACCTTTAAGATAGACTCACCAGAATACCTATTTGTGAATCTATCTAGATGAATAGGAATGATGAATACAAAAGGTGATCGTAAGATTGCCTTTGCGTTCGATAGTAATCAACCTATATATACTCAAAAAGCGTTTGACGCATTTCGTTTCTTGTCATGATCTGCTCGCCTTGGCTCGCTTCAATTTTAGCTGGATAGAAGAAGTTTAAACTCAAGAATTTGTCGATATAAAGGATTAACGAGTGGTTAAAACTGAATTACGCAACAAAGTCGTCTGCTGTCAATAAATTATAATTTTGGATTGTTAACTTTAGCTAACAAGACCTGTTTACGACAGAAATGTATTCCCTTCGTTGTGAGTGATGGCGGGTAATAAGGATAAAACTAAGTGGTATCTAGGACTTTTTTTTTATTTTTTTGTTGTTAAATTATTGATTTTATTGATTTGTGTAAAAGTGATGCAATCGAGTTCATCCTTTATTTATAAAGATATTTCATTAGAATATAGATAGTTAGCAAGAACGGATAGAAAGCATGTTGCATATCGAGGGTTCAGCGCATTATATGATGAGGTCAGTTATGTTTTTGAGAAGCATGATTGCTTGATTTACTTTGGCGAACTGCCAAAGCAACGATTGCCCTTTTCTAAATGGTGCCAGTAAACGATGTATTTCATAAGTAGATAGTCGCGACCGTGCAAAGAGGCTATGCGTGCTCCATACGAAGGGGGGTCTCTGTATTGATGATACTAATTGCAGTGGTCAAATTGCTCCAGCCCTTGATAGATAACAACGGATAACCATAGCGAGTATAGCGAAATGCCCCTTATTACTGGATTAAACCGCTTTGATGCCATGGGTAACCATAACTTTGTCACTGACAATTTAGATGAATACTTGTCTCCTATGAAAAAGAACTCTTATTGCTTAATATTCCTTGCATTGATGCTAAGCGGTTGTGCAACCAAAAACCCAGTGTCAAATGGGTTTTCTAATCATCTTCAAGGAGCACTATTTGGTTGGATAACGTTTGATAATTACACCGCTCCAGTGAGTACATTTCTAAGCGTCGATGTGTGTCAGGTTTTAGATAGTCAGTGTTTTACTGTTTTACAACAAGAGTATCAAGGGGTTCAGTTACCCGTTCAATACTCGTTTGTTATTGCTCCGATTCAAGCTGGAAATGGCGAGATGAAAGTGCGCGCGATATTGCGTTATCAAGGTGAGATTATCGCAAAAAAGGAAGAGCGATATATCTTTACGCAAGGCAGTGTATATACCAACTTAAACCTAGAGGCTTATAATAATTACTAGGAAGTAATATTTTCCTTTATTATTATGTTTAATGCGTTGGAGGATATCCTAGTTCTAGGTATATTTAAAATAAGGTCATTGGGTTTTTTATTATGTAAGCATCAGTTCCTTTGAATATATATGGCTATCCCCAGGTGCTTTAATAAAGCATGTCGCACTTATTGGTTGGAATGTAAATCAAGCGAACTTTAAAAATACCACGTTCATGTGTTTAATGTAAAATTTCTTTTTGTATCACTAGTTGAAAATTAGAAAATACTAATTAACTATCAAAAATATGTCACGACGATATCAAAAATACTTTTTTGCCAGAATTATTTTTGCTATCGAAGTTAGCGCTTGGTTATTCGTTATTATTCGGGTTGGATGGTAGTGTTATGGACTATTTATTGGTAATCGGTCTGCATTTGCAATCGCACTGCTGGCTTCGACAGTTTCTCTTGTTTGAACTGGAGGAATTAAAATTATGAAGGGTAGAAAATGGATGTGTTAGGCCGACTAAACGCCGAAAGGGTCGACTCGCACTTGCGAAAAATTCATGGTGCGTGCTGCTATGAAAAATACGATGAAGTGTTTCATTCTAGCCAGTCTCATATTGTTATCGTTCACAATGGTCAATTGAGGGTGCAAACCGGGGGTTGTACGCTAGACGTGGTCGCTGGTCGAGGGGTTTATCTTTCTCAAGGGGATTACTTACTAGAATACACACCGATAGGCGGTCAATATGCGGCTTCGGTTATCGAATTTGACAATGAACTGGTGAGTCAACTATTGCAAAAGCATAGTGACCTTTTGATGTCGTTGCCAAAGGTTGAGGATGTACAGTCTGGATTATTCCCTTTTACTCTAAACTTATTGATAGAACAGACGTTATTAGGGATTAATACTCTAGAAGAGCAATCTTTTCCTGATGCTATTATGCGCTTAAAGTATGAGGAAATGCTCATCTTGTTACTGCATGGTGACCAAGGTGAACACCTCTACGCGTTGTTATCACAACTGACAAATCGAACCTCAGAGAGACTCCGTCGCTTTATGGATCTTCATTATCTTAAAGAGTGGAAACTGACAGACTATGCTCAAGAGTTTGGTGCGAGTCTGACTACGTTTAAAGAGCTTTTTAACGAATATTATGGTATCTCCCCTAGAGCTTGGATCAGTGAACGTCGTTTATTACACGCTCACAAACTATTGCTCACAAGCAAGATGAACATTGTCGATGTTGCGATGGAAGCGGGGTTTTCAAGCCAGTCTTACTTTACACAAAGTTACCGTCGTCGCTTTGGAACGACACCAAGTAAGGTCCGTTCTGGAGATGATCCGGTAGTAATTGTTAAGCGAAATGTCTGACGACTAAAATTTTCTGACTAATTTTGAAAGGCATTAACGGGTGTAAACCCTATTATGCTCAGCGTAACGATGAACAAAACTATTATCTCTACTTCCTTCTGGATTGCTCGAAGTAGATACGGAGAAGATTAAAATGAAAAAGCAGCATTGGCGACGCCGTTCGCTTTTTCCTAACAACATTGTGCTGCAGAGGAAGGTCACTGTATTGCAGCGAGGCGCAAGGTACGAGGGCTTACCTAAATCAACACAAGAGCTTAACGTTGTTAATGTAAACCACAGACAGCTACTCAGTGAAGGTGTTCTGAGTTACGACCAATTGTCTTTACTGCAGCGCTTGCTTGATCGTAATGTTGTTGATTGTTTATGTGCAAGTCAGCTAATTAAAACATATCAAAAGCTTGGAACGTGTTTAGACCGCTCTGCTATGCGCCTTTTCTTAGAAGTGGGTGGGCAACTAAGTGACGAACGGGTGTTGAACTCTTTTGAACAAAGACTGGATTACATTAATCAGCGATTAGGTTACCGCTTCAATCTAGCGTCACCTAAGACACTAATTCTTTCGATGTATTTAACCTTAAATGAATGGTGCAATCAGCAAACGGATCAGAGGGCGCTACAAGACTCCATCAAGCTTGAACAGTTAATCAATCAACTGAGTATTCAGAAAGAGTATTGGATGAGATTGTCCGGAGAAGCGAGTAGCACATTTTTTGCTGAACAACAGTTGGATCTCATTGAGAATCAGCATAGTGAATTGCATGACCAACTTGGCGTTCTCAATGAGCAACAAAATCAAGTTATTGAATCTCATCGAGCACTAGTTGAAGAGTGGAAGCCAACTCTAGATAAACTCAAGGACTTATATGAGTACAGTAGAATATCAGATAAATTTATATCTGAATGGAAAATATGGTGTAGCCAGGCTCGAGTACAAGCTCCTGAGCTGAGCGATATTTGGGATGCATGTGAGCTTGTGTTCAGCGATCTAAATGCCGTCGCTAAAATTTGGCAATGGTTTCAAGATATGCAAACCGTTGGCAGAGTGGATCATTACTACGTTGATATTCAAAACAATGAGTGCGGGCAAGCTTGTAACAATCTCAGGCAGATTTAAATAGGACTAAATATGTTAGATAAAATGATGAAATCCCTAGCGGAAACGTTAAGGGAGGGGGATTTTATTGCCTCAAGTAATGGTTCCTATGATATCGAAGTTGACCAGATGCAGCTTAATATTAGCCAGCACTCATCATGGATCTTGTGGGAAACCGTACTCCCATTTTATTTTGAATCGCACCTTGATTTTCAAAAAGAGCAGGCGCTAAAACATTGTATGCAGCTCTCCTTGAAAACGTTGCGAGATACACGCAGCACGTTGACGGTGAATGACAAAGAACAGTTGATTATGCAAGGGAAGATGATTATGGAAAGTGCAACGACAGAAGAGCTTTGCACGCAGCTTGCTCAGCACGTAAATTTAGTGGAGCAGTTCAATGATTTGCTCGAACATCAACGTGTTAATCATACTGTTAGTCACAGTGTTTGGATCCCATAATGCTTGCAGTTTTAAAGTCACAAATAAGCAGAATCGTGCTGTCAGTAGTGTACGTTTCAAGTTTGATAATAGCAGTTCCTTCACATACCTCTGAGCTTGATTGGGTCGATCAACCGTTTCGTTATTACGCGGACAATGATTCACTAAAAGAACTGCTGAATAACTTTGGCGCAAACTACCGTGTTTCAGTGTCGGTTAGCGACAAGGTAAATGACCGAGCCAGTGGTCGATTTTCACCAGAAGATCCAGCCGAGTTTCTCGATTATCTGGCACAGGTTTACAACTTGATGTGGTACTTCGACGGTGCAGTGCTGCATGTATACAAAGCGACAGAAACCCGTTCACAATTGTTGCAGCTCGAACTGTTAACAGCTCGCGAATTACGTAGCACCCTGATCTCGACAGGAATTTGGGATTCTCGTTACGGCTGGCGTGCAGCGGAAAATAAGGGGCTGGTTTACTTAGCTGGCCCACCGAGATACGTCGATTTAGTTGTGCAAACGGCAGAAGCACTGGAAAGCAGACTGGTACAGAAATCCAATTCAACAGATGAATTGTTTGTCGATATTATTCCCTTGAAGTATGCATCTGCGACAGATCGAGAGATCAGTTATCGTGACCAAGGTGTCACGGTTCCTGGGATTGCTTCGGTACTAAGCCGAGTGCTTTCAGGTGTTCAAACTCAGGTTAAAGTGGCGAAAAAGAACGAAGAAGTAATAACCAATACGCCTAAGAAAATTGCTAATGATGTCTCTTTACATAGCGGTGCATCGGTTGAAGCAGAACCAGGTTTAAATGCAATCATTGTGCGTGATACAAAAGCTCGATTACCGCTGTATCACAAGTTGGTGGCGCAGTTAGATCAACCGCAGTCAAGGATCGAAGTCGCACTTTCTATCGTTGATATTAGTGCTAATGACTTAAGTCAGTTGGGTGTTGACTGGCGAGCTGGTCTTGCAGTGGGTAACAACAGTATTTTGGACCTCAAAACAACTGGTGACGTAGGTAATGGTGATGTCAAGCTTGGTAGTGGGCAAAATTTTAAGTCTCTGCTTGATGCGACGAACCTAAATTATTTATTGGCTCAAATTCGTTTGCTTGAATCTAGAGGTAGTGCGCAAGTGGTTTCCAGACCAACCTTGTTAACACAAGAAAATGTGGAAGCGGTCCTTAATAACAGCAGTACATTTTATGTCAAGTTGATAGGCAAAGAAACCGCAGCACTAGAGAAAGTGACTTATGGAACGTTATTGAAAATTGTACCTCGCATCGTTGGCGACCGTTTGGTTGAAAGACCTGAAATCAATTTGAGTTTGCATCTAGAAGATGGTGCGGAAATCCCCGATGGTGACATTGATGGTGTTCCTTCAATTCGTAAAACAGAAATTAGTACTTTGGCAACGGTAAAGCAGGGGCAAAGCTTGCTGATTGGTGGAGTATACCGTGATGAAATTAGCAACAAGCTTCGAAAAGTTCCTTTGTTAGGAGATATTCCATACCTCGGCGCTTTGTTTAGAAGCACGGAAAGCTCCACGAGAAGAACAGTACGTATGTTCATTATAGAACCAAGAATTGTTGTCGATGGTATCGGAGACAACGTACTTATCGGAAATGAATATGACTTAAGGCCAAAGATTGGCACGTTGAATAGTATTTCCAATAACAGTGCAGGCCTTAAATCAGCACTTGCTTTGTACAGCTGTACAAAGGAAGTACAAGCAGTACGTTATCAGCAAGATTTGTTGTCACAAGGAAAGTCATCGTTGTTAGCAGAATGTGAGCTTCCTACGGGGCAGAAAGGGTGGAGAGTACAAATTAAAGAGTGTAATGGCTCAGAGAATCATTGCGTTCGACCATTAGAGGAGCAGTAACCTCAATGCAACAATGGAAAATTCGTATTCTTTCCGGTGTTCATTCCGGAGTGGAAGTCACTTTACCCAACGATTCATTGGTATTGGGTAGTGATGACTTTACCGCTGATTTAGTCTTAACCGACTCTGGCATTAAAGCAAGTCACCTCGTTTTAGTTTGCGATGGTGAAACGGTTTCACTACGTGAGTGTGAAGAAGTCTCAGTCAATAACGAAATTATCGCCGTTGATGCCGGTGGCGTTGATTTGTCGCGAAAAGCCTTGGTTTCTGTGGGTCGTTTAACATTTGCTGTTGGTTATTTGGAAGATGATTTAGTTATTGAGATGGCAAATGACGTAGCAAGCAAGCAAGCGAAACCAATTGGCCATAAACCATCATCGGGTTGGAAGAAAATGCTGCTCATCGGATTGATTTGTGGCCTGATCCCAAGCGTTATCTTTATAGGTATTTGGTACGACCAAGTGCATGCGAGCGACAAAGACGTAATCACAGAAGCGGAGCCGATAGTCTTGGTACGTAATATTCTTAGTGAACTCGAGTTGAACGATGTTCGCGTTGAATGGAATGCCAATGCTCTACAGGCTGTACTTGAAGGTTACGTAGAAGATAGAACGCAAAAGGTACAACTGCTTGGTCGAATTGATGCATTAGGTATCAACTACAAGAGTGACCTGAGAACGATGGAAGAGATACGTCGTGGTGTGCGTTTTATCTTACGAAACCTCGGTTATCACCAAGTAAAAGTAGAAAATGGTAACGAGACAGGTACGCTGCTGTTAACGGGTTACATTGATGATGCAAGTCGTTGGAACCAAGTTGAGCAGATCTTAGAACGAGATGTCCCAGGGCTTATCGCTTGGAAAGTAGAGCTACAAAGGGCGGGGGCATACATGGTTACTCTAAAAGAGTTGTTAGGAGAAGCGGAGCTCTTAAAGAAAGTTCAGCTTGTTACTAGCGGTGATCGTATTGAAGTTCGTGGCGAGCTTGATGATGTTGAAACAACTCGATTTTATGGTGTAACGAGAGATTTTCGAGAGCAGTATGGCGAGAAACCATATCTTGTCTTGAAATCTATTCCTAAAGTGAGCAAAGGAACAAACATCGATTTTCCGTTTCGTAGCGTGAATTTTGGCCTATTTCCTTATGTCATCCTCACTGACAATGTTCGTTACATGGTAGGAGCTCGCACTCCTCAAGGGTACCGTATTTCAAGCGTTACTCCGGCAGGAATTGAACTCGTAAAACGCGGGCGGGTAATCACTATTGATCTAGAGTATGAAGGTGAAAATAACAATGACTAATCTTGAGCAGTTATTACAAGGCGATTCAGGGCAGCAAGAAAAAGAGGTGATCATTTTTAAGTTCAAGCAAGCGCAATCAGCGATAAAGCGTCAGCTCCATCTTGGCTGTTCACCAAAAGAATACCAGTTGCTACACAAACAGCACGAGGCTTATCAAGCAGCATTAGCGGTAATTGAAACATTTCTAGACAACAAATAAAAGAAGGCGATATATATGTCATTTTATGATTCGAGTAAAGGCGTTAACCTCGACGCAGTTAAAGCTAAATTGTTACAGCAATCAAAAACAGCGAATGAAGCGGTAAACACCGCGATCAAAAACTTAGAAACGAACGCAGACGATCCTTCAAAGCTTGCAGAGCTACAGCATACAATCAACAAATGGTCTGTGGTATATAACATCAATGCGACCACAACACGTGCAATCAAAGACGTGATGCAATCAATTCTGCAGAAGGTATAACCTATGGATAAAGGCATGTGTTTACTTCTGGCTGAGACAGCGTTGATGGCAACCGGTCTGCATCGTCATGAAGAGGCAAATACCATTGCGGAATGCCTTGAGTTGCAAGGTGATGCAGAAGAAGTCGTTGCTATGATTCGTTCAATGAGTTTGATGAATCGTGGCTTGTACGAGGACGCTCATCGTTTACTTGAACCGCTTTGCGTGACACGCCCAGACTTAATCGGTCTGGCTGCGCTAGCGGCAGGAAAAGCTGGGCTCTTAAGCAAAGCCGAATCGTGGTTAGATATGGCATTAAAAGGCAATGAAGAAAACCAAGCCTTTGCCATGAGTTTTTCTAAAGACATCAGGAACCTTTAATGAAGGTTGAAAGCCACGGAATCAACAACATGCTCAGTCAGGTGCCGAAAGCACCCCGGAATGATACACCTGATGCGAACAAGATGAACCGTTTGATGAGTGAGAACCCACCAGATAAGAACATACCGACTACGAAAAAAAATACGGATAGTGTCACGCGGTCTAAAGGTAGAACAGCAGCTATTAAAGAGTGGTACGAAGCACTAAAACGTTCTGGAGACTTCAGCGCAGCAGCGCTTAGCAGAACGCTTAAAGACGCGTTTATTTCGCCTAGTGAGAAAAAAAAAGCCTTATGGTATGCCTTTAGTCAGGAACAAAGCGCAAAAGGCACTGATAAAGCATCACCAGAATTGTTGGCATTATTTAAGCATGAGCTGTTGGGCAGTTTTTCAGGGCGCTTGCTAGCGACTCCCCCTAAAGACCGCCGAGAGTTGAAAGCGTTGCTTTCTGAACATTTCCCACTTGGTGCGCAAAAAGAACAAGCGCTTTGGCACTGTTGGGGTGAGTTGAAAGACATCCCTGCCCAAGCTCCAGTATTGGAGGTGGTCCGAAAAGAACTGAGCTTTGTTATACAAAAGAATGCCATGGTCAAGAACATGTTGAGTTACAGCCACAAACTAGACCTCTCATAGGAACGGATATGATTAATACGCAGTACACAGAAGTGATGCAAACCAACCTCGAGCAAGTGCAAGACGCACAAGCTGAAGCGGGACTTAGTGAGCGTTTCGAGCAAGCGATGCTATCGCCTGAGGGAAACCACGGTTTAGAAGGTGGCTTGTTAGAAAACATTAGCGAACTGAAAAACACCATCGACAATGCAAAAACTAACTTAACCGATAGCATGGCAATGGTTGGTGACGACCCTGCTCAGCTCTTGCAGATGCAATGGGCGTTGAGTCGAATTACCTTTCAAGAGGAGCTGATTGCCAAGACGGTAGGTAAAACGACACAGAATGTAGAAACATTGTTGAAGGCCCAATAGTCATGATGAAGACAATACGTGCCGTGTGCATGTTACTCGTGTTATTTTTAGCTGGCTGTCAGACGGAGCTATACACTGGAGTAAGCCAGAAAGAAGGCAATGAAATGCTGTCTATTCTGCTTTCTGAGGGGGTCGTGGCAACCAAAGAACCGGATAAAGACAACACCATAAAATTGATGGTAGATAACGCTCAAGTCGCATTTTCGGTTGATGCTCTGAAACGTAAAGGCTACCCGAAAGAGCAGTTCTCAACACTCAAAGAAGTGTTTCCGAAAGATGACCTGATTTCGTCTCCGATTGCAGAAAGGGCGAGGCTTATATACGCGAAATCGCAAGAACTATCATCAACGCTGTCACAAATTGATGGAGTGTTAGTGGCACGCGTTCACATTGTACTTGAAGATAAAAACCTTCGTCCAGGTGAACGTCCAACTCCTGCTTCTGCATCAGTGTTTATTAAACACGCAGCGGATGTGGCACTCGACTCTTATGTACCTCAAATTAAGCAGTTAGTGAACAATAGTATTGAAGGGCTTAACTACGAACGTATTAGCGTTGTCATAGTACCATCTTCGGAAGTTCGTGTGACGGCTCAAAGCAAGCAATTTGAAAGCATTTTGTCTATTCAAGTGACCAAGGACACGGCAAGCAACTTGATTGCTATCCTCGTTTTCTTGTTACTACTTATCATCGGTTCTAACGCAGCGACGTTTGCATGGTGTCGTAGGAATGCGCAACGTGGTTAATTCTGATACGCCAGTTTCTCAGATTTATCATCAGTTTAATTATTGTCCTTGCAGTTATATTGATGAGAGTTGGATAAGCAAGAAACAGCCTTGGTTATTACGAGTCCAAGACTGGAGACACCAGGCTGCGATCAATCAATGGTGTATTGAAGAATGGCAGCTATCAACGATTACTGATCATGTTTTTAATCATCCATTTAATAGTTTGGTGTTACTTCCAGTTGAAACGACTAACAAATTACTGTTGCTGATTGGTGGGGCAATGTATTGTGAATCGATGCGCCAAGTTGTCTTGAAACAACCAAAGCAGTGCCTCAATCATATTTTTGGTGTCGATGAAACGCGTTTTTTAATTCAACACGGGCCAATGATGATCTCAAATTGGCCAAACGGTTGGCAAAAAACATTGCCGGCGAGTTTAGATGAAGCCAGCTTTGAAAAGGCAGCCCGTGAACTTGGGTATCTATGGGTCACATTTTTACTGGAGAAATCACCATCAGAGCTTGTACAAAGGTGGCAGTTCAAGCTCGATTGTTCATTAACCCAAACAAAACTCAGTGCTGATTGGTTCGATGAAACGCATCGAGATCTTGCTTATCGACTTATAAAGAAAATCGCAAAACAGGTAATCCCTCAATGGTTTCATTTGTTGAAATAAAAACTGACAACTTGCAGTTGGCTACAGGTCTAAAGATTCTCAAAGCAAAGGATTATGTGAGTTATTTAGATTCGCAACACTTGGTTGAAGCTGCACACTCTAAAGCCGAGAGCATTATTACAAAAGCTGACGATGCTTATGAGTTAGAAAGACAGCGTGGTTACCAGGATGGTATCGATCAAGCGAAGATAGAGAGCGCAGAAACTATGATGTCAACGCTTGCACGATGTAATGAGTACTACTTGCAAGTCGAACAGAAAATCACTGGCGTAGTGCTTGATGCCGTAAGCAAAATTATCAGTAGTTTCGACGATGTGGAAACAACGGCAATAGTGGTGAGGGAAGCGCTTCAGCTGGTCAGTAATCAGAAACAAGTGATTCTGCACGTGCACCCCGAGCAAGTGACAGAGGTGCGAGATAAGGTTTCCTTAATACTCAGTGACTTCCCGGAGGTCGGCTATGTTGACGTTATTGCAGATGCGAGACTCAAAAATGGTGGGTGCATACTGGAAACTGAAGTCGGTATTATCGATGCCAGTATCGACGGGCAACTGCAAGCTCTTAAGCAGGTGATCACTAAGCAATTCAGTGAGCGCCAACAGATACAGTCTTGACGTGCTTATCTTTAACTCTCGAAAGCTCAGAAAAACGCTGGGCTTTTTGAGCTTTACTTTCTATTCACTGTACCTTTCTACCATTTCTCTAGTTTTATCTTAGCTTCCCATCCGATCTTTATAAACGGCTTAAAATGAAAAAAAGCCGACCATATCTGGCATATTCTGTGACTGTTATTGAGCACAATACTTACATCAACGGGAACTCTGATTATCTTAAAGGCTCTATTAACTATCGCCTCATAAGAGAGTAACGTTCGTTCAGAATACTGAATTTGTTTTTCTAAAAACGGTTAATCTAACAAAATTAACCAGCAACAATGGAAAATAAAATAATGTGATAGGTGTATTTAAATTCGAAATTTTATATCTTTTATTTTAAATAGATACATCAATATTAAATATCAGGATGGTAGGTGAGTATGGATAAGGTAAATACCTTACTAATTGAGCTTGGTAACACACTCGATATTGAACGGGTGACTGCATATGATTATCAAATGTGGACAGTATATATGTCTGCAGGCAAAGAGATTGAAGTTCAAGGCTTGGATGAGAGAGAAGAACTGTTACTTTCAATCAAGGTTTGCCAAGATGAAGAGTCATTTGAAATTAAAAAACTGAAAACACTTTTGGAATATAACTTCTTATACCGGGAGTCAGGTGGGGTACAGTTCTGTATAGACCCTAAAAACAATGAAGTACACATGCAGATAAGTATACCACTTACCTCAGAAGTGAGTCGTGTTTCTATCCTGATTACTCAGCTTATGGAGCTTTGTGAACTGTGGAAGCAATATCTAACGGCTCAGTTTCAATCGATTGAGCAACATAAAAAGCTGCATACTTTCATCTCTGTTTAAAAGGTTAGGGTTATGGTAAATATCAATACATCACATATGCATTCGCTGAGCGAACTCACTGCACAGTTATCTACACAAAACCAATCGGACGACAAAGAAGTTCGGGCTCACGGAGGCAAGGACATCTTTGTTAAAGAAGGTGCGCCGAAAAACACAAGCGTAAGCTCTCGTATCAATCACCAAAACAAAGCGAAATCGATCGTCGTTGATCTATTGGTTAAGCAAGGTCTGCCAAAAGGTGTCGCCAAAGCTATGATGCAAAACGTACTGAATGGTGAAAATAAGTTGACTCTTGGAAACCTTAAAGACCTAGAGCGATTATCGACAGGGCCTAGAGAGAATTGGCCAAGTGTTTCAAGCACTTCAAAACCATCCAGCGCAGGTAAAACCGCTCCAGCAGATGCCTTGATTAGAAAGCACCAAGCTACACTGCAAAAGTTGGGTGATTTCGCTTGTACTGACCTTAATACCTTCGGTGATAAGAGATCTGAGTTCTATCAAGCGAAAGCGAAGCCAAGACTAGAAGGCTTCTACGCAAATCCAGCAAGAGTTCAACAAGATAAAAAAGCGACCATGTCAGCAAACATGGTTCAAGTGGCGGCTCAAAGAGGCAATAGCCCTCAGATGGGGACACTTCAAAACATTGCGAAATCCGTTCAGGACGCAAAAGCCGGTTGCTGTACTACGTTTGCCTTTGCCGCGGCCGCTGAAATGATTCAAGGGATGCAGGGTGATGCGAATCAAAACACTAAGGTCGAAGTAGTGGCATTCAAGAAAGGACACTCAGGCACGCACTTGTATGTTTTGGTTGGTAGACAGGACGGTAGTGATATCAAAGACCCAAGCTCATGGAATAAAGATGTGAAAATTGTAGACCCTTGGGCAGCTTCAGCATTTGGTGCGAGAATGTTTGGTGATATTGCTCATCCACCGGTTTCCAACATGTTCCCACCATCTGAAGTGATTTTTTCTAGCCACAAACTGGACTAAAGATTCCATAATCGGTTGCTAATATTTACTACCAAAAAGGAGCAGTATTACTTTGCTCCTTTTATTTTTTTAATGTAAGTGATATTAATCTGGAAAATTAACTGCTCAAGTCTATCCATTCTCTAGCGCACATTTTCGATACCCTTTTCGGCACTTCAAGAAACCTATTCCACGCAACGCATACCTTGGAAACAATGTCCTCATAGTCTTCGAAGCTTTGGTTCGCTAAGTAGTGTTGTCGTAACCAACTCCATACTTGTTCTATCGGGTTAAGCTCTGTCGAATATGGGGAAAGTTTGATGATACTGACATTATCAAATTTGTGGGCGATATCATCGGTATGCCAACCTGCGCCATCCATTATTACTACAGCATGCCTTCCTTCCTTTGTCTGTGATATCGGATATTTGCTTTAAGTGTTAGATCATAATGTCTTTATTGACCCAAGGCACAACCATAGCTTCTCCAATCCCTCAGCTAGGACAAACAGAACCGAACAGGTAAGCGTACTCAAATTGCTGCTGTTTTGGCGCCCTTGGGCGCGTTCCTGTTTCAGCCCACAAGCGTGTCGTTGTGTTTTGTTGTCCGAATCTAGCTTCGTCTTGAAACCAGACATCAACACTCTCCAGCCCAATATGACCGAGGATCTTAAGGATCGTTTCTATTTTGAATTTTTTAAAATCGTCTTGGATTTGCTGTGATTGCTTGGGGTGTTTGGAGCGAGAAGTTATCCAAGAAAAGCCCATGTGGTCGAGAAGATAATAGATAGAATTAGGGTGGTAGTATTTATCAAAGTTTTCCACGATGTAATCATGTATATCGCTCCCGACAAGGCGCCCGCCAGAAGGGGACTCTGCTTCTTTCTTAATGAACGCGCTGAGTTGTTTTCGTTGCTCTACATTGAGATATGCAGGCCTGCCTGTGCGAGGTTTCTCTTGAAGTCCTTCCAATCCTTCTTCAAGAAATGTCTGGACCCATTTGTTTACACTAGTTCGACTGACTTTGAGGTATTTAGCAATTTGAGTGTGCTAGTGACCTTCTTTGAAGTGGGCAAGTGCTAGTAAACAAACCTTCATTTGAATGGTTTTTTGTTGGCTTGCTAGTTTTTTAAAATCTGTCTTATTAAGGCTATCCATAGCTATTTTCTGCAAGAGTTCGACGACCTCAATTAGATCATATTTTTACTTTAATGGGTGTTACTGATTGCCTGTTTGAAGTCCTTTTTGGCTCGTTATGTGCGGTGCGGGCGCAAAAGGCTGGTTTGATATTCGTGAATACATTATCGGACACCATTCATATGATCAGTGCTTATGCTTCATCAAATAAGCTCGTGTTGGGGCAGATAAAAACTGAGTACAAGCTAAGTGGCATTTGATTGCGAAGCCAATAGCGATTAACTATCGCGGGGCCCTTTCAATACCTCGTCTAGGCTCGGAATCATCGCTGATATCAAATTAACGGATAATAATAGGCTATTCGAATATCAAAGGTTGGCACACAATGAGGGACTATCCGTCAACGGCCAACCTTATATATGATTCTATTGAAACTGTTCTTCAGTTCAGCTTGAGTTGCTTATCCTCTTTCAAATCTATTGCCCGAGATACTTGGCTTGGCGAGAATGTCGGGTTTTGAAAGCGAGGCAACAATTTGTAGAGCCAATGCTTCTAAATCAAAAACTGTTAAACAAGGTATACAAACCAAGGGAACTCGTCCTTTGGGAGCGTGTAACGGAAAAATTTCATCGTCAATAACTTGGGTATGATATTGACGATTAAATCCAGCCTTCTGCTAAGTACATCAACCTTAGCTGACTTGGTGAACCAAGCTTTTCTAGCGCCGAGAGTTGGCCTTGATCGAGGTTCGGGCTTTTATCCAAGTATACTCGTCCGTTCGGTGTATCTAGAGGGAGCTTGTAAGTCAACGTCTTATTGATATCCTGTGCCTTTCCTTGGTCGATAGATCTTACTGCTGGCATTAGCCAGTCCCAATCTTCTTTGAGCAACTTCTTAAGTGCACTGTTGGCCTCTGACTCAGTTTGGCTCGGTGTATCTTCGATACTCAATTTATTCGTTGATCCAACATCTGGCACCAAGTTCTCACTTGCATCAGAGCCCAACATTTTCTTAAGCGTTAAGCGCGCCAATTCCATATCCTGAGCTTCTTTCGGTGCTTGAGGTGATGTCATAGATTTGTCTTCTTTTGGGCCTAGGTACGCAATCAAAGCACGTCCTGATGCAGCATCTTGCATACTAAAGGAGAACTTCCCTTTGCTGTTAGACACTTCAATTCGAGGTAACACACCAGACATAGGTTCTTGGTGAATTTGCTCTTGAACTTCGTTGTTCAGACAGTAGGAACTCGCTTGACCGGCTACAAACCCAGAACCAGTGATTAAGCCAGATGCTGCTACACTGCCTAGCGCTTCTTTTGCAACAACAAGGACACCAGTTGTGCCCACAGAGGTGACACCAAATGCACCAAGGCTTCCCGTCGCCATACCTAAGGTCGCTCCAACCGCACCTTCAGCAGATTGAGTGGCGTGCTCGTGCGCTAATGCTTGTTGTATCGGCAATGCCAACCTTTGGTCATGACCGGGCAATTGCGCAATCTGTTCTAGTTGGTGATAGTGCGCCTCAGCATCACCATTGACTGCCGACTTATGTAATTCACGCCCCGTGGCGATCAACAAACCAACACCTGGTAACGCCAAGTTAATTACTGCGTTGATACCAGTCCCTTTGATTGTTTCTTTTGCCATCTCAAGCAGTTCAGCACCTAAGCCGTCCATTTTGCCTGGGTATTGGTTTTCGATGCTGACTTGTAAGCGTGGGTCTTTGCTGATCGAATCGAACGTGCTTTTTAGATTTTTATAAGCTTTATCGTCAATCTTCACTTCATCTAATAGGCTTACGACTTCGAGGACCTTACGCGCAGTTAAAGGCTCGCCACGATACCCTGCTGTGCTCACAAGAGAGAATGCCAATAATGCCGTTTCTGGTTTTTCTTCTTTTAGCAGCGCCTGTTTTAAATCAAGGTGGGTCTTAATATTTTCTTGGTGGTACTTTTGATATGTAGATCGCAATATGGTGTCACTCACTGCCGTGAACTTTTGCCCTTTATGAAAGGTCGACGGCTCTTTGGCTTTACCGTGCTTACTGATCACCCGCTTATCTTTTTGTGCCGCGACAGTACGAAATTGATCCAAGCTCGGAATCTGGCTTTGGCTAGTTGAAATTACCATGGGTGAACTCCTTAAACTCTAAGTGTCTCAATGTGGGATTGTTCTGGATTGATAAATTGGGTTGGGTCTTGGTCTAACATTGCAAATCGAGCCTGCCAGAGTAGGGTTTGCTCATTTAGAAGGTGAAACCAAGTTGATAGGCTCGCTGCGTTTAAGTACTCAATCGGCTTTCTGCCCGCAAGAACTAATTGCCTACCATTTGGTGCAAGTGAAAGGGTCAAGCTCCCATCCGCGATACCGAAATAGTTAGCATGCGCAATGAGTTCAAGACCTTTCAGTCTCAGTTCACCGCTTTTTTCGAGACCGCCAAAAACCACCGATAAAACAAAATCGTTTTGATCTGCCTCACTAAAGTAAATAACGTAACGATCATCAACTAATAATTGGCAACGATTTTCTTCAGCAAAATAAAGTGGAGGTAGTTCATTTATTTCACAAAACTCTTTTATTAGAACTTGTAATGTGTTCATCGTTTATTCCTTCTGTTTTATCTTGCTAGTAAACAACAAATAGTATAATTACGATGTCGAAAGTGGCTTTTATTTTGTTGATTTTCTAAACTGTCGTGATGTGTAGCACAAAGAACAAATGAATTTAATCGTCTTTGTTACGCAATTAAGCTCTCTAGTGTGAGGTTCCCCTGAACAGTTCTTGATGCTCAAGAAGAGTTATGCTGTAAAGCTCTTTGCGAAGTGTTTGGATTCACCGCAGTGGGTAAACAAGGATCGGACTCTGTCGTCAGAGTCTGTGTTTACCCCCTGAAGTCTTCGAGAGCAGAGCTTAGTAACGGTTCTATTGGATTTAGTGAGTTGCCAGCTTGCAAGCATACTTACAGCAGGAGGGGGGGAGTATAGCAAACTGGCTAAATCACTGGTTCTTATAAATTATCGTTTTTACTTCATCTAGCTGTTCTTAGTCAAGGTAAGGAGGTAGCTCGCCCCCTTTCATTTCGATATATAAAAAAAATAGGCCAATACTGAGAGCCCCCCTTGGCACTCTTAACCTATACTACCCTCTCGGTGTTTATATAGGTTCTAAGAGGTCACAATGCCTACTATCTCAGCGATTCATCAACCGATGAACTCAACAGCAATAAAGAAAAGCAACCACGCAGAATCAACTCAAAGTATCGTAAAAAGTGTACATGCCTCATCAGCAAAACAAACCTCTATAGGTTCAAGCGTCGCAAGCCCAACGACTGGCAAGTCTCATTTCAATCACGCCTATACATCACCAAAAGGGACACAAGAATTCTACTCGCAAAACAAAATGTCTTTTTCACAAAAACTAGAAAACTTTTTATCCGAGTATTTGATAAGTAAACCTGGCAGTGAAAAGAAAAGAGTAAAAGAACTGTCAAACATTGCGAATGTAACGGTAAGCAAAGATTTCAACGTCACCTGCCCACTTCCAAGTAAAGTCGGGGGCTTTAAACAGTTACTTTCAGATATAACAAAAGGACACTCTCCAACTAAAGGTGAGTTCTACCCTAAATTTAAAGCTCTAGTCCAACAATCTTTCAGCGAGATTATTTCTCTAGCACCGAAGAAAGGCCATAAAGATACTATCGAACTCAAGTCGCCATCGGTCGTATCACCTTTAGTTGATAGGCCTGTGTCAGATACTAATGTGACATCAAAAACCGCGCCTACTTCACTAGGAGTAACATCAGAACCAAGCCTAGAGACATCTAAGGGCAGCATAAGCTCATCAGAAAAAACAACCATAGAAAAGAGCAAGCAAGCTGACAATCAAAAAAACGCGACTAAAGAGCAAGTAACAGACGTTAAGTTACAAAACTATTATGAGCATGAGAGCACTTCTATCAAGAAAGAATTTGAATCACTATTTAACGCATATGCTAGCTCAAGCACTAAACATGCTGAATACGCACAGAGCTATTCTTATGATTGGTCAATGACATACTCTAATGGGTGTTACCAACTTGAATCATTACCTAAAATGGCTGAAGAATTTGCAAGTAAGTTTTGTAAGCTAACTGAAGAGCACTCCCCTAATGGTTCCTTAGGGAAGTTAGTAAAAAAAGCGTTAACAAATAAGACAACATTAGGGCAGATGTTGAGAGTTAACAAGGCCTCTACGCTAGGTCCTATGTCTCAACTGTTGCCTACAACACTGAAGGTGGTATTAAAAAGCAACTTATCTACCGAAACCGCTGCAACCTTCCAAAAAGTAGTAAAACAGGAAGTGAGCGAACAAGAACAACTTAATGCACTAAAACAGAAACAATTACCGTCACAGCTACAAAAGCTTGAACTTCAAACTAACCTCTACCAGTCTAATGTAAAAGAGTTTCCAGAAGCAGATTTAAAATGTCGTAACTTCCAAAAAGCTTTAGTAAAAGCAGTGAACAGAACTAATTCTGTTGATAAAAATAACGAACTACAAAGAAAAACAGAATTTAGAGGGCAAGGAACAGTGTTTAAAGAACTAAGCCCTAGCATAGATTTACCTGTAAATGATCAAAGTAAACACACGCTATTCGATACGAACAAAACCTACGGTATTGGGGACTTTGATAACATTGTAAGCAGTAATTTTGTAATCAAAGAAAAGACAGACTCATTCGAGAATCACCTATCAAGGTTAAATCAGAACATTGGCTTCCATATCGAAAAACTTCCAAATGAAGCCGAAGTCGCCAATGTAAACACACTCGGCATTAACCCATTAAATATTGATGTAGATAGAATGATGGCAAAATTGACGAATCTAAAACCTCTATTGTTAGAGCCAAAACCAAGTTGGAGAAGCCGACTAATTCAGCTGTTTCACCCTAAAGGTGCCGAAAACGAAGCTGAACGTCTGTCTTATCAATATATGGATATTTCACACTTACAGGCACTGAAAGACGATATATCAACCAGTTCGGAGGCAATGAAATTAACCGACCTATCGAATAAACCTTGGATGCAATATTTAGTGGCAAAGCAAGTTGAATCACTAAAATCAGATTGCCAAAGTTATAAATTGGGGCCATTTACCATCGCCTCTCCAGCGAAAAAGCAACTAGATGCACTGCTAAGTTCGAACGAATGGCTACAGAGCAAAGCTTAAAAACAAAACTTGATGATCGCACGTGATCCCTTGTTTTCGCAAAGTAAATTATTGAGGTGTAATGTTGAAATTTGAAGCCGTATTATCAGAACTTGCTGAACTATGGGGAATTGAGATCCCCGTTGAATCCGATGCGATTGAAATAATCGATAATCAGGAAAGCCTTTGGGTTCTAGAATCGCCAAAGCAATCAGATTTATTTACCTTGTATACCCCTCTACATGTCATTGTAGACCAATATAAGATGAGTGATTGGTTAAGTTTAAATATGCAGCGGGACTTACTTGGAAGCTGCTGGATTGGACTAAACAACGAAGAACTATGTCTAGGCGTGTCCTTACCAAAGGATAAATTTGACCATAACGAGCTGAATAATATTTTTGAAAATATGCATTTAATTAAAGATAAGGTTCATGCTTTACATGATTGCAATGAAAATGTTCATATTGATCTGGCTTTAATTAATGTGAAATTTATGTAGCTAACGGGTAGATAAAGTTACAACTCATTTTATCTGAATCGCGAGGTGACAAGTTTGCGTGTCATCAGCACGGCTTTGTTGCGTAATTCAG
>NZ_AJZM02000036.1 GCF_000272405.2 Vibrio tasmaniensis 1F-187
TTTTGATTGTAGAATAACTACTTACCAAAAAAATCTGCCTTGTTCTCAAGTTTTTTCCCTGCGCTATTTCTGAACACTTACTTACTGTGATTGGTATAAGCAATGCTCCACTCGTATCTTGTGTTTGCACAGGGACACGAGACAGCGGATACAAAAAAGGCTCCCAAACAGGAGCCTTTTAAGCATAGAAGTGATTGATTACAAGTTAAAGTCTTTTAAAACAGCAAATTGTAGTCATCTTTCTTTGTGCTAATTAACCTTCGACGAGGTCGTCTTGGCTGTAAGTCTGTAAGAAGCGCTCTAGGCGACCAATCGCGATTTCTAGATCTTCGATGTGCGGTAGAGTCACGATGCGGAAGTGATCCGGTTTCGGCCAGTTGAAGCCAGTACCTTGAACCAATAACACTTTCTCTTGCTTAAGGAAGTCGAGTACGAATTTCTGATCGTCTTTGATGTTGTACATCTTGGTGTCGATCTTAGGGAACAGGTACATCGCGCCTTTTGGTTTCACACAAGAAACGCCAGGGATCTTGTTGATCAGTTCCCATGCACGGTCACGTTGCTCAAGCAGTCGACCACCAGGAAGAATCAGTTCGTTGATACTCTGATAACCACCCAGTGCCGTTTGGATGGCGTGTTGCATTGGCACGTTGGCACACAAACGCATCGAGGCGAGCATTTCTAGCCCTTCGACATAGCCTTTCGCTATGTGTTTCGGACCCGTTAAGAACATCCAACCACCACGGAACCCACATACACGGTAAGCCTTAGACAGACCGTTGAATGTCACCATGAGTACGTCTTCGGCAAGCGTTGCAACTGAAGTGTGTACCGCACCGTCGTAAAGTACTTTGTCGTAGATTTCATCAGCGAAGATGATCAAACCGTGCTCACGAGCAATCTCAACAACTTGTAATAGGAAATCACGGCTGTATACCGCGCCCGTTGGGTTGTTCGGATTGATAAGAACGATGCCGCGAGTCTTTGGTGAGATCTTCGCTCGCATGTCGTCTAGATCTGGATACCAATCAGCATCTTCATCACACATGTAGTGAACCGGCGTGCCGCCAGAAAGCGCAACAGACGCTGTCCATAGTGGGTAGTCCGGAGCGGGAACTAAGATTTCATCACCATTATCCAGTAGCGCTTGCATAGACATAACGATAAGCTCTGATGCGCCGTTACCAATGTAAACATCTTCTACATCAAGGTTACGGAGGCCTTTTTTCTGGTAGTGTTGAACAACCGCTTTGCGGGCTGAATAGATGCCTTTTGAGTCACAGTAACCTTGAGATGTCGGTAGGTTACGGATTACATCAACAAGGATTTCATCAGGGGCGTCAAAACCAAATGGGGCGGGGTTACCGATATTAAGCTTCAGTATTTTATGCCCTTCTTCTTCCATACGCTTAGCATGTTTGAGTACAGGCCCCCTGATTTCGTAGCATACGCTGTTGAGTTTTGACGACATCCCGATATTTTGCATTGCCGATTTCCTGAAATTAATTTAAATACTTTATTAAAGTACCGCAAAACGGGGTTTGATAGAATAAAAATCTGATGAATGTCGTATTTCAGTGTCACGTTTGGTCTTTTTGTTGTCACTCTTTTCTAAATTTTAATTAATCGCTTGTTTGTTGTTGGCTAAGATGAATAAAGAGGCGGGATCGCTTAAAATCACACGAATGTTCGAAAGATATCGTACATTCTTGATCTAAGTTGGTGCTGCCCATAAAGTATCAAACTAATATAATAATAATTTAGATGTGAACGAGGTCGATTTGTCACATTTCCAGCAAACTGTCTCCGCTTTGATTGAGCGAGTACAAAATGCCCAAGCAAGCGAAGTGCGTTGTGTTGAAGTTCTAACGCAAAAACCATCGTTTGCATTTATTGAATGGCTTCATGCTCAACCACTCTTTCCTAAGTTTTATTGGCAGTCACGTGATACTCGTGAAGAGGTCGTTGCGCTCGGGCAATTACATACTTTTTCTGATCCCGCTCCCGCGTACGCAATTCTTGGTGAAGACCAACGAATCTGGGGTGGGCGCTCGTTTGACGGGCACACCGCAAAAAACCGTCGTTGCATGGAATCGTTTTTCTTCCTTCCTCAGGTTGAACTGATCCGCTTTGACAAGACTTGGTCGTTAGCCGTCAACTTATCTCCTGATCGCGTTGCTTCTATTAATGCTCTAAATAAGCTTTCTGTCGAAGCGGCGATATTGGCCCCTTTGTCGGCGCATATTGAGCAGATTAACCACGTTCCAGAACGAGAGCTGTGGGGCAACCTTGTCGATAAAGTGCTGAAAGGCATTAGCGACGAAGAGTACAAGAAAGTCGTTTTAGCGCGTAAAACCACATTGCAATTGGATGCGCCAATCTGCGCGGCTCAGTTGCTTAAAGCCAGCTATTTGCAAAATCATCACAGTTTCCACTTTATGTTGGTACTGGACTCTAAACACAGTTTCATTGGTTCGACGCCTGAGCGCTTATATAGCCGATATGGTAGTGAGCTTGATACGGAAGCGCTTGCAGGAACCATTGGCCGAGGAGAAAACTCGACCGAGGATATGGAACTAGCAAACTGGCTTTCACAAGACACTAAAAACCTCAATGAGAACCAGTATGTGGTTGACGACATCATTGAGCGCCTCACTCCTCATTCTCAAACGGTTCATGTTGAAAAGGATACGCGTCTTGTGCGCTTGCGTAAGGTGCAGCATCTTAAGCGTAATATCCACGCCCAGCTTAACAATGGCGTTAACGGTGTACAGTTGCTTGCTGCATTACAGCCGACTGCTGCGGTGGCTGGTTTACCGCGTAAAGAGGCGATGGATTTCATTCTTGAACACGAACCGTTTGCTCGAGGGTGGTATGCTGGTTCTGTGGGTTATATCAGCCATCAGAGAGCGGAATTTTGTGTAGCGATTCGAAGTGCCTTGATTGTAAACGATCAGGTACAACTGTTTGCGGGTGCGGGGATCGTGCCGGGATCTGTAGCCGAATATGAGTGGCAAGAATTGAATAAGAAGATGTCAACTTTACTTAGCCTAATTTCAGACCATCCATTACTGGGTGTCGCATCATGAATCATGACCAAGCCGTATTAAATAGAGTTTGGTGTAAGACGTTACTGGAGGAGCTTGCACGCAGCGGTATTGAACATGTTTGTGTTGCACCGGGTTCTCGCTCAACACCATTGACACTCGAAGCCGAAGCCAATCCAAAGTTAACTTTACACACGCACTTTGACGAGCGTGGTCTCGGTTTTTTTGCTCTAGGTTTAGCTAAAGCGAGTGGTAAGCCAGTTGCCGTGATTGTTACCTCTGGTACAGCCGTTGCGAACCTTCTTCCTGCGACGGCTGAATCGGGTTTGACACGAGAGAAGCTGATCTTGCTGACGTCTGATCGACCAATAGACTTGGTTGGTTGTGGGGCGAATCAAGCAATTCAGCAACAGGGTATCTTTTCGTCTCATGTTGAAAGCTCTTTAAATCTGCCCAGCCCAACAACACAGACTTCTTTGAATTGGCTTCTGACATCGGTTGATAGCGTACTTGCGAACCAACAAAGTGTTGGCGGTGCGATTCATATCAACTGTCCATTTCCTGAGCCTTTGTATTCAACAAGTAGCGCTGAAATGTATGCACAGTACACATCCAGTATCTCTGGGTGGAAATCGGGAACAGGTTGTTACAGCCAAACGTTTTTACCTAATCAAGTGAATACACAACCGATTGCTCCAGGTGAGTATCTTGGACGTAAGGGTGTGGTTATTCTCGGTTCGCTCGATATTGAACAAGCGACAAAAGCTCAGCAGTTTGCCACTGCATTAGGCTGGCCAGTTTTTTGTGACCCTCAATCAGGCGTGAACAGTGATTGGAAGCATTATGATCTCTGGTTACAAAGTAGCTCAGCCAAAGAGAAGCTAAATCAGTGTAATTTTATTCTCCAATTTGGTGAGCGTATCGTTTCTAAGCGCCTTAATCATTGGATAAAGTCGCAAGCTTCATCATTCTGCTCGTCACAATACATTGTTGTGTCACCAGATACGCACCGAATCAACCAAGATCATCTGCCTCAAACCCATATCGTTGCTGATATCGAGTCATGGGTGTCAGAACAGCATTTACCTACCTTGTTAGGTCAACATGCAGGTTGGGCTGCACCTTTGGTCGAAATCGCGAATACGGTTCAACAATTGGCATTGGCACAAATATCCAATAATGACCAACTGACCGAGTTGAGCGTTGCAGTTGACTTGTCGACTAGACTTAAAGACAGAGAGTTGTTTGTGGGAAACAGCTTGATGGTAAGGCTGGTGGATATGTTGTCATCAATATCTGCAAATCAAGTTTACAGTAATCGTGGCGCATCGGGCATCGATGGCTTAGTGGCAACTTCTGCGGGCGTGTTGAAAATCAACCAGAATCCGTTGTTGATGTTGATTGGTGATACCTCTTTGCTCTACGACCTCAATTCGCTGGCTCTGCTGACTCATAATTCAACGCCGATGGTTATTGTTGTGACAAACAATGACGGTGGTGCGATCTTTGATTTGTTGCCTGTACCAGAGCAGCAAAAACAGTCACTTTATCAAATGCCTCATGGTTTCAGTTTTGAACATGCCGCTGCGCAATTCCAGCTTGGTTATGCTGCGCCAGAAACCTTGAACGGCTACCAAACTATTATCGAACAACATTTCGAGCAGGGTCAGGGTACCTTGCTCGTTGAAGTTAAGACGCCTCCCGAACAAGCGGCTACTTTGTTGAAACAATTCAGTGCAATGCTCATCGAGGCATTAGCCTAAGGACTTAACATGCTTTACTCCAATTATTACCCAGCTGTACAAGAATCTTCTGACAAACCTTTGCTTGTTTTTCTACATGGTTTACTCGGAAGCGGGGATGATTGGAGCGCATGTCATCCATATCTAGAGGAGTTTCCTCGTCTTTGCATAGATTTGCCCGGGCACGGACAAAGTCGCTTTATCGATCCGGTAGGCTTTGATCATTGCTGCAAGAAAATCGTTCAGTGCATCACTTCTCAACTTGCGCTCAACGATCTTCCTGCGGATTATCCTATCGTGGTGATTGGCTACTCTATGGGTGGTAGGCTTGCCATGTATGGGGTGACAAGCCCTTGCTTCGAAACGCTCAATCTTAAGAAAGTCATTATTGAAGGTGGCAACTTTGGTCTGGAGCGTGATGAAGAACGAGCACAAAGGTTAGTACATGATACGCAATGGGCTGTCCGTTTTGCGCAGCAGTCGATTGAAGATGTTTTAGACGATTGGTATCAACAAAGCGTCTTTTCTTCACTAAATCATGAGCAAAGACAAACTTTGGTCATAAAGCGTAGTGGTAACCTTGGAGTATCCGTAGCAAATATGTTGTTATCTACTTCGTTAGCTAAGCAACCGGATTTACGTGCCACATTGAAATCTCATGAGCATCAATTGCATTATGTGTGTGGTGAAAAAGATCGTAAATTCATGGAGCTAGCTGAGAATAGTGGCTTTGAATATAGTCAGGTTGATTACGCTGGTCATAATGTTCATTTTGAGCAACCAGAGTTGTTTTCCAACCTGATCATCCAATGTATCGCCAGTCGCCGCTAAACTGACTGAGCGGTTCTCTCGTATCAAGCACTATCAAAAGCAGAGCAACACCGTCACGACTATTCGTTAGTCGTGGTCTCTAATAGAACAATGGGAATCACCATGGCTAAAACAGTAGGCATCACAGAAGAAGAACTTTACGCAGCAGTTAACTGGCGCGATGAAAGCAGTCAATTTGAAGATATTCAGTACCACAAGTCTGACGACGGTATTGCGAAAATCACGATTGCTCGTCCTCAAGTCCACAATGCGTTCCGTCCACAAACCGTAAAAGAGATGATCAATGCATTGGCTGATGCTCGTTATGACGAGAAGGTTGGCGTAATCATTTTGACGGGTCTTGGTGAGAAGGCGTTCTGTTCTGGTGGTGACCAAAGTATCCGTGGTGACTACGGTGGTTATCAAGATGATTCAGGTACACATCACCTGAACGTGCTTGATTTCCAACGTCAAATTCGTACTTGTCCAAAACCGGTTATCGCAGCGGTATCGGGCTGGGCAGTCGGTGGCGGTCATGTTCTTCACATGATGGCAGACCTGACCATTGCAGCTGAAAACGCTCAGTTTGGTCAGACGGGTCCTAAAGTAGGTTCATTCGATGGCGGTTGGGGGGCTTCTTACATGGCTCGTATCGTTGGTCAAAAGAAAGCGCGTGAAATCTGGTTCTTGTGTCGTTTCTACGATGCCCAAGAAGCATTGGACATGGGTCTAGTAAACACTGTAGTGCCTGTTGCCGACCTAGAAAAAGAAACGGTTCGTTGGTGTCGTGAAGTTCTTCAACACAGCCCAATGGCACTGCGTTGCTTGAAAGCCGCACTAAACGCAGACTGTGACGGCCAAGCAGGCCTTCAAGAGTTGGCGGGTAACGCAACCATGATGTTCTACATGACAGAAGAAGGCCAAGAAGGCCGAAACGCATTTAACGAGAAGCGTCGACCTGATTTCGACAAATTTCCGCGTAACCCATAGTCTTTCTCTTCTTTAAAATGAGTCGCTAATAGCGGCTCGTTTTGTTTTGATGTTCCCCGTTTTTTAGGAAACTTTATGAACTCAGTGAATTCTCAGCGTCACGCTAAACTCTACCGTTATCAACTACCTATGGATAGTGGTGTGATTCTTCGTGACAATAAGTTGAACGAACGCGTTGGCTATATCATCCAACTTGAGTGTGATGGTAAAACTGGTTTTGGTGAAGTTGCGCCTCTGCCAGGTTTTAGCCAAGAAGATGCCGAACAAGCTGGCATTCAGCTGCAACACGAATTAGAGCTTTGGAGCCACAATAACCCTCAAACGCCTTTTGATGAGCTATATCCTTCTGTTGCCTTCGGTTTTTCGATGGCGATGATGGAATTACGAGGTGAACTCAACGCTGAAGGTAACTACCAAGCAGCGCCTTTGTGTACAGGAGATCCAGATGAATTGATCCCTGTGCTGAATGAGATGAAAGGCGAGAAGGTCGCCAAAGTGAAAGTCGGTCTCTACGAAGCGATTCGTGATGGCATGCTTGTCAGCTTATTCCTTGAGTCGATCCCTGATTTGACCCTAAGGCTTGATGCCAACCGTGCGTGGAAGCCAGAGAAAGCGAAGCAGTTCATTAAATATATTTCGCCGTCACTTCGTCAGCGCATTAGCTTTATTGAAGAGCCTTGTCAGAAACCAGAAGACAGCTTGGCCTTTGCCATCGACCACGGTGTGGCGATTGCATGGGATGAGACACTACAAGAAGCGGTGCGAAGCCCTGAGTTTGATCTTAGTGATTTAACGGGTGTTAAGGCGGTAGTGATTAAGCCAACCTTGATTGGCTCAGTAGAGCGTTGTGTTGCTATCATTGAACGCGCGCAACAACTTGGTATTAAACCTGTACTAAGCTCAAGCATAGAGTCTAGCCTTGGCTTAACTCAGATTGCTCGATTGGCACAACAGTACTTGCCTAATGAAGTTCCAGGGCTTGATACGATTGGCTTGTATCAACAACAGCTAGAAGTCTCATGGCCGGGTTGTCAGCTTCCGGTTTCTACTCTTGAACAGCAACAATTGATTTGGTCTTCTTTAGGCTGATCGTTCGATTAGCTTAGACCGTTCTCAATCTATAACTTGGTTATCTTATGATGCGCCCACAATCTAATCATCACCCGCTTTGGGTACAGTGGGCGCAGCAAAACCCACATCAAACAGCGTTAGTGATTCCTAACCGCGCTTACACTTGGCAGCAAGTGTCTGTGCTGGTGAGTGAGTACCAACAACAGCTATCTCATCAAGGCCTATCTGAAGGCGATGTGTTGACCATTGTTGGTAAGAACCAAGCTGAAGTGATTCCAGTTTATCTTGCCGCACTTAATTTGGGTGTGGTTTGTGCGTTTACCATGCCTCAGCCGAAAGCTCGTTTAACGCAGAAGTTTGAATCCCTTTATGGTCAGCTAGACAGACGTTACCTTTGGCTATTAGATAGCTGTGGGTTAGATCATTCTGATGCTGTTGACCTCAAGACTGTATTGGTGACGTTACCTTGCTTTAACGAAGTTAAGGTCGATGGTGATGACAAACCAACAATATCGCAAAATCCTAACTTTAATCCTCAAAACCTTGCGAGCATCGTATTCACTTCTGGCTCTATCGGAAACCCGAAAGCGGTGGCTCACACGTTGCAGCAACACTTATGTTCTGCTCAGGGTTTACTAGACGTTTTCAACTTTGAACAAGCTGGCACTTGGTTGCTTAGCCTACCGGTGTACCATGTGTCAGGATTGGCGATTGTCCATCGTTGGTTGGTGGCTGGTGGATGCATCAAAATAGGGTCAGGCAAGCTTGAATCAGACATCGAAGGTTGTAGCCATGCTTCATTGGTCGCTACTCAGCTGCATAGGTTATTAAAGGGTAAGCAAGCACTTACTTTAACCCATGTGTTGTTGGGTGGGAGCCATATTCCAGAAGCGCTAGGGCTTGAAGCTCAACAAATGGGCATTGAAACTTGGCTTGGATATGGCATGACAGAAGCGGCTTCAACAGTGACCGCGAAGCCAGTCGATTCTAGTAATACTGCAGGTTTTGTTCTCGACCAACGCCAGTTAAAAATTGAAGATCAACGTATCTTTATTGGCGGCAATACGCTTGCTTCTGGTTATTACTATCAGGGCGAGTTAACACCATTGGTGGATGAGAACAGTTGGTTCGACAGTAAAGACCTCGGCGAATGGGATGGCGAACAAGTGTCGATCATTGGTCGCGCTGATAATCAGTTTATTTCTGGGGGAGAGAATATCCACTGTGAAGAAATTGAACGAGCACTGAATCAGTTATCTTTAATCAATCAGGCGTTTATCGTTCCAATTGAAGATGATGAGTTCGGGTTTCGACCCGTCGCTATTGTGGATTGTGCTGAACTGCCAACCAAAGAGTGGTTTGCTGAGCAATTGAATGGCCGTCTTGAGCGGTTCAAATTTCCTGTCGAGTACTATCGAATGCCTCATCAAGAACAGCTAGGCATTAAGGTTTCACGCGCAGGATTGGCACAGTGGTTACAGCAGATACGTTCTAAATAGAACTGAGAACAATAAAACGAAGCGCAATACACGGTGACTAGTCGTAATTGCGCTTCAGGGGGTTGTGACGGTGGTGAAGCCATCACAAATTCTTAATATTTTATCTGGTTATTAAGGGTTTTATCTTTGCATCTGGCTGTTTAGCTTAAGCGAGTGCCTTCTTCATTTGTTCAGCAACCTTATCTACCTTACCTAAACCGATAATGACTTGTAGGCCACCTTTTCCAATAGGAACGACGCCTGCAGCACCTAGTTTTTTCAGTTTGTCACTGTCTGCTGCTGACGAGTCTTTTACTGTTAAGCGTAAGCGAGTAATACAGTTGTCGACTTCTAGAATGTTGCCTGCACCACCAATAGCTTCGATGTAGTTGTTGGTTAGGCTAATTAACGCTTCTGGAGATTCTGTCTCGCTTTCTGCTTCCATCTCTTCACCACGACCCGGAGTACGTAGATTGAACTTGATGATAGCGAAACGGAAAATACCGTAGTAAAGCGCGAAGAACACCACACCTTGAACTAATAACATGTACCAGTTAGTTGCTAACGGGTTTTGGCTTGATAGCACTAAGTCAACAAAGCCTGCAGAGAAGCCGAAGCCTGCCATCCATTCCATGCTTGCTGCAATGTAAAGCGACAGACCTGTTAACACAGCGTGCACTAGGAACAATACAGGTGCTAGAAACATAAAGCTGAACTCTAGAGGCTCAGTGATGCCTGTGAAGAACGAAGCCATTGCTGCGGCAAGCATGATTGCGAATACTTGGTTCTTGTTTTTCGCGTCAGCGCAGTGGTACATCGCCAATGCTGCTGCTGGTAAACCAAACATCATGATAGGGAAGAAGCCTGCTTGGTACATGCCAGTTTTACCCGGAATACCCGTACCGTTAGCGATAGATTGTGCACCGCCGAGGAAGTTTGGAATATCGTTAATACCCACAACGTCGAACCAGAACACAGGATAAAGGGCGTGGTGCATGCCGACTGATAGGAACAAACGGTTGAAGAAGCCAAACAGACCAGCACCAACTGCGCCCATGCTTTCTAGTTTAATTCCTAGAACGATCAGAGCATCGTAAACAGCAGGCCAGATGTAAAGAAGGGCAAAAGAGAGCGCCATACCTGCGATTGAGGTAAGGATAGGAACCAAACGCTTACCGCTGAAGAAAGCTAAAGCTTGAGGAAGATCAACGGTGGAGTAGCGGTTATAGATTTCAGCGGAAATAATACCGACAATAATACCCACGAATTGGTTGCTGATTTTTCCGAATGCCGCTGGTACTTCACTTAACTCAACATCCATCAATTGAGCAACTGAGCCCGGAGCAAGTAGCGTGGTGACGACTAGGAACATCACAAAACCAGACAGTGCCGCAGAACCATTCTTATCACGGCTTAAACCAAAGGCGACACCCACCGCGAACAGAACCGCCATGTTGTCGATGATCGCACCACCTGATTTGATCAAGAATGCGGCTAGGATACTTTCAGAACCCCAACCAACAGGATCCAACCAGTAGCCGATCCCCATAAGGATTGCTGCAGCTGGCAGTGTGGCTACGGGAACCATCAATGCCTTACCTACTTTTTGCATATACCCAAGTATATTCATACGTGCCCCTAAGTTTGTAATTAATTTTTTTAATGTTTCTGCTCGTCAACGTATGGAGTTAAATATTGATCGAGGCAGGATTTTAAGTAACTGCGGCTATTAGAAACTTATTTCTTAATGCAAACAAACGAAACGGGTAGTAGTATGAATTAAAATTTTTAATGCATGAGTTCGTATGGCTAACCATCAATCTTTACTGAGAAACCTTCATACATTTAATGTTGCTGCAGAGAAAATGAGCTTTACGCTAGCCGCGAAAAAGTTGCATCTGACTCAGGGAGCCGTTAGCCATCGAATCAAAGTGTTGGAAGGAGAGCTTGGGTTTAACTTATTTGTGCGAGGCACTCGTAAACTGGAATTGACCGAAGAAGGGCAACGCTTTCAACGCACGTTATCGAAGTCGTTGAGCTCTATTTTTGGCGAGATCGAAGACATTACCAACACAGACTTGTATGGTCAGATCAATATCGGTACCAGTCCTGCCTTCGCTAACAGTTGGTTGCTACCAAGGCTAGCTGATTTCAAACAGCGATACCCAAAGTTCAACCTCAATATTTTCTCTCAAGAAGAGCAAGACTTTCATCAAAATCATCTCGATGTCGCCATTTACTATGGTGCTGAAGATCTCAAAGATATGCATCGACAGCGTCTGTTTGGTGAAAAGTATATTCCGGTGTGTACGCCGAGTTATGCCGCTGAACACGACATCTTTGATGATGGTTTAGAGTCGTTACACCGGATTAATTTCATTCATGCGTTAGGCTCTGATGTGTGGCAGCGTTGGATCAAGCACAATCAACTCGATGTAAATCTGTTTGAGCAGTTTTATTGTGTGAGTCATCGCGATATGGGCGTACAGAGTGCTCTGCATAATATCGGCGTGGCAATGGGGCGCTATCATTTTGTAAAGCCGTACATTGAGACTGGTGAGCTCATAACGCCTTATCCAAGTATGGATACTGATAAAGGATACGAATTGATCTGTCCGTTAGGCACTGAAAAGCGACCTAAGGTAAGAACGTTTATTAAGTGGCTAGAGGGGCAGTTACGCTAGGTTAGTTAATTTAGCAATTAGATAGTTCAAAACAGAATTTATTATCTTTATAACCATCCATCATAATAAGCTCTATAAATAACGGATTATAGAATAAGGTCTTATTATGAAAGTTGCCCTCATCATTGCGGTTTTGCTGCAGATAGGCCAAGCGCTCGTTTCGTCAGGACTGACTCGTTCATTGGCTGAACTTACTGCATTTGTGCTGGTTGTGGTACTTGTTTTAATGAAAAGAGAGAGCAAGAAGAGTGATAAGCCCCTGTTTGATTTGTGATTGTTGTAACAAAGAATATCTTTACTACAAACGATATTTTCACTAAAAACGATAGGGGCAAAGCCCATTAGAGCTTTGCCTTTTTGTTTTGTCATTCGCTAATCTGTTTGTCTGCTTAACAAGTTAACCAATCTACAGCGCTTCTTTACGTATTAGATGCATCAGGTAAGCGTTAACCACGCTAATGAGCCTGTCGAAATCATCGTCCACATTGTAATACCAAACATCAATGGCTTCGGCCCAGCAGCTTTAAGCTTCTCAACTGAAATACCGCAACCAATCAAGAATAGACACACCACCAATGCACGCTTAGACACATCAAAGATACCTTGATAGACCATCTCAAATTGTGGCAATAAGTCACTAACAGCAATAGCAGCGCAATAGAAGAAAATGAAGTAAGGAATCGTAATCTTCTTTTGATCGTTCTTGAAGATCATTGCGCTGACTAACGCGATTGGGATAATCCAAAGTGCGCGAGCGAGCTTCAATGTGGTTGCTGTGGTCAGTGCTTCTTCGCCATATGCTGATGCTGCGCCTACTACAGAAGATGTATCGTGAATCGCGATGGCAGCCCATGTTCCGAAAGTTTGTTGGCTTAACTCTAGTGCATGGCCAATCATTGGGAACAAGAAAAGGGCGACTGAGTTCAACACAAATACAGTGGCTAACGCTAAGCCAATCTGTTCATCATCGGCTTTGATGGCCGGTGCTACGGCGGCAATGGCGCTACCACCACAAATTGCGGTACCAGAAGAGATAAGGTAACCCGTGGTGCGATCTAATCCCATGCGTTTTGCCAAGAACCAACCAATGACCAAGGTACCAATAATCGTCGTTACAATGAGGCCAATACCATCGCCTGTTACCGCTAATGCTTTCTCAAACTGAATGCCAAAACCTAAGCCGACAATCGAGTAGGCCAGTAGCTTTTTGGTGAGTTTGCCCACTTCTAGATGCTCAGGGACTAAACCTAAGCTCGCAAGAAGGAAGCCGATCACGAGTGCCGTCGGTGAACTCACCCATGGGGTTAAGCAAAACAGAGCAGCAAGATAAAATGGAACAGACTTTTTTAGATTCATTATATTTAATTCGTCGCGTCTAGTATTGGCAGCGTAGTGGAAGACTATACGCTTAACGCAATGGTAAGTAAGTCTAAATGAATTGAACAAACGTTAAGTAAAACTAAACGTTTGTTCAGCTGATATGAATAAAGGCTTGGTTATTTAGCGTAGTGAGCCGCGAAGATCAGAGACTGACTGTCGAAGCGTGTCGCATGAAGCTTCCTTGGCTAGCATAGGTTCGGCAGCTTCTATCTCTAACTTGGCCCTGAAACGGGTGGGTAGTCCCTTGAAAGCTTGACCTTTATAACGACTGAAGTAACTGCCCCATAACCCTTTAAGTGCCATTGGAATCACAGGTACAGGAGATCGTTTGATAATCAGCTCCATGCCACGCATGAATTCGGCTACTTCGCCATCAGCGGTTAGCTTGCCTTCAGGGAAAATACACACGATGTGCCCTTCATCTAGGGCACGTTCAACTTCTTTGAAAGCGTTTCTAATCGAGTTTCGGTTGGCTGCGGAGATTGGAATAACTCCTGCTCTTTTTAAGAATCGACGTAGTGGAGGCAGCTTGGCGTAATCCTCTTCCATCACAAACCGAATCAAGCGAGGGCAAACCGCACTCAGAAGCAGTGCATCCATATAACTCACATGGTTGCAAACGATCAGTGCGCCGCCATTCTCTGGAAGATGGTGTAAGTTCTTGTGCTTAACTCGGTACATGGTGTGAGTGACCACCCATGTAAAGAAACGGAAAGCGTAGATAGGCACCTGATAAAACAGGTACAGCATAACCAAAGTATTCCCTATCGCGAGCAACACAAATAGTTGTGGAATAGAAAGATCGAGAACACTCAGGCAAACAATACCTAAAACGGCGCTTCCCACCATGAATAGTGAATTGTAGATGTTGAGCCCGGCAATCACTTGAGCGCGTTCATCTGGTTTCGCTCGTAACTGCATCAGAGAATACAGAGGAACAATGAAGATACCGCCAGAGACACCCAAGAGCAGAAGATAAGCAAACAGCGGCCACAGCTCTGAATACGTCACGAATTGATGGAAAGAAGTAAATTCAGGCAAGGACTCAGGAATGGATATCGCCATCAATAGCCCAAAAATCGACATACCTAGGCTACCCATTGGTACGATGCCGATTTCAATTCTGTGATTTGATAACTTATCGCAAGCCAAAGAACCTATCGCAATACCGACCGAGAATAGAGCTAACAAAAAGGCAACCGAGCTTTCAGTGCCGTTCAAGTGGAGCTTTGTGAAGTTTGGAAACTGAGTTAGATAAGCAGCGCCAAGGAACCAGAACCAGCTGATAGACATCAGAGCTTGAAACGTTGGGCGATCTTTTTTTGCAATCGCCAGTGTCGCGCGGGTTAGCTTTACTGGCTGCCACTTTACTTTCAGATCTGGTGCGTTACTCGGCGCTTGTGGAATAAAGCAGCTTGATACATAGCCAAGCACGGCGAAAGAAACAATACATACCGCGGCAATGAGCTTCGCGCTTTCTTCAGATGCAATAATACCGGCACCTAGAGTACCAATAAGGATGGCTAAGAATGTGCCGGTTTCGACTAAAGCGTTGCCGGATACCAGCTCTTTGGTTTCCAATTGTTGTGGAAGCAGTGCGTATTTCACCGGGCCAAAGAAGGCACTTTGCGTTCCCATTAGGAACAGAAGTAGGAGTAGTATCCCGTAGCTTTCGTAGATAAACCCGATCGCACCCAGTGACATGATCGCCACTTCAAGGAGCTTAACTTTACGTATAAACCAAGATTTTTCGTATTTGTCAGCCAGTACACCAGCCAAAGCAGAAAACAGGAAGAAGGGCAGAATAAAAAGACCAGCGGCCAAATTAATGAATAGATTGCTGGAAATAGGCAGCGTATCTACGCTTGCGAAAGCAACAAACAGTAACAGAACATTTTTGAATATGTTGTCATTAAAGGCGCCTAGAAATTGAGTAATAAAGTAGGGTAGGAACCTTTTTTGCGTTAACAGCGAAGATTGGCTGCTGTTGTTCATTGTCTTTCCTTGAATGATTACCAGTTGGTTAAGTAGTTTGAGATTAGGTTATTGATCAACTCTTTACCATCGATAGGTTCAGAGGCGAAAAATTTATCATCAACGCTAAGTAGAGTAATTCCATGTACTCCAGACCATAATACACGGCTGGCTTTAATGACTTCGCTTTCTGTGTGTTCAGGAGCAATAGCTACCAGCAATTGCTCTAACATACCTGTCATTCTATCAATACGGTTCGATTGCCATTCAGGAAGGTTTTCACCATTCATGTTGTGCTCAAAGATAAGCTGCCAACGGTGAGGGTGTTTTTGTGCAAAATCGTGATAGCAGTATGCAAGATTAAAAAGAGCCTGTTGAGGGTTGCTCGATTGTTCAACAGCAGAAGCAGATTGGGACGACAGTTCATCTAATGTTTGAGCAACAACGTGTAAAAGGAGTAGGTTGTAGTTACCAAATACATTCACCAAGGTGCTAGGGACATAGCCAATCATATTGGCAATTTTACGTAGACTTAGCTCGTGATAAGAGTGCTCTTCTAAGAAGTCGGTTACCGTCTTTAAGGTTAATTGCACTAATTGTTCGCGAGTATGATCGTTTCGTCTTGCCATGAGTACTTTCTATTAAATGAACATCGTTCAATATTTTAATGCTGCCCCAGAGTGCCGTCAATCCCTTCGCTAGTTTAGTAATCAATTAATAGCCGCAATATTATGATACATGTGTAAACGTCGTGAATATTTCATTGTTCTTTGTTAACGAGTATGATTAAGGTGTCGAAAGATAAAAAAACCTATAAAGGATAATAATGAAACGATTTTTCTCACTAGTCGCGATCCTGTTGGTAACAGTCGCGGTGACGCCAATCGCGGAAGCGAAAAAGTTTGGTGGTGGTAAGTCATTTGGCAAAAGCTTTAAAACGGCTCCAGCACCAAAACAACAAAACACAAATTCGATCCGACAAGATCAAACGGGCAAGAAAACAGCAGCAGCTAACTCTAGCAAGAAAGGCCTTATGGGCGGTCTGCTAGGTGGTTTACTTGCTGGTGGTCTTTTAGCTGCATTCTTTGGTGGCGCATTTGAAGGTATCCAGTTCATGGATATTTTAATCATGGGTCTGATTGCTTTCCTAGCGTTTAAATTCCTACGCGGAATGTTGGGTGCGAAGCAGGGCTCAATGAATCAGCAGAATGCACGTGGCCAACAGCCAGCATTCGGCGGCATGGGTCAGAACAAGTTTGAACAACCTAAGCAACAACCAAATGTTCATAACTTCGAGCAAGCACAGCCTCAATCACAACCTCATTCGCAAAATAGCGCTGGTGGTTTCGGTTTTGGTGCACAAAGCGATGTTCCACATAACTACCCACCAGGTTTTGATCAAGCGGCATTCATCAACGGTTCTCGTGAGCACTACCGTACACTGCAAGGTGCATGGAATCACAACGAGCTAAACACGATTGAAGAATACGTATCTCCAAGCCTATTTGAAGACCTAAAAGCTGAGCGTAACAAGCTAGACGGTGATCAGCACACAGACGTAATGTACGTTGATGCTGAAATCGTTCGCGCAGATCACGATGGTAGTAAAGCACAGCTAAGCCTTCAGTTTAGCGGTCGCTACCGTGACACCGCAGACGGCATTGAAGAAGATATCACTGATATCTGGCACTTAGAGCGTGACCTAACGACTCAAAATGCACCTTGGTTAATTGTTGGTATTCAAGGTTAATTCCACGATTTAACTAAACATCAATATGATGTAGTTATTCGGAATAACGGCAAATAATTCAAAGCCCCTGCTGAGAAATCAGCAGGGGCTTTTTTGTGTCTAATGATAGGTATCTGTAAGTCGCAGCAGGGAAATTGGCTTTGAGCTTTTTTTGGGAGGGAGGGGAGAAGTGTTTTAGATTCACGGAGCAATGCCAATATGACTAACACGTGGTGAACCGACAAAGAACATGTATCGACCAATTGCTTAGGCTGCGTTGCTTATCTGGTTTGTGAGCGTCATGTTGAAGTGTGGGATCACTGATGTTTGAATAGGCTAGTTCGCTTAGTCTTTTTTGCAGTATTGGGTTGGTGTTTAGTAAGTTGAGGGCGGTGTTTAGAAAGATAAGTTTAGAAAGACACGTTTAGAAGGATACAGAGCTCAGAAACGAAAAAAGCCAACTCAATGAGTTGGCTTTTCGATTTTCCAATTAAGGAGAATATGGTGGAGGGAGACGGAT
>NZ_AJZM02000037.1 GCF_000272405.2 Vibrio tasmaniensis 1F-187
CTGAATTACGCAACAAAGCCCTGTTGAGCCAAGAAAAGCGCATGGGTTGGTGTTAGATGCATTTGAGAAACTCTGGGAATCGGGCTCAGACATTGCTTTAATTATTGTAGGTAAAGCGGGCTGGTGCAATGACGTAACTCTCCAAAGGCTCAAGGGGCATAAGCAACTCAATAAACGCCTTTTTTGGTTGGAAGGTATAAGTGATGAATATTTAGACATGCTTTATCAAGATGCGAGCTGTCTTATCGCTGCCAGTGAAGGTGAGGGTTTTGGTTTACCCCTAATTGAATCTGCTATGCATAAAACGCCTATTATAGCGCGCGATATTCAAGTGTTTCGTGAGGTGGCTGGTGAGCATGCCTACTATTTCTCAGAAGACGATAACCCAATTCATTTAGAATTGGCGATAAAAAGTTGGCTGATCTTGTATGAAAGAGATGAGCATCCTAAGTCTGACAATATGCCATATTTGACCTGGAAAGAAAGCTCTAAGCAATTATTGAAATGTCTGACTATTCAATAACTTTAAATAACACCCTAAGATATAATATTCTTAGGGTGTTTTGATTTTAATGAAAAATGTTTAACAAAAATAAAATTAGAGAGTTTTTTGTGGGTAATGATTCTAAAAGTAAGGCATTGGGAAATATCGTTTGGTTACTTTTATTGATGCTTTTGACGTATGGAAACTTAGTTTATAGTTACGATTTGAATGAATTAAACTGGAACTATCCAATTTCATATGGAGGTGATGTTCTTCATGTTTTGCAAATGATTAAAATGATAGGAACTGGTGACTGGCCTATATATGGGGTTCCTCATTCTTCAACAATGGGAGGTCCGTTTGGCTTTTCTATGGGGGACTTTAGTGTACCAAATACAACTCAATATCTATTTATTAAACTATTCACTATGGCCAGTGAGGATGTTTTTGTTGTATTTAATAGTTATGTTGTAGCGTCTTATTTCTTTTGTTCTCTCGGGATGTTTGTGTTTTTAAGGAAGTTGTCAATATCTCCGATTATTGCTGTTGGTTGTAGCCTTTTATTTTCATTTGTTCCATTCCATTTCTTTAGAACGGGACATACGTATTATATAACTTATTTCTACTTGCCGTTGTTTTTTTATTTTATAACCAAGGTGTGGGATGGCATTCCCATATTTTACAAGCAACATGAAGGGCGTTTGAAATTAGATTTTTCGTTTGGTAATTTATTGATAATTTGTTTTGTTTTATTTTTTTCTGTGTGGAATTTTTATTATTCATTTTTCTTATGTTACTTTGTATGTGTAATAACACTTTCGTCTTTTGTAGTAAATAGAAATATTCGACATGTAATTAGTGGGTTTATTCTATTGTCTACAATGGTTTCAGCATTTCTCGTTTCATTTTTGCCTTTTTTGTATTTTCAGTATTTGAATGGAAAAAACACTGGCGTAGCTAATCGGATTGCAGAAGAAAGCCTAACTCACTCCATGAGGATTTCCGACCTATTCTCCCCTGTCTTAGGACACCCTTGGTCAATGCTTGAAACATTACCACTTGACTACTTTGCTTCAGATGGAGCCCTTGGTATAGCTGGTGTCATTGGGTTGGTTTTTGGTGTGGTGACATTAATCACAAAAGTTAATGTAACAAATATAAAATCAAGATACGCAATTCTCCTTATTAGTGGGATATTGTTAATGACTTATTCTGGTTTTTCTTATTTATTTGCACTCTACATATCGCCTTCTATTCGAGGGTATGGGAGAGGTGTTGTTTTCATAGCTTTATTTTCATTAGTTTTGCTTGCTGTTCTTTTGAATAGCTTGTATTTAAAACTTACAAAGAAACAAACTTTTTTTATATTTCCGCTGATAGTTATGTTCTTTAGTATAGGTTTGTGGGATATAGCCGGTAAAGGAATGACTTTTTCTTCTGATGAGACAATCGTTGAAAGAGTGAAGTCTCAAAGGGAATTTGTCGATTCTGTGCAGAAAGAGCTAAATTCATCTTCAGGTTCAAATGTACTACAATTACCTCATATGTCTTTTCCAGAATCTCATCCAAAAAATAAAATGAGTGACTATAGTAATAGTTTCGTCAACTACTTTGCCACAGAACCTTCAATTCGTTGGAGTAACAGCGCTATTCGTGGAAGAGAGTCTGACTATTGGATTACAGAACTACTAAAGCTAGACATAAAGACTCAATTAAAAATATTGGAGAAATCTGGATTTTCAGGAATAACAATTGACAGGTTTGGTTATGAGGATAATGGAGTTAGTATAGTTCAATCCTTATCAGATAATTTAGGAAAACCCTACATTGAAGATAAGACTAGGCGCTATGTGTTTTTTAAATTGTTAGCAGAAGAAAACTCGAAGCCAAGGCCTATTATTCGCATTCTGAACGAGAATTTTTGGGGCTGGGAAGGTCGTTGGGGTAGCTTTTCTTGGGCTAAAGGCAATGCTAAATTGTTTATCCCTAACGGAACAGAGAGTTCTCTAAATTATAGGCTGGAATTTTCTTTAACTACTTTAGTTCCGAGAACCGTAGAATTCTCTGTTATGGGGGATTTGCACAAGTTAGATTTGATCCCTAAACAGTTAACCCCCTTTTCCAGTGATATTGAGATTCCACCAGGAGGTATTTACATTGACATTACTACCGATAAGCCAGCTTTTACGGTTAATTCTAGTCAAAATAAGTCTAAAGACTCTAGGAAAGTGTCCTTCGGGATCTTTGACTTTAAGGTATTGAAGTATGGTGTTGATGTAAATTTAGAACCTTTCGGGTATGTTGAAGAGCCTAAGTTAAATGATGATGTGCTTAATTATAACTTTTGGGGATGGGAAGGTGGATGGGGTAATTTTTCTTGGGCTAAAGGCAATGCAAATTTGTTTATTCCTAACAAAAGTGAGAATACAGTTTCTTGTGAACTGGATTTTTCGATTGCTACCTTGGTTCCTAGAGAGGTTGAGTTTGAAATATCAGGAGAGTCTTATAAAGTTGAATTAATCCCTGGGCGGTTGAATCAAATATTGCAGACTTTTGATGTGCCTCCTGGCGGTTTTGGTATCTATATGAAAAGTAATAAACCGCCTTATCAAGTTGATTCAAAAGATACGAGAAAAGTATCGTTTGCTATATCAAATTTTGAGCTTTCAGGTAGTTGCTTGGATAGTGTTAATTAAAACATTGTAAGTAAAAAAAACACACCAACGGACCTCCCTCTCATGCGGTTTTCGGTAAGAGATTGGATTACCTATGATAACCCAATGGTTAATGTAACTGAATTTGTAATATCCTGAGTTACTAGCCAATAGTCGTCCTGGTAATTTAACGTTGAGTTGCTAGGGCGGAACTTGTTTGGGTAGATGCTGGAAATTACGATGGTTTGTTTGAAACGAGCTGTTTTATTCGTGCGTAAAGTTTAAGGTTACATTAAGGCCGGAGTTGAATAGTAAAGTCTATGGTAGAGATCTAGCGGTTTTGGTTTTTAGTTTGAGTTTTAAAGGTATTCTTAGTGAAGTTATCAATAGTTATCCCAGTTTACAGAAGCCAGTTATTCGTCGAGAAGACAGTGAATGAAATCATTCCTTATGTATCTCAAATTACACATGACTATGAAATCATTCTGGTCAATGATGGCAGTCCCGATGACAGCTGGAGAGTTATCTCGAAATTAGCAACTGATATAGTTCAGGTTAAGGCCATTAATCTCGTAAAGAATTATGGCCAACATACGGCCGTAATGTGCGGAATTGAGAAAGCGACGGGTGACTATATTGTTACCATGGACGATGACTTACAGAATCCGCCAAGCGAAATTTGTAAGTTAGTAGAAAAAATAAATGAAGGTTATGATCTGGTTTTTGCTGAGTTTGAAGAAAAAAAACATGCACCTTATAGACGCTTAGGAACGAAACTAATTGATGTTTTAAATAACAAAATATTCAATAAACCTGATGATATTGTACTTACTAATTTTAGAATATTTACGCAAGCTTTGGCTCAGCGCATTATCAAATATCGTGTAAACGAACCTTACATCCCTGGTCTATTACTGATGCACGCCAGTAAAATAGGCAATACTATGACTAAACACGCTAAAAGGGATGATGGTGAGTCCAATTATTCTTTAGGGAAAATACTTATACTTGTCAGTCGGTTACTTTTTAATTATTCATCTTATCCACTTAAAGCGCTATCAATACTCGGTGGGGGTATATCTATTGTTAGTTTTATTTGGGGACTTTTTATGATAGTTAATCAATTGCTTTTTGGAAGTAGTGTACAAGGTTGGACAACATTAGTTGCATTACTATCATTTTTGAATGGGTTTGTTATCTTATTGCTTGGGGTACTGGGTGAATATGTTATACGAATTTCAAAAACTTTGTCCCATGATTGCGCTTATCACGTATCAGAGGAAGTCGAATGAACCAGTTTTTTATTGTAGGGGCTCAACGAAGCAGTACAACATGGCTCTATAAAATGTTACAGCAACACCCTCAGATAGCGATGGCCGAGCCCGTTAGACCTGAGCCTAAACACTTTTTAGGTGATGAATTTGACGATAACAAGCACAGCTACTTATCAAAATATTTTTCAAATGTTGAAAGTGACATCCTTGCGTGCGGTGAAAAAAGCACAACTTATATTGAGTCAGAATTAGCTGCTCAAAGAATATCCACTATGTTTCCTGAAGCCAAGATTATTATGGTCTTACGAAACCCCGTTGAAAGAGCATTGTCAAATTATCACTTTTCAGTTAGTAATGGCCTGGAAAGTAGAGGGATTTGTGATGCTATCCTAAATAGAGAACAGGCTCCTTCGCTAACGTCCGTATTGTCCACAGACCCGTTCGATTATTTAGGCAGGGGCTTGTATAAAAATTATATTGACTTGTATGAGAAGTATTTCCCTAAAGATAGCTTACTCATTCTTTCGACAGAAAATTTAACTAAGCATCTATTAAGCTTGTCAAGAACCTACAAGTTTTTAGGTGTTGATCATAAATATGAACCGAAAAGCTTCTTTAGGGCTGAAAATACTAGCTCAAATAAAGAAAAGCCACCAGAGGAAGTGATGGAGTACCTCTACGATTATTATAGAGATACTTTTTTATATTTAGGCCAGTATCCTGACTTTGAACGTTAGAAATTGATTATGCGAATTGTCTCTGTCTTATTTACGGTGTTTTTAACCTTTCTAACATCGGTTATTTTGAGTGAATCAGCATCTCAAGTTGAGTTGTTTAGCTGGGTAGGTATCGCAGTTATTGCTACCGTAGTTTTTTTGAATGTTATCAAGTTTATTGCATGGGGCTGGTTGAACCGTCGTTATGATCTATCAAAAACATACCCATTAACAGCCATGTTTTTTCCTTTGATTTTCATTTATGCGGTTGCTACAGGGGAGGCTGAACTGACTCTTCAGAAAGTCGTAGGTCTGGGGATTATACTTTCCGGGCTTTATTTGATGGAGGTTTCAAAAAGAAAATGCTAATTGGTTACTTATTTGTTTTTGCTGCTATTTTGGCAACCTCAATAGGAGTTGTAACTTATAAAGAGTACAGTAGGAATAAAAGCAAAATCACTTTGTTTTTTACAGTCGCGCTATTGATGTTAGCGCCAATTATCAGTTTTAACGCTTTACAGTATTTATCTGTGGATGTTGTGTATATGGCGACAAGTTTGAATGGCCTAGTAGTGCTTTTCATGACACGTTTTTTCTTAAAAGAAAATGTGACTTGTAATCAATTTATGGGAGCTGTTTTAGTGTTCATTGGTGTATCAGTTTATATGGTGTAATATTTCATGAAAAAAAACATTCTTCGATTCGCATTTTTACACTATTCATACGGAATCAATATAATACACAGTGTCATATTCTTTTTGCCTCCTGTTTTCAGGGGGCCGGTTTGGCGGTGTCTATTGGGGCAATATAAGACAAACCTGTCATTCCGAGAGA
>NZ_AJZM02000038.1 GCF_000272405.2 Vibrio tasmaniensis 1F-187
GCTAGAAATAGCAGGGCTTTTTTACATTTGAAAAAGTGTCTTGCTGTTATACCAATCCGGAAAGTTACTGATCAGGTTTATCCAATCTTTTCTGCTCATTTTGGTGACGCGATCTTTGCACTCAAGAAATCCATTCCAAGCGCGACAAACCTTGGAAACAATGTCGTTATAACCAGTGAAACTTTGATTTGCTAGATCATGTTTTCGCAACCAACTCCATCCATAATAAAGACTGCATGACGTCCTTTTTCAGTAGCCTTAGATATCTGCTCTAAGTGATTTGTCATTATGTCCTTGTTAACCCAAAGAACCACTGTTGTTTCATCAATTCCTACCGAACCAAATAAACGTATTCAAATTGCTGTTGTTTTACCACACGAGGCCTCGTTTCACGAGTCGCCCAAAGACGTGTAGTTGTGTTCTGTTGACCAAACCTAGCTTCGTCTTGAAACCAGACATCAACACACTCTAGCCCAATATGACCGGGGATCTTAAGGACCGTTTCTATTTTGATTTTTTTTAATCGTCTTGGATTTGCTGTGATTGCTTGGGGTGTTTGGAGCGAGAAGTTATCCAAGAAAAGCCCATGAGGTCTAGGAGATAATAGATAGAATTCGGGTGGTGGTACTTATCAACGATTTTCACGATTTAGTCATTTATATCGCAGATACAAAAACGCCTAGCGTATGCTAGGCGTTGATAAATAGTGTTTCTAATACATCCGACTACAGTATTTGCTTAAGCACTCTATCGGCTTTCACACGAGTGATCTTACGAATCAACTTCTGAACTTCCATCGGGTAGCTCTCTACCTTATCTAACTGCTTATAGGTACAGATAAGCTGAGTGTGTTGAAGGATATTATCCACTTCAGCCTGAAACTTGTCTGTTAGGTGATGGTAGTTATCTTGGATAAAGATGCCGTTCTCTAGATCCAACTTCCATGCGCGAGGGTTTAGGTTATTACCTGTTAGTAGCATGTAGCGCTTATCTACCCAAATACCCTTTAGGTGGAAGCTGTTGGAATCGTGTTGCCAAAGTCGAATTGATAGATTACGGCTAGCAATATGAGCCTCATTCGCTTTAGCGAAACGACGTAAGTTCAATTCGTAAAGGTATGGAAGACCACCAATCGTTTTAAACTCTTCTTCTGGTGAGATAAAGAAATCATTCGCTGTCTTATCGCCAACAACAATGCTGACCTTTACGCCACGCTTAAGCGCTTTCTTCACTTCTTTAGCTAGGCTAGGTGGGAAGTTGAAGTAAGGTGTGCAGATAAAGATTTCATCTTTAGCTTGAGCTACGAGTTGATTGATTCCTTGATTCAGACGGTTACGTCTTTTACCGATACCAACTAATGGTGTTACAGCAACTTGGTCTGCTGAAACCTCTTGACCATCGAATTGATACTGAGACCTTGCTAATGATGCACGAAACTGACGAATAGCTGGTTTCAGTTCTTTGGTCGAAGGCTTGTTCTTATCAGCCAGGTCATAAACAGCGCTGTCCGCAACCATCTGTTCGTGTACGTAGGTAAACATTGAATCAGCAAGCGCTGCGTTGTTTAAAACATGGTAACGATCAAAGCGATAGCGGTCATGGTAATTCAGGTAGATATTGTTGAGGCTTGCACCGCTGTATATCACGCTGTCATCGACGATAAAGCCTTTTAAATGCAATACGCCAAAGACTTCTTTGCCGCGAACTGGAATGCCATAGACGGGTACAGAGTGCTGATATTTTTCTGCAAACTCTTTATACATGGCTGCATTGCCTTCAGAAGACTCTGCACCAATCAATCCGCGCTGCGCTCGGTGCCAATCGACACAAACGCTTACGTCTAATTCTGGATTCTTTTGCTTTGTTTCATATAAGGCAGTTAGGATTTCACGGCCAGCCTCATCATCTTCAAGATACAAAGCGACTAAACTAATACGAGTCGTTGCGCGAGATATCTCATCAAGTAGACGAGTTCGAAACTCTTGCGCTGATAGTAGTACTTCAAACTTGTCAGGATTCTGCGCTATGGTTGGCAACTGTATGAATGGATTCCTACTGGCAATCATATTGACTGTTTTACCTTAAAAATATGCAAAATTGCGAACCTTTAATTTTACCAAAGGGATAGCATCAAATACTAGATAATCGAGGCATTCTCTAACAATTTTGCTGATAATGCATAGGAATGAGATCTTTTCCGCTATTCGAATAGCGCTCGTATAAAACTCTTAAACCATTTGGCAGATCTTTAGGCTCTACCTGTACGAATTTGTGTCGCGCGTAAAAATTGGTGAGATGAGCGTACGCAAAGCAGTAATCGTCTTCCGTAAGTGCATGTTGCGCACAATAATCCATAAGTTTGGAGCCTAATTGCTTACCGCGATGTTGTTTTGATATCGCCATTCCAGTAAGTAAGCGATTATTTTCTATTGTACGAAAGCGCACGACACCGCACAGCTCGTTATCCAGTAATAACGAATAGATCAGTTCACTTTTATTAGCTTTTCCCGTTGGGTAATGTTCTTTATAGAAACGTTTAACTAGGGGAACCTTTACTGGGTCTAATTGGGTAATGATGACATTGTTCATTCAGTCACTGCGCCATTGGTTTATCTGCTGTAGAATGACTGCAGTGTAAGTTAATTGAATATCGCCATGCAATTCCATCTCAATGCTAGTTTAAAAAATGTTCATACTTTTTCCATAGATCAGACGTGTGATACGTTGGTTGAAGTCACCAATATCGAAGAATTAATTTCCGTTTACAGAGACCCTAAATGGTCAGCTTTACCTAAGTTAATACTGGGTAAAGGCAGTAATATGCTTTTTACTGAGCACTTCGCTGGTCTGGTCATAGTGAACAAATTATCCGGGATTGAGTTGACCGAGACGGATAGTCATCACCTACTGCATGTTAGTGGGGGGGAAGATTGGCCACACTTAGTTGAATGGAGTGTGGATAAAGGGCTCGGTGGTCTAGAAAACCTAGCAATGATACCTGGCTGTTCAGGTTCGGCCCCGATTCAAAATATTGGTGCGTATGGTGTTGAGCTACAAGACGTATGCGAGTATGTCGATATCCTGTGTCTGGATACTTATACAGTTAAGCGATTGAGCAAAGAAGAGTGTCTCTTTGGTTACCGAGATTCTATTTTCAAGCACGCTCTCTACGATAAAGCGATTGTTGTTGCGATTGGTTTAACGTTGCCGAAAGAGTGGGAGCCATGCAATCACTATGGCCCGTTAAAAAGCCTAGCAGCCGATACGCTCTCTCCTCGTACTATATTTGATGAAGTATGCGCTATCCGTTCAAGTAAGTTGCCAGACCCTAGAGTCCAAGGTAATGCGGGCAGCTTCTTCAAAAACCCTGTGATCACCAAAGATCATTTTGATCGCCTGTTTGCTCTATACCCAAACATTGTAGGCTATGAGAGCAATGACATGATCAAAGTCGCTGCAGGCTGGCTGATTGATCAATGTCAGTTCAAAGGCGTGACAGAAGGCGGTGCTCAAGTTCACCCAAACCAAGCATTAGTTATCATCAATTATGATAAGGCTTCTGCTGTGGATATCCTTAAGCTTGCAGAGCGAGTACGTCAGTCTGTCTTGAATAAATTCGATATTCGACTGGAACATGAAGTGCGTTTTATGGGACGAGACTGCGAGACAAACCTAGACAAGGCTTTGGAGTCATTGGCATGAGAGAACACAGTACCAAGCTTGCACTATTGAGATGTCTTGCTGACGGTGAGTTTCATTCAGGTGAAGCTCTAGGTGAAATGATTGGTGTATCACGAGCGGCTATCAGCAAGCACATTAAAGGTATTCAAGACTGGGGGTTAGATATCTACCGAGTTCAAGGCAAGGGCTATAAGCTAGCTAGCCGTTTAGATATGCTTGACGAAGACAAATTGTCTGTTGTTAGTCGTGATGCTTCTCTTGAACTCATTCCAATCATAGGTTCAACAAACCAACACCTATTAGATCGTACTAACATCCTCGAATCGGGTTCTGTCTGTATTGCTGAATATCAAGCTGCGGGACGTGGACGCCGTGGACGAGAGTGGGTATCGCCATTCGGTGCAAACCTCTATCTTTCAATGTATTGGAGACTCGACGCAGGGATGGCTGCCGCTATGGGCTTGAGCCTTGTGGTTGGTGTCGCTGTTGTTGAAGCTTTGGAAGAGATGGGCGTAGAAGGTATAAAGCTCAAATGGCCGAACGACCTTTACCACAATGACAAGAAGCTCGCTGGTATCTTGGTAGAGCTGTCAGGACAGTCTGGTGGCGCTGCTCATATTGTGATTGGTTTAGGGCTAAACTTATCCATGGATCCAACAACATCAGGTATTGGCCAACCGTGGACTTCTCTTAAAGAAGTGTGTGATGGGAAGGTGCCCGATCGCAATCAGTTAGCGCAGGCTCTGATCAATGCCTGGGATAAGTCTCTTGTTGATTATGAGTTGAAAGGGATGTCGAATTTTGTAGAGCGTTGGAATCGCTTTGATAATTTCTTAGGTCGCAATGTTAGGTTGATCATTGGACCTAGAGAAATTGAAGGTGTTGTTCAAGGCATCGATGAACAAGGTGCTGTATTACTCAAAACTGAGAATGGTATCGAGAGCTATATCGGCGGAGAGATATCGCTAAGAAAAGGCGATTAAGGTGTTACTATTTTCTTAGTAATACTTCTTCAACCATATGGTCTGCGCCTTTACGTAGAATCAAGTGAGCCCTTTCTCGTGTAGGAAGGATATTTTGTTCTAGGTTCAAGCCATTAATTGAACTCCAGATACCTTCCGCTTTATCCAGTGCCGCTTGGTTCGATAATTTTGTGTAATGACTAAAGTAAGAGCCAGGTTTGGTAAACGCGCCATCGCGGAATTTCATAAAGCGATTGACGTACCACTCTTTGATTTGTTGGCTATCAGCGTCAACATAGAGAGAGAAATCAAGGAAGTCTGAAATAAACACGCGATGTGGCTCGTGTGGATCGTTCATGCCTGTTTGCAAGACATTAAGTCCTTCAATAATAAGCACATCTGGTAGGTCGACACACTTAACGTCATCAGTAATGTTGTACGTAAGATGCGAGTACACGGGAGCCGTGACATTTCTCTTGCATGCTTTTACATCCGAAACAAAGTTCACTAAACGCTTAATATCGTAAGACTCCGGAAAGCCCTTTTTACTCATCAATCCTTTTTCTTCTAACACCTCATTTGGGTATAAGAAGCCATCGGTTGTCACTAGCTCAACTTTTGGGTGGTTCTCCCAGCGAGAAAGTAGGGCTTTAAGCAGTCGTGCAGTTGTACTTTTGCCCACAGCGACACTTCCAGCAATACCGATGATAAAAGGTGGTGCTTTCTCGTTTTTATCCAGGAATTGATGGAGTACTGAGTTTCTATTCTGTCTGGCTGCCACATAGAGATTTAATAGGCGAGAGAGCGGCAGGTAGATCTCAACGGCTTCCTCCATTGTGAGCTTTTCATTGATGCCTTGAAGCTCTTTTAAGTCGCTCTCAGAAAGTGTCATCGGAACTAAATTCCTTAGCTCAGACCAACGTTCGCGGTCAAATGACATAAATGGGCTCATATAAACTCTATAGTGGATAACAAAACAAGTGCATGGAAAATACATCAAGCGATAGATAAATAAAATATCTTCCTGTACTAGATGTGGGTTAAAGGCAGAAACCTTGAGCTAAATAGCCGTATATAGGAATTTGATAGGAGAATTTTTCACTTTTTTTCAATTTACTATTGCAAGGTGGAAAATCATTCAATAAAATGCGCCCCACTTGTGCCGACTTAGCTCAGTAGGT
>NZ_AJZM02000039.1 GCF_000272405.2 Vibrio tasmaniensis 1F-187
ACTGAATTACGCAACAAAGCCGATTGATGAAGCACTCTCTTCTTTTAAGACTGCAATTGAAATCTGTGAATTACTGGGCGACAATTTTTACTTAATCGAAACTTTAAAAATTACTGTTCATGTGCAATAGAGCATGAAAGAAACGATATCCTTGAGCCATATTTAAGCCGTGCTATATCTTTAGGAAACAAATATGGCAGCGCTACATCACTACAAAAACTCGCCTCATCACTATTTAATTTTAGTCGCCAAGAAGCAACGGAAGCCCAACAATCTAAGATAGTTGAGAAGGCCTTTGAACTTCAGTCAATAGCATTCCAGAACCTTTCCGAGAGTAATAACGAAGCCGTTTTTCAATTGTATCAACTGTACTCAGAACGCCCCGCATTAGAGAAAGCACACTCTTTCACAACAGATTTAGATTTAATTACTTCATTTGGTGAGTATTTAAGTTCACATTCAAACCTCACCGATATGATGCAACGCCTTCACGAAGATCTGAAAAAGGTGATGCCAGTTGAGTCTCTTGGGCTAGCTTTGTATAACGAAGATACACAACAACTGACCTATGAAATTTATTTAGACCTGGGTGTTACACTCGAACCTTTCACTGTCGACTGTACAAAACAAGCGACATTAAGTGCATATTGCATTAATAACAGAATACCTTTCTGTCATGGTGCATTTACAAAAGCAGCACTGAACAAACTATTAAATAAACCACTCGGTGAGCACGCTTTAACTGGTGTAACTAAAGAAGACTACTCGTCTGTTATCATGCTGCCGCTCATTCTTGAGGGTAAGCGCCTTGGTGTTCTTACCGTCCAATCCATTGAGCCCAACGCATACCAAGAACATCACTTATCTTTAATGAAACATTTGGGTTCTTATTTATCCATTGATCTTCAGAATAAGCAGCAAAAGAAACAACTTGAAGAACAAAAAATGACGCTCAAAACACTGATGAATTTAGATCCACTCAGTCAATTATTTAACCGTTTAACCTTGGCAGAATCCATCACACAGTGGCGTGATACTGTAGAAATAGAACAACCCTACGCGTTACTATTAATTGATATTGACTACTATAAACAATTCAATGATTGCTACGGTCATGTGAAAGGGGATGAAGTTTTGGTTACCATATCAAAACAGCTTAAACATCATTTTTCAGCAGAATCTTTTAAGGTATTCCGATTTGGCGGTGACGAGTTTTTAGTTTTATGTACGGGTGAAACAAAAAACGCGTTGCTAGCAAAGACTTCTCAGCTCTTATCCGGTGTGCATGATTTAAATATCAGCCACAAGAAGTCCAAATGCAGTGATCGCTTAACTCTTTCGGTTGGTGGAGCGATATTCACACACTTTGATATTTTAAATCTAACCAATGAAGAGCTGATCCAAAAAACAGATAAAACACTCTACAAAGTAAAAGACCAAGGAAGAAATGGAATATTGATTGAAGACTAGGAAATCCTCGCACTGATATATAAGCGCAAATTAAGACTGAGAATGAACATTTTTAGAAGCCGACGCCTTAACCGTCGGCTTTTTGTCTCTGGTTACCCACCAGCAAGCCAGTGAACCAATCGTCACCATACAAACGCCCTGCCAAAAACTCATGCTCAATGACAAACCTAGAATCATAGAAGACAGTAAGGTCGCGAAGATTGGCGTAAAGTAAGACATGGTTGCAAGAAACACCATATTCCCCCCCAGAATCGCTGTGTTCCAAAGCGCGTAACCAGCCCCCATACAAGCCCCGGCAAGCACTAAGTCAATCGCAGCACTTGAAGTCATCACCATGCCTGTTTCATCACTCAATGCGTATTTGATCCACAGAGTGATCGCCGTAGCGATAAAGAAAAGCACAATCGCATTCTGCCCTTTAGCAACGCGTTGGGTGTAATTGCAATATACCGCCCAAATAATCGCGCCGAAGAATGCCATCGAATAGGTTTTAGGGTTGGTCGCAATATTAGCCGCGATTTGCTCGACAGAAAGCCCCTGATCGCCGCTGATACTCCAAGCCACGCCAAAAAACGCTAAGACGATACTTGGATAAACCAACCAGTTGATCTTTTTGTCACTCAACAGCACCGCAAACAACACCGTTAGTGCAGGCCATAGGTAGTTGATAACGGCCATTTCTAAGGCTTGATGTCGGCTATTTGCCATTCCTAAAGCCAGAGCCAAGAAGATTTCGTAGCAAACGAATAAGGCACCACCGATCATCAAATACGATTTAGAGAAGCGCGACAGCTTAGGTAACCCCATAACACAGACTAACAACAGTGAGCTCACTGTATAAAGACTGGCAGCACCACCAATTGGGCCCAGTTGTTCTGACACACTACGAGACAATGCAATTAAGCAGCTCCAAAGTAAAATGGCAGCAATGCCGTAGCAGCTATGGCGATGAGATTTCAGCACGCCTCTTCCTTCTCTTTATTGTAATTGGGTAATCAAAGCGAGCTTAAAGCAAAGATAGGCTTAAGCACCACTATCGATAACTTGCAGTAGGTAAAAATAAGTAGCCGAGCACATAACTGCACTCGGCTATCAATCATTCACTCAAAAATCTAAAAGCAATTGGCTGTTAGCTGTTATGCCAACAAAAGTGCTTGCAGGTCAGCCAAAGACTTCACTTGATAGTGAGGGTTGATGCCGGCTGGTGTTGCCTTTTCTTGACTGTTTAACCAACAGGTCTCAATACCAAAATCCAAGCCACCTAAAATATCAGAGTGTGGGTTGTCCCCGACCATCAATACTCTTTGCTTTGATGGCAATCCAATCAGCTTGTGCGCATGCTCAAAAATTTCCGCGTCTGGTTTAGCGACACCGACTTCCTCAGAAATGATCACATGATCAAAGTAGTCTGTCATTCCTGTTCGTTCCAAACGGATTGACTGCAGCTCTGTGAAACCATTGGTGATGATGCCCATGTTCACTTTGCCTTTTAACGACTCCATCAACTCTTTTGCACCAGGAAGCAGAGAACAGATGTCTGCCATTGCGGCTAAAAACGCACTGTTTAGTGCTGCCGTTGTTGTCTCTAATTTTGTTGCCCAGCTTTCAAAACGCGCGTGCTTCAGTTGTGCCGCCGTAATACGGCCATCTTGGTAATCGACCCATAATGGCAAATTAACCTCTTGATAAACTGAATAATCCTGTTCGCTAAAGTCCACGCCAAAACGGGAGAACATCAGCTTCATTCCTTGAAAAGCATCAAAGTGGAACAAAGTTTCATCTGCATCAAAGAATATCCAATCGTACTTCATTTTATTTCCTATTATTCGCGCGGTTGAGCAGTGCTTGTATTTATTTTCTCGTTGCCTCAAAGGCCAGATGTGCATTCTACTATCAATTTTGTGAGCCTGAATATAGTTCTAAGAATTTATAGAAAACAAGCAACAAGTCATGATGTATCGCAAATTTTGCCACATATTAAACCAATACCATACAAGAAATACACTTAAGTACCGGGAGGTACCATGAAGCACTTCTTACCGTCATCCGTCATGCTCACCCCATTCCTTGTTAAGTATTATGATGAACAACCAGAAGACACCTCTGACGCCTTAGATACCGATGAGTCTCAGCAACCTCAAATTGAAGCTAACGATGACTCACGCAAACCATCGACACAAACTGAACTTGAACCGACGTTGAGTGAATAGCCTTTACTTTCATGGTCATGGAACGCAATTCTGTTATTAAATCAATCAACAGTTCGCTTTCCATTACTGACAATAAACACATAAGAAAACCATAAAAACGATTGCTATATGAGCCCTATCACAACACATAATCACAAAGTGGTAGTTCGGAATCAAAGTTGTTCCAGATCAATGGTCGACCAGTTGATTGCCGACAACATGTAGGAAATTAAAAAATCATAATTAACGGAGTTTTCCAATGTCTACTGCATTTTACATCCCTACAATCAACTTCATGGGTACTGGCTGTTTGAAAGATGCTGCTGATAGCATTCAGTCTCAAGGCTTCAAAAAAGGTCTGATCGTAACGGATAAGATCCTTAACCAAATTGGCGTGGTTAAACAGGTACAAGACCTACTTAGCCAACGTGGCGTAGACGCAGTTGTATTCGACGGTACTCAACCAAACCCAACCATCACTAACGTGAACGATGGTCTTGAGTTACTGACTGACAACGATTGTGATTTCGTTGTTTCACTAGGTGGCGGTTCGCCACACGACTGTGCAAAAGGTATCGCGTTAGTTGCTTCTAACGGTGGAAAAATTGCAGATTACGAAGGTGTAGATCAATCTGAAAAGCCAATGATGCCTCTAATTGCTATCAATACAACAGCAGGTACAGCTTCTGAAATGACGCGTTTCTGCATCATTACTGACGAAGCTCGTCACATTAAAATGGCTATCGTTGATAAGCACACAACACCACTTATTTCAGTAAACGATCCTGAGTTGATGCTTGCAAAACCTGCATCACTAACGGCAGCAACAGGCATGGATGCGTTGACACACGCAATCGAAGCTTACGTTTCAATCGCAGCAACGCCAATCACAGACGCAGTTGCGATTAAAGCAATCGAACTTGTGCAAGCACATCTAAGAACAGCAGTAGCGCACGGTGAAGACATTGAAGCTCGCGAGCAAATGGCTTACGCACAGTTCATGGCGGGGATGGCATTCAACAACGCTTCTCTTGGCTATGTTCATGCAATGGCGCACCAACTGGGTGGTTTCTACGACCTTCCACACGGTGTATGTAACGCTATCTTGCTACCACACGTTCAACGTTACAACGCTCAAGTTTGTCCAGATCGTCTACGTGATGTTGCAAAAGCGATGGGTGTGAATGTTGAAGGTATGACAGCAGAGCAAGGCGCAGAAGCAGCTATCAACGCGATTGTTCAACTAGCAAATGACGTGAACATCCCAACAGGTATTGCTCAACTTGGTGCTAAATTGGAAGACATCCCGACTCTGTCTGACAACGCACTAAAAGACGCTTGTGGTTTCACTAACCCTAAACAAGCGACTCACGAAGAAATCTCAGCGATCTTCGAAGCGGCAATGTAATCTAGCGACAAGTTATTCGAGCTAAAAACACCCGGCTCTTGCTAAAAACAAATAGCTAACACAAACGGGCTCACCTTCTGAGCCCGTTTTTTTATCTGCCCGATACCTTTCAGATCTTTACCCTCATCACTAATCAGTAGTGACTAATCACTCACTGCTCACCACTAAAAAGTCGCATTGTTGCGATCGCTTGGTTATAGTTAAACTATTGATATATAGAATGACAAACAGGTTCCATTGAGTCGTTGGATAGTTAGCACCTCATTATTAGCTTCACTCGTTACCCACTCCGCTCAAGCAGAGGAACAAAATGAGTGCCACAGTCAGCCGCTAGAAGACGCCCCTGTCGAAAAAGCCTATCACTACCTAAACAGTAAATTTTGCCAACCCGCATTATGGTTTGACAGTTTCTTTGTCGATGACCGCATTACCGAAGATGCTCGAGCGGGCACGTCTGTGCGTTGGTACAACGATTTTATTTACTCAGAAGGTGGTGACGTCGACTACTCAACCAAGCTCAACGCACGTTTACATCTTCCCTTTGCAAGTAAGCGCCTAAAATTAATCTACGAATCTGTCAGCGATGAAGAGTTCTTTGATTTCTTTCCACAAGATTCAGAGGAATTAGAGAGCGCACTCGGCCTTCGTTACGATGCTTATGCGAAGGGTTACAGTAGCTTCAATATTAAAGCGACACTGCGTCCGCGTATTGAAGCTCGTTATCGCTTTACCTACCCTCTCACTACCGATGCCGTATTCAGGCTGACCCAACGTGTGTATCAAGAAAAGCAAGAAACTGGCGAGATCACCGATATCGATTTTGATCTTTCTTTGAGTGATGACTTCTTAGCGCGATGGTCGAACTTTGCAGGTTATAACGACGACCTTAAAGGCTGGGAGTACGGTACGGGGCTAACTTTGTATCACTATCTTTCTCAAGACCAAGCTCTGCAATACAGCGCGACGATTGCAGCAACCAGCGAGCCGTATAACCACTACGAATACTCACAGGTGTCGATAACCTACCGAGAAAACGTTTGGAAAGAATGGCTGTTCTACGAATTGATTCCGCGCTACCAATGGGAACGAAAGCCCTATGAGAAACATACCGAAGAAGCCAACATCACCCTTAGGCTTGAAGTCTTGTTCAACAATGTCTAGTGGAACTATTATCTAGTGAGTGTTTGTGAGATTGGGGCATCGTTAGATAGAAAACGAGGCACAAAAAAGCACATCATGTGATGTGCTTTTTCAGTTCTATATAAGGCTTAAACTGTAGTCTTAACCCTTGTAGTTTCTTACTCGTGCCGCTTCTGCTTCACGCTTGTCGACAACGGTTTTACCGATTGGCGCCAATGAGATAACCGCGAGCTTAAGGTGCTGAATCGCAAACGGAATACCTATAATAGTAATGAAACACGCTACTGCTGACATGATGTGACCAATCGCCAACCAGATTCCAGCAAATAAGAACCAAATGATGTTACCAATCATACCAAGTGGGCTGGTCCCGATGTCAGTTTCATTGGTCAATTCATCACGTGAAATCGCTTCTTGACCAAATGGGAAGAATGAGAAGTTACCCATTACAAAACACGCTCTACCCCATGGAATACCAACGATGGTGAGGAATGCGAGCAGTCCGAAGAACCACCATGCCAGTCCCATAAATACGCCACCAAACAGAAACCAAATGATGTTTCCTATTGTTCTCATGTTGTCTTCTCCAAATCTTTGAATGCTGTTTATCTCATATGCCGAGTAAGGCAATACTTGTTCTAATAGGTTCATTATTATTGAGTCTTTATGAACCGCTTATGAATCGCCTAGATTTTCTGTGATTGATACACACCACGAAACGCCAAATCCGCATAGGGATCATCGATTTTATTTGATACCATGTTCGTAGATTTTTAGTATCACAAAGCTAAACAACTACAACAACTACAACAACTAATTTAAGGCCGAATTTATGAGCAACACTGAGCAACCTAAAAAGAAAATGAAAAACTGGGTGCCAATCGTCTTCTTCGGACTTCTCAGCACGGTGCCTGTATTCATGTTTTTAGTCGACGTGTACATCAACCAATACATGTAACAAGACCCCGCCATCCTATCGGCGTAAAAATGAATACAGGAAACATGTCCTGTATTCATCTCAGTTAAATCACTTCTACTGTAATTAATTCAATTCTTCTGCGATCAAATCAACTCTTAGTTAATTAAATCAGCTCTTCGTTAATAAAGTCTAGAATGTCGATCAGCTCATGATCTGGCAAGTTTAGTAAGTTATCACCCACATACCATTCAATCTTACATTGGGTAGGCAGTTCGCTGATCGCTGGGTTTCCTATCCAAACCTTGTGCTTCTTAGCTATATTGTCGCGCAGGATAATGCCATCCTCAAAACTCACCGGTAAATAGAGGTGAAGCATGTTTACTTGGGGTTGCTGCGGGTTCACTTTGAACTGCGGGTAATCTTGTAAGATTTGATAGATTTGCTTGGTACGCTCATACAATGCTGGCATCAACTCGATCCGTTGATCAAACTGCATTGCTGCCGAAACCACGTAAGGCGTGCGATGATAAACATTTCCGCCCTGACGCTTCATCCACGCTGAAGCTTTTGCTACGAAAGCCTTATCACCTAGTAGGAGTGACCCCCCAAGACCATTTAACCCTTTATAGAGCGAAACATAAGCTGTATCGAACCCCTTCGCGATCTCGCTGTATGGCTTTTGATAATACGCGCCACACTCCCACAAACGAGCACCATCCATATGCAGATGAATCGATTGTTCTTTGCAGTACTGCTTTATCGCTTCAAGCTCTTCCCACTCAGGCAGCTGACCACCAATCTCTCGCATCGGTAGTTCATACAATGCCGCGGCAATCTCATCAGGCCAAGCCTTTAAGTCGTCGACATTCCAAGTGCGAAATACATTACCAACCGGAAGTATATTGAAACGGTTCTGGAGCTGATACCCTTGGCGTTCATGGCGCATAATATGGCTGGATTCGTGCATCGCCACCAAAGGATTTCTTTTTTCTTGGCAAGCAATCTCTAACGCTGTCGGTTGATTCATTGTGCCAGTAATCACAAATACAGCCGCTTCATAACCTAGCAGTTCCGCGACTTTGTTTTCGAAGCTCTCGATAAACTCACCATCGCCGTAGCTATCATGGCTCACATTATGTGCCTCACACCATTCAGCCATCTGAGCGAATGTTTGTGCTGGAGTCGGTTCTAGGTGACCGGAAAGCAACAAATCACATTGTTGACGCAAGTCCATGCTCATAGTTTTTCCTTTATTCATTGTCGTTCTATGTAGGGTGATTGAATTATTTACGTTAGCCTTCAACGGTGACATAAAGTGCACCTCTTCGCTTTTATTATTAGCGAATAATTAGTTTTACGCAGTCATCGGCTGCGTGTGCCGGAAATACTCAAATTGACGGGTGTTTTATATAATTAAGTCCCTAAAAACACGCGCATCTAACTAGATAAGTATGGGCTAATTCGTTGTTGTTCAACCATTCTTCTATTATTGTATATCTATAATTCCAATAAATATTATTCGTTAATGGACAAAGAGGGCTATATGTCGAAAAATCGAGTCTTGGTGCTATTCGCCCACCCTTCTCAGCATCGCTCTGAAGCGAACAAACCCTTATTTGAGCAAGCCAAGCGTATTGAAGGCGTCACCTGTGTCGATCTTTATGCTGAATACCCGACCTTCAAGATCAATATCGATCGTGAACAGAAACGCCTGTTGGACCATGACATCATCATTTTTCAGTTCCCACTATATTGGTACTCAACACCCGCGATTCTTAAAGAATGGCAAGACCTCGTCCTAGAATACGGATTTGCTTACGGCACCGACGGTAATGAACTGCAAGGTAAGAGCTTGTTATGCAGTATCACCGCTGGCGGCAAAAAAGAGGCTTATCAAACTGACGGTTATAACCACTTCACCATCCGTGAACTGCTTCACCCAATCGAACAAACGGCGTCTTTGTGCGGCATGAACTACTTGGCTCCATTGGCTTTGTTTGGTTCACGTACTGCGTTAGAAGAAGGCCGAATTCAAGATCATGTAAATAGCTACAAATCGCTTTTAGAGGCTTTTGTTGCGGGCGAAGTCGATCTTAAAAAGGCAAGCAAGGCTGAAAAGCTAAACCATTATGTCGATGAAATGATGAGCAGAGGTTAGATCATGACAGGATATTTTCTACAAGCATTTATCTATTTGCTCGCGGCAGTCATCGCCGTCCCTATCGCCAAAAGGCTTGGCCTCGGCTCTGTGCTTGGTTACCTGATTGCCGGTGTGGTGATTGGCCCAATCATCGGCTTAGTGGGTGAAGAGACCACGACCATTCAACACTTTGCCGAATTCGGTGTAGTAATGATGCTGTTCTTGGTCGGGCTTGAGCTTGAGCCGAAGATGCTTTGGGCAATGAGAAACCGCCTGATGGGGCTCGGCGGCCTACAAGTCGGTGGCACAACGGCCATAGTCATGGGGATTGCTCTGTTCTTCGGGCAACCTTGGACGATCGCGCTGACTATCGGTTTGATCTTCGCACTGTCATCTACCGCGATTGTTCTCCAAACCTTTAATGAGAAAGGGCTCTCCAAGACAGAAGGCGGCAAGAATGCTTTCTCGGTCTTACTGTTCCAAGATATCGCTGTCATTCCGATGCTGGCATTTATCCCTCTATTGGCATTGCCAGAATTAATCGAAGCTGCACAAAGCGCGGTCGCTTCGACTTCTGATCACCATGAAGAGTTGAGTCTTGTTGCTGGCCTACCCGGCTGGGCTTATGGCCTTGTGATCACAGCATCTATTGCGATTGTTGTGGTCGGCGGGCACTTCTTGAGTCGTCCACTGTTCCGCTTTGTGGCGAGCTCAGGCTTGCGAGAAATCTTTACTGCAACCGCACTGATGTTGGTTATTGGTATTGCTGCACTAATGAGCCTAGTCGGCCTCTCACCAGCTTTAGGAACCTTCCTTGCAGGTGTGGTATTGGCGAACAGTGAATTCCGCCACGAGCTTGAGTCTAATATAGACCCGTTTAAAGGGCTGCTACTTGGCTTGTTCTTCATTACGGTAGGTGCGGGCATCAACTTTGATGTTCTATTCAACGACTTTGGTTTGATCATTGGCCTCACTCTTGGCGTTATGCTACTTAAAGCCTTGGTGTTGTTTACATTGGCGTTGATCTTCAAAATTAGAAATAGCGACCGTTGGTTGTTTACGTTGAGCTTGGCGCAAGCCGGTGAATTTGGTTTTGTACTACTGAGCTTCTCGGCTCAAAACCACGTATTGCCTGCTGATATAGTCCAAACTCTGTCGCTGGTTGTTGCTCTTTCAATGTTCCTAACACCAGGCTTATTCATTCTATTTGATAAAGTGATACTTCCTCGTTACGAGCAAAAGTCTAACGACCGAGAAGCCGATACTATCGAAGAGAAAGGTACGGTGATCATTGCTGGTATTGGCCGATTCGGTCAAATCGTTAACCGCTTATTGGTGTCGAATGATGTCAAGACTGTGGTTTTGGATCACCAAGCCAACCAAGTCGATTTACTTCGCTCTATCAACATCAAATCTTACTTTGGTGATGCGACTCGTCATGACTTATTGCATACAGCAGGGATCGAAGAAGCCGCAATGTTTGTCGTCGCTATCGATAACCAAGACTCAAGCGTTGAATTAGTAAAATACGTTAAACACACCTACCCTAAAGTGAAAATTTTAGCGCGTGCGTTCGACCGTGGTCACAGTTACCGCCTACGAGAAGCTGGTGCAGATTCTGTAGTCTCAGAAACGTACCACTCGGCACTCGAAATGGGCGCAGAAGCTCTACGTTCTTTAGGGCACCATCCATTCTTCGTTGAACAGCAAAAATCAACGTATCAACGTGTTGAAAGCCGTAAGTCTGAAAAACTATACCAAGCTTGGTCTGAAGCGGAAGAGAACCCACGTTACGACAACAACTACCGACAAATCTTCATTCACCTTGAAGAAGCAATGAAAGAAGACATGAAAAAAGACCGTTCAGACAAGCACTCTCGCTCAGAACGAGGTTGGACACCGCCACCGAAAGGCTATGCAGATGGCTTTGAGGAAGAACAAACCTAAGCAGAGCTCAAATTCGAGGTTAACAACCACTCAAAAAGCGGCTTTCGGGTCGCTTTTTCATTCTCTAAATACGAATAGCACGACCGATGAAGCCAAAACACGGAACCTAAATCAGATGAACCACGACATTTATGTGATCCAGTTATAATTTTCAATCTCAAGCTACCCGTCAAAAATGAATTCACTTTTTACATTTATAAAACATTACCTCTCCACATAAACCATACCGTCAATATGGGTATATATGCATTCTTTTAAGCCCTTCAGTCGTCGTTCTAATTCGTAGCGACCATCCTCTAACGTTTGAGTTACATTGCATATATCTAAACACGCCTCACAAGTCGCCACTAAAGCATTCACATCGCCAATAATTAACGCTCCGCACTCACAAATTCAAACCATAAAAATTAACACAAACGTTTCAAAGCATGTCTATCGTTACAATTTGTAACGAATACCAGTTGTCGGTATAGTCCTGCACTTCAAAAAGTGAGGCGGTTGCGCTCACCTTAAAGGAGATATAATAATGATTACTAATGATGCAGTAATAATGGGCATGTTAGCTGTTATTCTTGGCGGTGTTTTTATCACGGAAAGTAGCCAAAATAGCGCACTGAAAAAATTCTACTCGTTCGTTCCGGGTCTATTGCTCTGTTACTTTGTTCCTTCTCTATTGAATAGTTTAGGCATCATCGATGCGTCAAACTCAAAGCTATACTTCGTTGCAAGTCGCTACCTATTACCGAGTGCACTCGTTCTTCTGATCATCTCAGCAGACCTTCGTAAAATATTTGGCCTTGGTTCTAAAGCCGTCATCATGTTCCTAACCGGTACTGTCGGCATTATCATTGGCGGACCTTTAGCGATTCTAATTATCGACCAAGTTAACCCTGACCTTGTATCTGGCGATGTATGGCGCGGCCTTACAACAGTGGCTGGCTCTTGGATTGGCGGCGGTGCAAATCAAGCAGCAATGAAAGAAGTGTTCGAGGTTGATGACCAATTATTCTCTGCAATGATTACGGTTGATGTTATCTGTGCGAACATTTGGATGGCCGTGTTACTTATCATGGCAGGTCGCCAAAAGAAGATTGATGCATGGTTAAAAGCAGACACATCATCTATCGAAGAGCTAAAAGAGACGGTTTCTAAATACCAAGAAGAGAACGCTCGCCCAACAACCACAACAGATCTAATGAAGATCACGGGAATTGCATTCGGTCTTACCGGTCTAGCTCACTTATTCAGTGACCTAATCGCACCTTGGATCTCGACCAACGCTCCAGAACTCGCGAAATACAGCCTTACATCAGGCTTCTTCTGGTTAATCGTAATGGTGACAACGTTCGCGCTCATCGCTTCATGCTTCAAATCTACACGCAGCCTTGAGCACAGCGGCGCGTCTAAAGTTGGTTCAGCGTTCATCTACATCCTAGTTGCAACCATCGGTATGCAAATGGATGTGACGGCTATCTTAGACAATCCAGGCTACTTCTTCATTGGTATCACATGGCTAACTATCCATGCCATTCTAATGATTGTGATGGCGAAGCTTATCCGTGCACCACTGTTCTTCATGGCTGTCGGTAGCCAAGCTAACGTTGGCGGCGCAGCATCGGCTCCTATCGTAGCAGCTGCATTCCACCCAGCACTGGCGCCAGTAGGTATCCTAATGGCAGTATTGGGTTACGCTCTCGGTACATACGGCGCTTACATCTGTGGTCTCATCATGCAGGCTGCTGCGGGTTAATAGAATCGCTTCAATCCAATAACACAAAAGGCTGAACGATGATCGTTCAGCCTTTTTCGTTTCTAAAACTGTATTTCAAATAACGGCTTAATCGAACAAAGACGCCAGCTTATTTTCAACAACTGGGCTGATATTAAAGCTCAACATAAAATCTGGACGCGTTTCTTCGTCTTTCTCAGGCTTTGTTGCGTAATTCAGT